>NZ_RXHX01000001.1:495000-765793 GCF_005930655.1 Pseudomonas sp. FSL W5-0299
CGAGTCGGCCTGCGCGGAAGATGTAACGGGGCTCAAACCATACACCGAAGCTACGGGTATCACTTAGGTGATGCGGTAGAGGAGCGTTCTGTAAGCCTGTGAAGGTGAGTTGAGAAGCTTGCTGGAGGTATCAGAAGTGCGAATGCTGACATGAGTAACGACAATGGGTGTGAAAAACACCCACGCCGAAAGACCAAGGTTTCCTGCGCAACGTTAATCGACGCAGGGTTAGTCGGTCCCTAAGGCGAGGCTGAAAAGCGTAGTCGATGGAAAACAGGTTAATATTCCTGTACTTCTGGTTATTGCGATGGAGGGACGGAGAAGGCTAGGCCAGCTTGGCGTTGGTTGTCCAAGTTTAAGGTGGTAGGCTGGAATCTTAGGTAAATCCGGGATTCTAAGGCCGAGAGCTGATGACGAGTGTTCTTTTAGAACACGAAGTGGTTGATGCCATGCTTCCAAGAAAAGCTTCTAAGCTTCAGGTAACCAGGAACCGTACCCCAAACCGACACAGGTGGTTGGGTAGAGAATACCAAGGCGCTTGAGAGAACTCGGGTGAAGGAACTAGGCAAAATGGCACCGTAACTTCGGGAGAAGGTGCGCCGGTGAGGGTGAAGCATTTACTGCGTAAGCCCATGCCGGTCGAAGATACCAGGCCGCTGCGACTGTTTATTAAAAACACAGCACTCTGCAAACACGAAAGTGGACGTATAGGGTGTGACGCCTGCCCGGTGCCGGAAGGTTAATTGATGGGGTTAGCTAACGCGAAGCTCTTGATCGAAGCCCCGGTAAACGGCGGCCGTAACTATAACGGTCCTAAGGTAGCGAAATTCCTTGTCGGGTAAGTTCCGACCTGCACGAATGGCGTAACGATGGCGGCGCTGTCTCCACCCGAGACTCAGTGAAATTGAAATCGCTGTGAAGATGCAGTGTATCCGCGGCTAGACGGAAAGACCCCGTGAACCTTTACTATAGCTTTGCACTGGACTTTGAATTTGCTTGTGTAGGATAGGTGGGAGGCTTTGAAGCGTGGACGCCAGTTCGCGTGGAGCCAACCTTGAAATACCACCCTGGCAACTTTGAGGTTCTAACTCAGGTCCGTTATCCGGATCGAGGACAGTGTATGGTGGGTAGTTTGACTGGGGCGGTCTCCTCCTAAAGAGTAACGGAGGAGTACGAAGGTGCGCTCAGACCGGTCGGAAATCGGTCGTAGAGTATAAAGGCAAAAGCGCGCTTGACTGCGAGACAGACACGTCGAGCAGGTACGAAAGTAGGTCTTAGTGATCCGGTGGTTCTGTATGGAAGGGCCATCGCTCAACGGATAAAAGGTACTCCGGGGATAACAGGCTGATACCGCCCAAGAGTTCATATCGACGGCGGTGTTTGGCACCTCGATGTCGGCTCATCACATCCTGGGGCTGAAGCCGGTCCCAAGGGTATGGCTGTTCGCCATTTAAAGTGGTACGCGAGCTGGGTTTAGAACGTCGTGAGACAGTTCGGTCCCTATCTGCCGTGGACGTTTGAGATTTGAGAGGGGCTGCTCCTAGTACGAGAGGACCGGAGTGGACGAACCTCTGGTGTTCCGGTTGTCACGCCAGTGGCATTGCCGGGTAGCTATGTTCGGAATAGATAACCGCTGAAAGCATCTAAGCGGGAAACTAGCCTCAAGATGAGATCTCACTGGGACCTTGAGTCCCCTGAAGGGCCGTCGAAGACTACGACGTTGATAGGTTGGGTGTGTAAGCGCTGTGAGGCGTTGAGCTAACCAATACTAATTGCCCGTGAGGCTTGACCATATAACACCCAAGCAATTTGCTGACCTGAAAAGGCACCAGATTGCGGTGTGTGAAGACGAAACGAACCGAAAGTTCGATTGTTCACAAACACCGAGATCTATCACATACCCATTCGCTGGAGCGTGCGCCGTAAGGCAAACGACCTGGCTACCGAATTTCTTGACGACCATAGAGCATTGGAACCACCTGATCCCATCCCGAACTCAGCAGTGAAACGATGCATCGCCGATGGTAGTGTGGGGTTTCCCCATGTGAGAGTAGGTCATCGTCAAGATTAAATTCCGAAACCCCTATCTGCGTATGCAGGTAGGGGTTTTGTTTTGTCCGCAGGAAAGTTCGTACAGCAACATCGGACGGCTCCCGGCTGTCACAGTCTCCCGACAATGCTAAGGTTCGGCCCTAGCTTTTGTATTTTTCCAAGGAAGCCTTTATGCCGGACGCGACGTCCCTCAGTGCTGGTTTTATGGTGGTTCACGGTAACCGCCTGGACGAGTTGCGCAGTCTGGTGGTCAGCTGGATGCGCCGCTACCCGTTGGCTCCCTTGGAAAATGAAATCGCCCTGGTACAGAGCAACGGCATCGCCCAGTGGCTGAAACTGGCTCTGGCTGAAGACCCTGAAGAAGACGACATGGGTGGCTGCGGCATTGCGGCAGCCATCGACGTTCAACTCCCAGGCAGCTTCATGTGGCAGCTCTATCGCATGGTTCTGGGTCGTGATGAAATTCCGGTCAAATCCCTGCTCGATAAAGCTCCACTCACCTGGCGTCTGATGCGTCTGCTTCCCCAGTTGATCAATCAACCGCACTTCGAACCGCTGCAACGCTTCCTTACCAATGACACTGACCTGCGCAAACGCTACCAACTGTCCGAGCGGCTGGCTGATCTGTTCGACCAATACCAGGTATACCGGGCCGACTGGCTTGAAGATTGGGCGGACGGTCGTCATCAATTGCGAAACGGCCGAGGCGAAGCCAAGCCCCTGACCCCAGCCAACTGCTGGCAGGCAGAGTTATGGCGGGCTCTGTTGCTGGATGTGGGTGAGCAAGGCATGGCGCAAAGCCGTGCCGGTGTTCATCAACGGTTCATCGAGCGCATCAACAGCCTCGACGTGGCCCCCAGCGGATTACCTTCCCGGGTCATCGTTTTCGGGATCTCCTCTCTCCCGGCGCAAGCGCTCGAAGCTCTCGCCGGACTGGCGCGATTCAGCCAGGTTCTGCTTTGCGTACACAACCCATGTCGTCATCATTGGGCAGACATCGTCGCCGATAAAGACCTTCTGCGGCATCAATACAAGCGCCAGGCTCGCAAGAGCGGAATGCCTGTCGTGCTTGATCCGCAAACCCTTCACCAACATGCACATCCGCTATTGGCGGCATGGGGCAAGCAGGGACGGGACTACATCAATCTGCTCGACAGCTACGACGATCCCAACAGCTACCGCTCGGCATTCCGTGATGGGCGCATCGACTTGTTCAGTGATAGCCAGCCACAGACCATGCTCAACCAGTTGCAGGACGACATCCTTGAACTGCGCCCCTTGAATGAAACCCGCGAACTCTGGCCGCCTGTCGATCTCAATCAGGACGAATCCATTCGTTTCCACATCGCCCATAGCGCCCAGCGCGAAGTGGAAATCCTCCACGATCAGTTGCTCGCACGCTTCAGTGCCGATCCAGACTTGAAGCCTCGCGACATAATCGTGATGGTTCCGGACATCGACAGCTACGCTCCGCATATCCGTGCAGTCTTCGGTCAAATTGATCGCTTCGATCCGCGCTTCATCCCCTTTACACTGGCGGATCAAGGCCAGCGCGGTCGTGATCCACTGCTGATTGCTGTCGAACATCTACTCAAACTGCCCGACAGCCGTTTCCCCGTCAGTGAGATCCTCGATTTGCTGGATGTTCCTGCACTGCGCGCTCGCTTCGGTGTCGAGGAACGTGACCTGCCCACCCTGCATCGCTGGATCGAAGGCGCTGGTATTCGCTGGGGGATGAATGCCGAGCAGCGCGCGGGTCTGGGTTTGCCTCAAGAACTGGAGCAAAACAGTTGGCGTTTTGGCCTGCGCCGGATGCTGCTTGGTTATGCCGTCGGCAGCGCCGCTGCTTGCGAAGGCATTGAGCCTTACGACGAGATTGGCGGTCTGGATGCTGCGCTCATCGGTCCTTTGGTTGCGCTGCTGGACGCGTTGGAGATTGCCCATCAGGAACTGACTCAACCTGCACCGCCTAAGCAATGGGGCGTCAGGATGCAAGCTTTGGTGCAGTTGTTCTTCCAGGCCAGCAATGAACATGACGACTACTTGCTGGGTCAACTCGAAGAACTGCGGGAAACCTGGCTCGAGACCTGCGAATCAGTGGGCTTGCATGATGAGCTGCCCTTGACCGTGGTCCGTGAAGCCTGGCTGGCAGGCCTCGACCAGGGCCGGCTGTCCCAGCGTTTTCTGGCCGGAGCCGTCAACTTCTGCACCTTGATGCCGATGCGGGCGATCCCCTTCAAACTCGTCTGTTTGCTCGGGATGAATGACGGAGATTACCCGCGTGCACAACCGCCGCTGGACTTTGATCTCATGGGCAGCGATTACCGCCCGGGTGATCGTTCCCGGCGCGAGGATGATCGCTATCTCTTGTTGGAAGCCCTGTTGTCGGCACGTGACCAACTCTATATCAGTTGGGTCGGCCGTAGTATTCGGGACAATAGCGAGCGCCCAGCCTCGGTACTGATTGGTCAACTGCGCGATCATCTTGCCGGTGGTTGGCGATTACAGGTCGACAGTGAAAAGCTGCTGGAATCGGTGACTCAGGAGCACCCGCTGCAACCCTTCAGCGCACGCTATTTTCATGAAGGTAATGACCTGTTCAGTTTCGCAAGCGAGTGGCAGGTGCTTCATCAAGCCAGTGAACAGGCAACGGACATCAAGCTCCTTGATGCCTATGTTCAGGAAGAGCCGCTGAGCCTCGGTCAATTGCAGGATTTCCTGCGCAATCCCGTGCGACATTTTTTCAGTCAGCGACTCAAGGTGTTCTTCGAAGCGGCTGATGCCCCCTTGGCCGACGAAGAGCCCTTTGTACTCGACGCTCTCCAACGCTATAGCCTCAGTGACAGTTTGCTCGAAGCGGCGCTCGGGCAACTGGATCACGTCGATCATGCGCTTGAGGCCCGTGCTAAACGTTTGCAAAACAGTGGGCTCTTGCCCATGGCCGGTTTCGGCGAATGCCTGCAGCGAGAGTTGATCGAACCGCTGCCGGATCTGTTGCAGCGTTATCAACAACTCCTTACGTTGTGGCCAACGCCGCTGACTAGTGCGTTGCCTGTGAATCTGGAACTGGAAGGCCTGCGCCTGGAAGGCTGGCTCAGTGGCCTGCACCAACGTGCGGATGGCGGCCTGTTGTCGATTACCACGATTCCCAACAGCATTGGTTCGATCAAGACCCGCAAGTGGCATCGGCTGACGCGACCTTGGGTCAATCACCTGGTCGCTTGCGCCAGCGGCATGTCGATGACCACCGCGCTGGTCGCCAGTGACGACAGTCTGCTACTGGCCCCTTTGGAGCAGGGCGCTGCACGTCATGCCTTGAGTAACCTGTTGCAAGCATGGCAAACCGGCATGCGCCAACCCCTGCCGATTGCCGTGAAAACCGCCTTCGCGTGGCTCTCTCAAACTGACCCGGCCAAAGCCGACACCGCTGCTCGCAAGGCCTATGAAGGCGACGGTCAAACCACCGACGGCGAACGCCGCGAAAGTCCGGCACTCGCACGACAGTTCCCTGATTACGACGCGCTGACCGCCGAGGAGACTTTCCCCGATTGGTGCAACGCTTTGTACAAACCGATGCTTGAAGCCCCCTGGCGTTCATTGACCAGCGAGGAGGCGCGCTCATGACCACGAAAACACCGCTGGCCCTGGCTTTTCCCCTGAGCGGCAGCCAACTGATCGAAGCCAGCGCCGGTACCGGCAAGACATTCACCATTTCTGCGCTGTACTTGCGTCTGGTCCTTGGTCACGGTGGCGAATCGAGTGGGTTTGGGCGTGAACTCTTGCCGCCGCAAATCCTCGTGGTCACGTTCACTGATGCCGCGACCAAAGAGCTGCGCGAGCGTATTCGTACCCGACTGGCCGAAGCGGCCCGATACTTTCGTGACGAGACCCAGGCACCCGATAGCCTCATCGCGGAGTTGCGTGACCAGTACCTCCCGGAACAGTGGTCCGGCTGTGCAAACCGTCTGGACATTGCCGCGCAGTGGATGGATGAAGCCGCCGTCTCGACCATTCACAGTTGGTGCCAGCGCATGTTGCGTGAGCACGCGTTTGACAGTGGCAGCCTGTTTACCCAGACCCTGGAAACCGATCACAGCGACTTGCTGGGTGAAGTCCTGCGTGATTACTGGCGGCTGTTCTGCTATCCGATGCAAGGTGATGCGCTGAACTGGGTGCGGGGTAATTGGGGAGGGCCAGCGGCGTTATTACCGCGAGTACGTAGTTTATTCGCCAGTGAGCGTGACAGCACTGAAGGCAAGGAGCCTGCCGAGCTGATCGCCGAGTGCTTGCAGGAACGGCGACTGGCCTTGCTCGAACTCAAGATGCCCTGGCGCCAATGGGCGGACGAACTGCTTGCCATCTGTCACCAAGGTGTTGCGAGCAAAAGTGTCGATGGTCGAAAGATGCAGGCACGTTATTTCGAACCCTGGTTCGAAAAGCTCAAAGCATGGGCTGAAGATGAATCCCTTGAGCAACTGGATATCGGCACGGGCTTCACTCGCCTGACGCCTGACGGCATGGCCGAAGCCTGGAAAGGCGCCGCCCCCAGTCATCCGGGGCTGGACGCCATGCCCGGGCTCAAGGCCAGCCTCGACGGCTTGCCAACCCCCGACGCGGCCGTTCTGCAACATGCTGCGCAATGGGTCGGGGCACGGTTCGAAGAAGAAAAACGCCGCCGCGCGGAAATGGGCTTCGACGACATGTTGCTGCGCCTCGATGCGGCGTTGCAATCCGAGGGTGGTGAACGCCTGGCGACCTTGATCCGCGAACAGTTTCCGGTGGCGCTGATCGATGAGTTCCAGGACACCGACCCGGTGCAGTACCGGATTTTCGAAAGCATCTATCGCATCGAAGACAACAACCCTGAAGGCGGCCTGTTTCTGATCGGCGATCCCAAGCAAGCGATCTACGCCTTTCGCGGCGCCGACATCTACACCTACTTGCGAGCCCGCCAGGCCACCGCCGGCCGTCTGCATACCCTGGGTACGAATTTCCGTTCCAGCCATGGCATGGTCAATGCGGTGAACCATGTGTTCGAGCGCGCGGAGTCTCGTGAGCTGGGGCGCGGCGCGTTTCTGTTTCGTGAAAAGAACGGTGAGAACCCGGTACCGTTCCTGCCCGTCGAGTCCCAAGGGCGCAAAGAAGTTCTGCACATCGATGGCCAGCTCGTGCCGGCTCTGAACATCTGGCACCTGTCCGCCGATCAGCCGCTGTCCGGCGTGGAATACCGACAAAAACTCGCCGCCGCGTGCGCCAGTGAAATCACCGCGTTACTTAATGGTGGCCAGGAAGGTCGGGCAGGTTTCATTGAGAAGGACATGGACTTCAGGGGCCTGCTACCCGCAGACATCGCGATTCTGGTTCGCGACGGCAAAGAGGCCCAGGCCGTGCGTGGCGAACTGTCTGCACGCGGGGTGCGCAGCGTTTATCTGTCGGACAAGGATTCGGTGTTCGCCGCTCAAGAAGCCCACGACCTGCTGACCTGGCTCAAAGCCTGTGCCGAGCCGGATGTCGAGCGACCGCTGCGAGCCGCATTGGCCAGCATCACGCTGAACCTTTCCCTGGCGGAACTGGAGCGGCTGAATCAGGACGAACTGGCCTGGGAAGCGCGGGTCATGCAGTTCCGCGGTTATCGCGAGCTGTGGCGCAAGCAAGGCGTGCTGCCCATGTTGCGGCGCTTGCTGCATGACTTCCAGTTGCCTCGATCGTTGATCGCCCGCAGCGACGGTGAACGGGTACTGACTAACTTGCTGCACCTGTCCGAGTTGTTGCAACAAGCCGCTGCGGAGCTTGATGGCGAGCAAGCGCTGATTCGTCATTTGTCCGAGCATCTGGCGTTGTCCGGTCAGGCCGGCGAAGAACAGATCCTGCGTCTGGAAAGCGACGAGCAACTGGTTAAAGTCGTGACCATTCACAAGTCCAAGGGCCTTGAGTATCCCTTGGTGTTTCTGCCGTTCATTTGCTCGGCAAAACCGGTGGATGGCAGCCGTTTGCCGCTGCATTACCACGATTCAAACGGCAAGGCGCAGGTGACTTTAAAACCGACTGCGGAGTTGATCGCCCTGGCCGATGATGAACGTCTGGCGGAGGATCTGCGTTTGCTCTATGTCGCCCTGACCCGGGCGCAACATGCCTGCTGGCTGGGTGTGACCGATCTCAAGCGCGGCAATAACAACAGCTCGGTGCTGCACCTTTCTGCATTGGGTTACTTGCTCGGCGGTGGTGCCCCTCTGGCCGAGTCCGCAGGTTTGAAACGCTGGCTCGAAGACCTCCAGCAGGACTGCCCGGCGCTTCTGTACGGTGATATGCCGCCAGCGACGGCCGAGCATTACCATCCGCCACGCAATGACGCGACGTTGCTTGCGCCGCTGATACCCAAGCGCAAGGCCAGTGAAAACTGGTGGATTGCTTCGTACAGCGCTTTGCGTATCGGCGACAGTCTGAGCGTGGGCAGTGACGAGGCCCCGGAGAATCCGCAGGCGCAAAAGCTCTTTGACGATGAACGTCTCGATCCGCAGGCGCCACGAGAAGTGGCCGTCGGTGGTGCCGATATCCATCGGTTCCCTCGCGGCCCCAACCCCGGCACCTTTCTCCATGGTTTGCTGGAGTGGGCCGGTGATGAAGGTTTTTCTGCTGCACCACAAGTCGTGGAAGATGCCATTGCCCGCCGCTGCAACCGCCGAGGCTGGGAAGGCTGGATCACCACGCTGAGTGATTGGTTGCAGCACTTGCTCAAGTCTTCGTTGCACCTCGGCGGGGGGCAGCCTCCGGTCGTGTTCGAGCAGCTCACTCAATACCGCGTCGAGATGGAATTCTGGTTCGCCAGCCATAAAGTCGACGTGCTCAAGCTGGATGAACTGGTGCGCCAATACACCCACAACGGCATCGCCCGGGTCGCCGCTGAACCGGTCTCGCTCAACGGCATGTTCAAGGGTTTCATCGACTTGACGTTCGAACACGACGGCCGATATTACGTTGCCGACTACAAATCCAACTGGCTGGGCCCAGATGACGCGGCGTACACCGAGCAGGCCATGGAGCAGTCGATTCTCGACAATCGTTACGACCTGCAATACGTGTTGTACCTGCTGGCCCTGCATCGCCAGCTCAAGGCGCGGCTTGCCGACTACGATTACGACCGGCATGTCGGTGGCGCTCTGTATTTGTTCTTGCGCGGCACACGGGCATCCACCCAGGGCGTCTATTTCTCCCGTCCGCCCAGAGAGCTGATCGAGCGTCTGGATCGGCTCTTCCAGGGCAAGCCAGAACCCAAGGCCGAACCCGCCTGGGAACAGGGAGTATTGTTATGAGCCGCACCTTCGCCGATTTGCTGCCCACGTCATTGGCAGCCGAAACCATGGCGGATCTGGCACCCCTGAGTCGTGCCGATGACTTGTTGCTTTTACTCTCGCGGTGGGTCGAACGCGGCTGGCTGCGGGCGCTGGACAAAGCCTTCGTGGCCTTCCTCCACGAGCTTGCCCCCGACGACGATCCGTTGGTGTTGCTTGCCGCCGCATTGACCAGCCACCAACTGGGTCACGGCCATGTCTGCCTGGACCTGTTCGAGACGCTCAAAGAGCCGGATTTTGCCCTGTCGCTGCCACCCGAAGGCGATCTGCAAAGTGGCGCGATGCTGTTGCCGTCGCAACTGCTTGAGGCGCTGGATGGCGCCCATTGGTGCAAGGTCCTGGCGTCCAGCCGTCTGGTGGCTCTGGCGGTCGATGGTCGTGAGGCTGCGCAATCACGGCCCTTGGTGTTGTCGGGCAAGCGCCTGTACCTGCGTCGCTACTGGGTTTACGAAAGACGCATCGACAACGCCCTTCGCCTGCGCCTGGCTGAACACGAAACAACGCCGAATGACTTGCCCCAGCGACTCACTGGTTTATTCGGTCCAGCCAGGCCCGGCGAAGTGATCGATTGGCAGAAACTCGCCTGTGCCCTGGCTACCCGCAGTGCGTTCAGTATCGTCACCGGCGGCCCGGGGACCGGTAAAACCACCACGGTCGTGCGGTTGCTGGCATTGCTCCAGGCGCCAGCGGTGGAGGCCGGCAAACCGTTGCGAATTCGCCTTGCCGCACCCACCGGTAAAGCGGCGGCACGGCTGACAGAATCCATCAGCCAGCAAGTCCGGACGCTGGAAGTCGATGAAAACGTAAGAAACAAGATCCCCTCTGACGTGACTACCGTGCACCGCCTGCTTGGCAGTCGCCCCGGTACCCGGCACTTCCGTCACCATGCCGGTAATCGCTTGCCGCTGGATGTGCTGGTGGTGGACGAAGCCTCAATGATTGACCTGGAGATGATGGCGAACTTGCTCGACGCGATGCCGGCCCATGCCCGGCTGGTGTTGCTCGGTGACAAGGACCAACTGGCATCGGTGGAGGCCGGCGCCGTGCTCGGTGATTTGTGCCGCGACGCCGAGGCCGGTTGGTACAGCCCGCAGACGCGCCAGTGGCTGGAGACGGTCAGTGGTGAAAGCCTGCTGGCCAGCGGTTTGCAGGAAGACACTGACGCGACTCACCCCCTGGCCCAGCAAGTGGTGATGCTGCGTCACTCGCGCCGCTTCGGTGAAGGCAGCGGCATTGGCCAGTTGGCGCGATGGGTCAATCAGCAGCAACCGGAGGAAGCCCGCACGTTGTTGGCTGCTCGAAGTCACGCCGACGTGTTTTCCCTGCCCCTCAAAGGTGAGCACGACCGGGCGCTGGAACACTTGCTGCTCGAAGGCCATGGCGACGGACCGCAAGGTTATCGCCACTACCTGAGTGTGCTTCGCAGCCAGCGGCCACCGCTCGACAGCCTGCTCGAAGACTCCCGCTGGACCGATTGGGCGCGTCAGGTATTGCAAGCTTTCGACGCCTTCCAGTTGTTGTGCGCGGTACGCAAAGGGCCATGGGGCGTGGAGGGATTGAATCAACGTGTAACCGGCGCGCTGCTCAAGGCTCGAGTGATCGACAGCGACCAGCAGTGGTACGAAGGTCGACCGGTATTGATGACGCGTAATGACTATGGCCTGGGGTTGATGAACGGTGATATCGGTATTGCCCTCAAACTGCCGGAACGTGATGGGCCTGAGGCTGGCAAGCACGTACTGCGTGTGGCGTTCCCGCGCAATGATGGCCAGGGTGGCGTGCGATTTGTTCTACCGAGTCGACTCAACGATGTCGAGACGGTTTATGCCATGACCGTACACAAATCCCAGGGCTCGGAGTTTGCCCATACGGCGTTGATTCTGCCGGATGCGCTGAACCCTGTACTGACCAAGGAGTTGATCTACACCGGGATCACCCGGGCCAAGAACTGGTTCACCTTGATCGAGCCACGGGCCGGAGTGTTTGAGGAGGCCGTGCGGCGCAAGGTCAAGCGCTTGAGCGGGTTGATGCTGGAGTTGGACGATGGGGTTGAGCCGAGCCATCGATAGGCTGGCGTGTACGCCGGAAACTGTCCGAAGTGCCGTAGTGCACCGCCTCGCTGGGGGGTAAACGCTATGCTATCGTTGCGACATTATTTCGTAACATCGAAGAGAATCCCCCGCATGAAGGTGGCTGTCTGGACGACAGGGCGCGTCGTTAGCCGCAAGCAAGTGCTGCTCGCGGGGCTCCTCTGCTTGCTGACCGGTGTCGTGTTCGCTCAATCGGAAACCCCGGTGAGCATGGCCGACCAACGTGCCAGATCGGTCACTCAGGTTGTCCTCGGGATTCTCAGTTATGCGCGCTGGCCTGTTGAGCCTGCGCAACTGCGCCTGTGCGTGGTCGGCCCCACCGAATACACCGACGACCTGGTCAAGGGCACAACCCAAGCCACCGGCCGGCCCGTCACTGTGCGCCGGCTGTTGGCCGACAATCCGTCGATCGTCGGTGAGTGCGATGCGGTGTACATCGGCAAATTGACCGACGACGAGCGCCGCCAACTCTTTGCTTCGCTGACAGGACGCCCGGTGTTGAGCATCAGCGAGAGCGATGATCAATGCACCGTCGGCAGCCTGTTCTGCCTCAGGGTCACTGATGATCAGGTATCTTTTGAGGTCAACCTCGATTCCGTCGCCCGTAGCGGCGTGCGCATTCACCCCAGTGTGCTGCAACTGTCCCGCCGCAAGCCGGCGGCGCCATGAGTCTATTCAAACCGGGTAGTCGTCCAACGTTGCGCTCGGTCATTGGCCGGGGACATTTGATCGTCGCCCTGGTCGCCGTGGCCATGGCCAGCGTCTCGCTGACACTGCTGGGTGTATTGGCGTTGCGGGTGTATGCCGACCACAACCTGCACCTGATCGCACGCTCGATCAATTACACCGTGGAAGCCGCGGTGGTGTTCAACGACAAAGCCGCTGCCACTGAGGCCCTGGCATTGATCGCCTCCACGGAAGAAGTCGCTGACGCCAGGGTGCTGGATGAAAAAGGCCGGTTATTGGCCCGTTGGCAGCGACCGGAAAGCGGCTTGCTCTCTGATCTGGAATTGCAGATCGCCAAAGCCTTTCTGGAAAAACCCATCGACATGCCGATCGTTCATCAAGGTCGGGAAATCGGCAGCATTCAGCTCACCGGTCACGGTGGCAGCTTGATGCGTTTTCTGCTCAGCGGCCTGATGGGCATTATTCTGTGTACGGCCATCAGCGCCTGGGTCGCACTCTATCTGGCACGCCGACAACTTCGCGGGATCACGGGGCCTCTGCGAAGCCTGGCCGCCGTCGCCCACGCCGCCCGAAGCGATCGAGCCTTCGACCGGCGCGTGCCACCCGCCGATATCGCTGAACTCGACAACCTGGGCAACGACTTCAATGCCTTGCTCGATGAACTCGAGTCCTGGCAGACCCACCTGCAAAGCGAAAACGAAACCCTGGCGCACCAAGCCAGCCACGACAGCCTCACCGGATTGCCAAACCGGGCGTTTTTCGAAGGCCGTCTGATGCGTGCACTGCGCAATGCCCACAAGCTCAATGAGCGCGTAGCCGTGCTGTTTCTCGACAGCGATCGATTCAAGGAAATCAATGACAGCTTCGGTCATGCCGCCGGCGACGCCGTGCTGGTTGCCGTCGCCAGCAGGGTTCGGGCGCAGTTGCGTGAAGAGGATCTGGTGGCGCGGCTGGGCGGTGACGAATTTGCGGTGTTGCTGACGCCGCTGCATAAAACCGAAGACGCCGAGCGGATCGCTGACAAGATCCTTGCCAGCATGGAAGAGCCCATCCCGTTACCGGGTCATACCCAGGTCCTGACTTCACTCAGTATCGGTATCGCCGTGTACCCGGATCATGGTGCCACCCCGGGCGCATTGCTCAATGCCGCCGATGCGGCGATGTACCAGGCCAAGCGCCTTTCCCGAGGTGCGCAGCACACGTCCGGGGCGGAGCACCCGGTCGCCCACGTACACACCAGGAGCTAAATTGCCGTGTTCTCAATTACCCAGCGTTCCCCGCGATTTTTCGCAATCACCTTGTTCATGGCCGTCCTGGCATTGACCGGGTGCCAGACCGCACCGCAAAAGGGGCTGACCCCGGCGCAAATCACTGTACTCAAACAGCAAGGCTTCGAGCTGACCGATGAGGGCTGGGCGTTCGGTCTATCCGGCAAAGTGCTGTTTGGCAGTGACGATGACAGCCTGAACGCCGCCAGCACCGGGATCGTCCAACAGATCGGCAAGGCCTTGCTGGGTGTCGGCATCGAGCGAGTGCGGGTCGACGGTCACACGGATGCCTCGGGCAAAGAGTCCTACAACGAACAACTTTCCCTGCGTCGCGCGAAAAGCGTCGGCAAAGTGTTGACCACGGTGGGTATGAAAGAAGAAAACATCCAACTGCGCGGTCTTGGCAGCAGTCAGCCGGTGACGTCGAACGACACCGCCTCTGGCCGCACCGAAAACCGCCGGGTATCGATCGTGGTGAGCGCCGATTAGTCGGCGAACAACATCTCCCGGCTTTCGCCCATCAACAGACTCTGATTCTGCTCGGTGACAGAACGGATGTAATCCCACAACAGGGTGATC
Source organism: Pseudomonas sp. FSL W5-0299 (assembly GCF_005930655.1). Classification (NCBI taxonomy): domain Bacteria; kingdom Pseudomonadati; phylum Pseudomonadota; class Gammaproteobacteria; order Pseudomonadales; family Pseudomonadaceae; genus Pseudomonas; species Pseudomonas sp. FSL W5-0299. The sequence goes on from NZ_RXHX01000001.1 coordinate 509,026, forward strand.
CGCTTGAGCTTGCGCAGGTCCTCGCGGCAGTACATCCAGAACTGCCGCGTGATGTTGATCTCTTCCGGCAACACCGGAAGCAAGCGCGAGTCCTGCGCCGCGAGGAAGCACGGCAGAATCGCCAATGACCGTCCTTGCTGCGCCGCCACGAATTGTGCGATCACGCTGGTGCTGCGCAAGTTGGCGCTGGCGCCGGGCAACACATTCGCCAGGTACAACAGCTCCGAGCTAAACGCCAGATCGTCGACATAACTGATGAATGAATGCTTGCCCAAATCTGCCGGGCGGCGGATCGGCGGGTGCTTGTCCAGATAATCCTGCGTCGCATAAAGCTGCAGTTTGTAGTCGCAGAGTTTGCAGCAGACGTAAGGGCCATGTTCTGGGCGCTCCAGGGCGATGACTATGTCCGCCTCGCGCTTGGACAGGCTGATGAAGTGCGGCAGCGGCAGTATGTCCACCGAGATCGCCGGGTAGGCGTCGACAAAATGGCTCAGCTGCGGGGTGATGAAAAAACTGCCGAAGCCTTCGGTGCAACCCATGCGCACATGCCCGGACAGCGCCACGCCGGAGCCTGAAACCTGTTCGCAGGCCATGTGCAGCGTGCTCTCAATCGATTCCGCGTAACCGAGCAATCGCTGACCTTCGGTGGTCAGGACAAAACCGCTGGTCCGGGACTTCTCGAACAGCAGCGTACCCAATGCGGCTTCCAATGAACTGATGCGACGCGACACGGTGGTGTAGTCCACCGCCAGGCGCTTGGCCGCAGTACTGGCCTTGCGGGTGCGGGCGACTTCGAGGAAAAACTTGAGGTCATCCCAGTTCAATGAGCCTAACGACGTGATGTTTTTTTGCATGATGGACCGGCTTTTATGTGCGTTCTTATTAGAAGTTTGCACATCTATACTCCAAAAACAGTCCGACAACCAATTCGCGACACACGCCTCATCTCAAGGCTGCTTTCTCGCCTTGGCTCTCAAGATAGTTCTCTAGATAACAACAACGTCCCGGAGACCCAACATGAACGCATCGCTCACGCCAAACGAAACCACTGTGCAAACGGTCAAGCTGTTGATCGACGGCGAGTGGGTCGAGTCCCAGACCACCGAGTGGCACGACATCGTCAACCCGGCCACCCAGCAAGTGCTGGCCAAGGTTCCGTTCGCCACCGCGCAGGAAGTGGACGCCGCGATCAGTGCTGCCCATCGCGCCTTCCAGACCTGGAAGCTGACGCCGATCGGCGCGCGGATGCGCATCATGCTCAAGCTCCAGGCGTTGATTCGCGAGCACTCCAAGCGCATCGCCGTGGTGCTCAGCAACGAGCAGGGCAAAACCATCGCCGACGCTGAGGGCGACATCTTCCGCGGTCTGGAAGTGGTCGAACACGCTTGCTCCATCGGCACCCTGCAAATGGGTGAGTTCGCCGAAAACGTCGCCGGCGGCGTCGATACCTACACCCTGCGTCAGCCCATCGGCGTCTGCGCCGGCATCACCCCGTTCAACTTCCCGGCGATGATTCCGCTGTGGATGTTCCCGATGGCCATCGCCTGCGGCAACACCTTTGTGCTCAAGCCGTCCGAACAGGACCCGATGTCGACCATGCTGCTGGTGGAACTGGCGATCGAGGCCGGCGTTCCAGCGGGCGTGCTCAACGTGGTGCATGGCGGCAAGGACGTGGTGGACGCGCTCTGCACCCACAAAGACATCAAGGCTGTTTCCTTCGTCGGTTCGACTGCGGTCGGTACTCACGTCTACGACCTGGCCGGTAAACACGGCAAGCGTGTGCAATCGATGATGGGCGCGAAAAACCACGCCGTGGTTCTGCCGGATGCCAATCGCGTACAAGCACTGAATGCGCTGGTTGGCGCCGGTTTCGGCGCAGCGGGCCAACGTTGCATGGCCACGTCCGTGGTGGTGCTGGTGGGCGCGGCCAAACAATGGTTGCCGGACCTGAAAGCGCTGGCGCAAAAACTCACCGTGAATGCCGGCAGCGAGCCGGGCACTGACGTTGGCCCGGTGATCTCGAAAAAAGCCAAACAGCGGATTCTCGACCTGATCGAGAGCGGCATCAAGGAAGGCGCCAAGCTGGAGCTGGATGGTCGCGACGTCACCGTTCCAGGCTTCGAGAAGGGCAACTTTGTCGGCCCGACCCTGTTCTCCGGCGTGACCCCCGAGATGCAAATCTACACCCAGGAAATCTTCGGCCCGGTGCTGGTGGTCCTGGAGGTCGATACCCTCGATGAGGCCATCGCACTGGTCAACGCCAACCCGTTCGGCAACGGCACCGGCCTGTTCACCCAAAGCGGTGCGGCCGCGCGCAAATTCCAGACCGAAATCGACGTTGGCCAGGTCGGCATCAACATCCCGATTCCGGTGCCGGTCCCGTTCTTCAGCTTCACCGGTTCGCGCGGCTCCAAACTGGGCGACCTCGGTCCGTATGGCAAGCAAGTGGTGCAGTTCTACACTCAGACCAAGACGGTCACCAGTCGCTGGTTCGATGACGACAGCGTCAACGACGGTGTGAACACCACCATCAACTTGCGTTAAGGAGCGGGACATGAAAATCGCTTTTATCGGTCTCGGCAACATGGGCGCGCCGATGGCGCGCAACCTGATCAAGGCCGGCCACGCACTGAGCCTGGTGGACCTGAACAAAACCGTTCTGGCGGAGCTGGAACAACTGGGCGGCAGCATCAGCGCTTCGGCCCGTGAAGCGGCGCAAGGCGCGGAACTGGTGATCACCATGCTGCCCGCCGCTGTGCATGTCCGCAGTGTCTGGCTGGGTGAGGATGGTGTGCTCGCCGGTATCGGCAAAGGCGTGCCAGCCGTGGATTGCAGCACCATCGATCCGCAGACTGCGCGCGATGTGGCAGCCGCTGCGGCCAAGCAAGGCGTGGCCATGGCCGATGCGCCAGTCTCTGGCGGTACGGGCGGTGCGGCGGCCGGGACGCTGACTTTCATGGTCGGCGCCACGCCTGAACTGTTTGCGACCCTGCAACCGGTGCTGGCGCAGATGGGCCGCAACATCGTTCATTGCGGTGAAGTCGGCACCGGGCAAATCGCCAAGATCTGCAACAACCTGCTGCTGGCGATTTCCATGGTCGGCGTCAGTGAAGCCATGGCGCTGGGCGATGCCCTCGGCATCGACACCACCGTGCTGGCGGGAATCATCAACAGTTCCACCGGGCGTTGCTGGAGTTCGGAGATGTACAACCCGTGGCCCGGCATCGTCGAAACGGCACCGGCCTCGCGCGGTTATACCGGTGGTTTCGGTGCCGAACTGATGCTCAAGGATCTGGGGCTGGCCACTGAGGCGGCACGTCAGGCGCACCAACCGGTGGTGCTCGGCGCGGTGGCCCAGCAGTTGTATCAGGCGATGAGCCAGCGTGGGGAGGGTGGCAAGGACTTCTCGGCGATCATCAACAGCTATCGCAAACCCCAGTAAGAAGTTTTTCCGGGGAGTGTGATTAAAGGCTTTTGTGGCGAGGGAGCTTGCTCCCGCTGGTTCGCGAAGCGGACCTGATGCCCGTGAACGAGGTGCGTCAGATAAAACGCAGTTGCTGATTTTACGGCTGCTTCGCAACCGAGCGGGAGCAAGCTCCCTCGCCACAAGGAATGCGTATTTACCGGGAGACCACGTCGGGTGGTCTCCCGGTTTTTTGCATCAGGCAAACACGAAATACTTGCGCACGGTTTCAACCACTTCCCACGTGCCTTTCATCCCCGGCTCAATGACGAAAATATCACCGGCACGCAGATGGATCGGCTCTTTGCCTTCCGGGGTGATGATGCAATACCCCTCGCGGAAATCGCAGTATTCCCACTTCACGTATTCCACATACCACTTGCCCGGCGTGCAGATCCAGGTGCCCATGATCTTGCTGCCGTCTTCGCTGGTGTAGGCGTTGAGGTTGACGGTGTGCGGGTCGCCTTCGAGTTTTTCCCATTTGCAGGCGTCGAGCACCGGCAGCGGATGAGTATCGCGAAGAACGGTAATAGGTGCGGTCATGTGGACTCCGGGGCAGTGGATTAGAGAACTGAAGCCGCACCCTATAGCGCCCCGCACTCGGTCAGTTGTCTGTGCTCGACACTCAGTTACCCAGAAGCGCTGTGCCGATTTGCCTGATCGGCTTCTAAATCTTCAAGGCGCATTATCTAAGGGCCAGGTTGAAAGTTATGAAGTTATAACTGTTTTCTTATCCGGTTTTTATTATTGGTACGTCTGTGCTGTCAGCCAGAAGTTAATACTTTCGAGCCCCTCTCTATTTAGCCGACGATACAGTGTGCACCCCACCATACGCAGCCTTTGTTAAGTAAATAAGTCGGCAGGCATGGGGCTTCGCACCAATCGAGTGCGGTGCGCAGGCCTGTTAGGACGTCTGTCTCAAGTTGTTAAAAAACTTTGAATAGTTCGTTGACTCTCCCCTTAAGGGCAGAGTTTAGATTTCCGCCGCGTCAGAAGTTGCTGTGGGAAAAGTTACTTCTCACATACGGAATTCATGAAGCAATCACGATATAGGGAGATAGAGATGAACAATCCATTGGAGTTGGAAAACGTCATTGTCAGCACCCGCGAGATCCTCGCGCAACTGTTGGTGATGAGCGTCGATGATATCGATGAGAACAGCAGTATCGTCGAGGATCTCAGCGCCGATTCGCTGGACATCGTCGACCTGAGCTTTCAACTGGGTCGTCAGTATGGCTGCACCTTGCCCAAAACCAGCGTGCTCGATCACGCCGTCGCTGTCTGCGGCGACGCCGGCGAGTTCCTGGCCAGCGGTCGCATCACTGAAAACGGCAAGGCCTTGCTTGAACAGAGCCTCAGCGCCTACTCCCCGGATCAACTCCAGTCCGGCATGCAACCGGCGCAGGTATTTGCCGCCACCACCGTGCGCAACTGGGCGCAACAGTGCCGCAACCTCTTCAACTATCTGCCGCAGAACTGCCCCGATTGCGGCGCTCAAAAAGCCGTGCTGAACGAACGTCAGCAAGTGGTCTGTGACGCGTGCAGTGCGCGGCTGGTGCCGGCCGACGGCGACGAGGTTTCACGCCAACTGGTGGAGCAATTTGTGGCCACTCACGTCAAAGAGACGGTGTAGGAGTTCTCATGCGGGCACGAGAAGTCTATGTGACCGGATTCGGTCTGGTGGCGCCCATGGCACTGGACGCCGCCACGTTGTTCGAGCGGATCTGCCAGAAGCAGTCCTGTGTTCGCGAACATCCACGGTTCAAGGCGCTGGGCTTCAACAACAGCGCTGCCGGGTTTATCGATGACGGCCAGTGGCAGCAGATCGCCGCGGGTTTCGGCGGCAATGCTGCGCTGCATCCACGGCAAAGTGTGCTGGCCGAGTTCGTCGCTCGACAAGCCATTCAGCATGCCGGTCTGACCCCGACAGCCTTTGCTCACACCCGCAGCGGATTGTTCCTGGGGGCCAACAAGTACTGCGCGGACAGTCACGATCTGCACCGGGCCAGTCGCTGCATGGATGAGTCCGGGCGTGTCGATCTGGATCAACTGCTGGATAACCCGGCGGCGTCGAGCGCGGTCTTCGGGCGCCGGGTCGATCAGCAGACCCAGCACCTGGCCGAGATGCTCGGTATCCGCGATCACATTTCGACCCACTCCGATGCCTGCGCCGCCGGCACCATGGCGATCGGCAGCGCCTACCGCGCGATCGAGCGCGGTGAAATCGACCTGGCCATTTGCGGTGCCGTCGAACTGATGGCCAACGAGTTGCCGTACTACATGTTCAACAGCCTGGGCGCGCTGTGTCAGGCCGACCTGCCGGCAAGCGAGCAGAGTCGACCGTTCATGCCGGACCGCCGTGGCTTCGTGATCAGCGAGGGCGCGGCCATGATCATTCTCGAATCCGCCGAGCATGCGCAACGTCGCAAAGCCGCGCCGTTGGGGCGCGTGCTGGGTTACGCGAATATGTGCGAGGCACAAAAAATGACCTCCAGCAGCCGGGACGGCAGCAAATACGAGGAATGCATGGAAGCTGCAATCGAAGACGCCGGGCTGCTCAGCAGCGCCGTGCAACACGTCAACACCCATGGCACGTCTACCCAGGCCAACGACAGCTGCGAGGCGTTGGCCTTGCAGCGCGTGTTCGGCGAGTGCCAGGAACATGTGACGTTCACTGCCAACAAATCGGCCATCGGTCATTCCCTGGCGGGCAGCGGCGCGATTGAAGCGGTGCTGTCATTGATCAGCCTGCGGGACGGCGTGCTGTTGCCGACCTTGAACTACGATCACGACCGCGCCGAATACCCCTCACTGAAGTTTCTCAGCGAGCCGGTGCGCCAGTCGATCAATGTGGTGATGTCCAATTCGTTCGGGTTCGGCGGCGTCAACAGCTCGCTGGTTCTGGGGAGGGCATGACATGAGCATTGCCGTTTTCATCCATTCTGCCGCCGTGCTGAACGCCGCCGGCAGCGAATGTGCCGACCTGCTCGGAACGCCACCTTCGCCGCAACCGCTGGCATTTGACGCGACGCGACGGGCATACCCGCTGCCGACACCGCGTCTGGCCAGCGATCTGTTCGACCGCAAAATCCAGCGCAGCGTCGAACCTCAAGGCCTGCGGCTTTTGCATTGCACGGCGCGTCTGGCGCCCGCGCTCGCGGCCCTGCAACTGCCGCCGGCACGGATTGCCCTGACGGCGGCCATTCCAGAAGTCGACGCGCCAAGCCCTTGCTGGGACGCAGTGCAAGCGATCGGCGAGCAACCGCAAAAGCCACTGGCGCAACTGTTGGCCAATACACCGCCGCTGCATGCCCTGACGCTGCTCAACAGCAGCGTGATCGCCTACGTGGCCGAAGCGTTGCAATGCCACGGGCCGATGGGGGGGTTCTGTTCCCAGGAAAACGCCGGGCTCGATGCCTTGATCGAAGCCTGCCAGCAAATTGTCGAGCAACGTGCCGAAGCGGCGCTGGTGGTCAGCAGCAGTCCGAACCTGACGCCCGCCCTGTATCTGCGTGAACCCTATCAGGCAGACGAGCCGACTTATGGCGAAGGCGCCGCGGCACTGCTGCTCGGCTCGACGCCTTCGCGCACCAACCCGAAGGCCTTGCGCATTGCCGGGTTCGCCCGGGGTTACAGCGCTGATCCGCAACGGGGCGCAGCGGTTGCCCGGCGGGTGATCGACCAGGCACTGAGCCTGGAAAAACTGTGCCTCGGTGACGTCCAGCAAATCGTCGCCAACCCCGAGGATGCGCAACTGATGAGCCTGTTCGCCGATCGACCGCAGGACGTTCGCAGCACTCATGCCATGACCGGCGATCTTGGCGCCAGCGCTTTGCTGACCGAAATCGCGCTGGCCTTGCACCTTACCCACAACGCTTCGGCGACACCGGGCTATACGCTGTTGGTCAGCCATAGCCGCGCCGGTCATTGGGGCGCCTTGCTGCTGGCCAGTGAAACCATGGAGAAGCACACATGAGTGCGACACGGATTGTGATTACCGGCATGGGCGCCGTGACCGGGTTCGGTTTCGAATGGCAGACCCTCTGGGAAAAAATGCTTGGCGCCGAACATTGCGTGCGTCCATGGCAGCCCGACGGGGTGGAAGACGGCACGTTCCCGGTGCGCTACGCCGCGGCCGTGGATATGAGCCTGTTGCCTGAGGCCCTGCAGGACCACCCGGCCTGGACCGTTGCATTGGAAAAACGCAGCCGTTTTGGCTGGGTGGCCGCCACCCAAGCAGTGAAAGACAGCGGACTTGCTCCTGAACAGCTACGTGAAGCCGCCGTGCTCTGCGCTTCGGGCGCGCCCCAACACATGCTGGCCGACATGCTGTTGACCCAGGCACCGGATGGCTGCACCCCGGGCTGGCAACACCTGATGCCCCGCGCCGGGCAGGTCAGTACCGAGGGCTCGCTGCGTCAGAGCAATGATCGACTGGCTCGGGTGATTGCCGACGGTTTGGGTTGCGAAGGTCCGGTGATCAATATCAGCAGCGCATGCGCCGGAGCCTCCCAGGCCATCGGCAATGCTTTTCAGATGATTCGTCGCGGTGAAGTGAACGTGGCGATTGCCGGCGGCGCCGATTCGGTGCTGAACCTCGACACCATGGCCGCGCTGTACCTGCTCGGCGCGGCATCGAGCGAACAGCGCTGGGGTGTCGATTTGTGCCGGCCATTCGACCGTGATCGCAGTGGCCTGATTGCCGGCGAGGGCGGTGGTTTCTTGGTACTGGAAAGCCTTGAGCATGCGTTGGCACGAGGAGCGACGCCGTATGCCGAAGTGCTCGGTTTCGGCAGCAGCCTGGACGCCTACAAAGTCACCGCACCGCAACCCGAAGGTCGGGGCGCGGCGCTGGCGATGCAAGCCGCGCTGGACGACGCCGGCCTGCGTGCGCAACAGATCGATCTGATCAACGCCCACGGCACCTCGACGCCGCTCAATGACGTCGCCGAAACCCTGGCGATCAAAAGTGTGTTCGCCGAGCACAAGCACTACCGGTCCCTGGCCATCAGCGCCAACAAGTCGCAGTTCGGGCATTTGATTGCCGCCGCCGGCGCACCCGAATGCATGATCACCGCGCTGGCGTGCCTGAACGATCTGGTCACTCCGACAGTGAACCTGCATGAGGTCGATGAGCAATGCGACCTGGACTATTGCGCCGGACAAGCGGTCAGCCGCCGGGTGGATTTTGCCTTGAGCAACTCCTTCGGTTTTGGCGGCCTCAACACTTCGCTGGCCTTGGGCAAATATCGGGAGCACGGACAATGACGGGCGCTACTGTGCGCGTTGCCATCGCCGGCAGCGGTTGCGTATTACCCAGCGGCTGGGGCGTGCAACGCTTTTGGTCAGCGGCCAGTGAAGCCCGCAGCGGTATCGCTTTGCTGCAGTCGAAACTGTTCCACAGTGAGCGCGTGACGGCGTTCGGGCATGTCAGTGATGAAGACCATCAAACCAGTCGCCAGGACGTGGCCCAGAATCTCCAGCGTTACTGCCCGCCGGCCGTGATCTGGGGCGTCAGCGCGGTGCGCCAGGCGTTGGTCGAAGCCGGGCTTGAACCAGGCAATGACGGGCTGCGCTACGGCCTCTATTGCTGCCAGGGCGGTTATACCCATCCGTCGTTGGCGGCCTATGGCGAGTTGCTCCACGAGTGCCGCGATGAGTCCGGTGCCGACATGCGGCGCCTCGCTCAACGGGTGTTGCGGGAGCGCGCGCTCGACCCGTTCCTGGTGCTCAAGAGCCTGAGCAACGGCTTGCTCGGGGTTGTCAGTCTGGCGCTGAAACTGGAGTGCGAATGCAACGCCTACATGCAAGGCGTGGCCGGCAATCTGGCGGCGTTGCGCGAGGCATGCGCGGCGTTGCAAAGCGGTCGTATCGATGCGGCGATTGTGGTCGGCGCCGGCAGTGAACTCGATCCGTTGGCGCTGGCCGCACTGGCCGAGGCTGGCGTGATCAGCACCGAGGGTTCGCAAACCTTGCGTGCATTCGATCGCCAAGGCACGGGTGGGATTGCCGGTGAAGGCGCGGCGGCATTGATTTTGCGCCGGGCCGACGATCTACCGGATGGGCCGCAGACCTGCCTGTCGGGACTCACCGCCCATCCACGACTGGGGTCGTTGAACCTGCCGGACAAGCAGGTCGATCTGCTGGTCAGCAGCGCCAGTGGCGATCCGCACAAGGACACCGACCTGGCACGGACGCTGGCCCGCGCCGGTGCCTCGCATATCACCAGTAGCGTGCCGGTGACCGGCATTCTCAGCGGCGCGCCGAGCCTGGTCGACCTGATTCTGTCCCGTCATGCACTGCAGGCCCAGCGTGTGCCGCCGATCATCGGGTTGCAGCAACCGGTGGAACCGCAGCTGCCGTTTGTGCTCGGTGAGGGCCGGGACGCGGTGCTGCGCGACTGCCTGATCATCAACCGTGACGACAACGGTTTCAGCGCCTGCTACCAGCTCGACTATCAGGCGGCCGGTCAGCCGTTTTGAACGTAATGAATCGCTTCTATTTTCTGATCAAGGGATATGACTTTTATGGATTACCGCGATTACGTACGACCTAAATTCGTTGAATTGATGCAGGCCCTGGGCCTGGAATGCCAGTTCCACCGGGCGCTGGGCAGCAAGCTGTTTTACCTCGACAAACAAGGCGCAGAGGTGACCGTCACCGACTTTCTGGGCGGTTACGGTGCGGCGTTGTTTGGCCACAATGACCCGCAGTTCGTCGACCAACTCTGCGGCCTGTTGCGCGCCGATGTGCCGTTCAATGCGCAGATGTCCGTGCGTGGCGCCGCCGGTATGCTGGGGCGCGAACTCAGCGAGGCGCTCAATCGGGAGTTGAACAACAACGAGCGCTACATTTCGACCTTCTCCAACAGTGGCGCCGAATCGGTGGAAATCGCCGTCAAGCATGCCGAATACCGCCGTCAGAAAACCTTGCAGAAGCAGTTCGACGAACGGGATTTCGCCCTGGCCAACCTGACCGCCAGCGACAAGGCCTATGTCGAACTGGACGTTGATGACCTCGACCTGCCTGCCGGATTGCTGCCGGAAAATCTGTCTTACGTGACCGTGCGCCAAGTGGTGGAAGCGGTGCGTCAACACAACCTCGCGCAGTTGCATGTCGAGCCGGTATTCGTCGCCCTTCGCGGCAGCTTTCACGGCAAACTGGTGAACACCGTCCAGCTGACGTACGGCAAACAGTACCGTCAGCCGTTCGCCCGTTTTGGCCTTAACGTCGAGTTCATCGATCCGCAGCAACCCCAGCAGATCTTGGATTTGCCGGCCCGCCACACGCGGCATTGGCTTAGCCTTGAGTGGAGCGGCGAGACCTTGCAGGTACGTCGTGACGCTTTCAGCGCGATCACGGCGGTGTTGCTCGAACCGATCCAGGGCGAGGGCGGCATCAACGAGTTCGCCAACGAGTTCTACCTGGGCCTGCGTCGCCTGTGCAACGAGCAGCAATGCCCGCTGATCATCGACGAAGTGCAATCGGGTTTCGGCCGCACCGGCACTTTGCTCGGCGCCAGCCATTTCAACTTGCAGGGCGATTACTACTGCCTGTCCAAAGCGTTGGGCGGTGGCCTGATGAAAATTGCCGCGACGGTCATCCGTGCCAGCCACTACGAAAACGATTTCAGCTACATCCACAGCTCGACCTTCGCCGAAGACGATGCCTCGTGCCATATCGCCCTGTCGGCATTGCGCCGCTTGTTTGCCAACGACAGCGCGATGCTCAAGGAGGTGAACAGGAAAGGCGAATACCTCAAGTCGTCATTGCTCGAACTCAAAGCCGCGTACCCGGACGTGATTGCCGACGTGCGTGGTCGAGGGTTGCTGCTGGGGTTCGAACTGCACGACCTGACCGGCACCAGTTCGCTGGTGCAGGCGTCGGCGCAGTACAACGATGCGCTGGGTTACATCATTGCCGGCTACCTGCTGCAATTCGAATCGCTGCGGGTCGCGCCGTCGGGCAGCAACGCCAACGTGATTCGCCTGGAGCCGCCGGTGTGCATCACCTTCGAGGAAATCGACGGCTTGATCGGCTCGTTGCAAAAGGTCTGCGACATGCTGCGTCGACGCGATGCCTTCCCGCTGGCGGCGGGTGTTTGCGCCGACAGCATCCCCGAAGTACCGGCCCGCGAGGTGAGCTTCAAGCAGCCTGAACACCTCCCAAAGCCTGAAGAGAACGTTCGCGTGGTGGCGCGCGTGGCGTTCATCAATCACCTGATCGATTCCGACATGCTCAGTGATGTTGACCCGTCGCTGTCGACCCTCAGCGCCGAACAGAAGCGCGAGTTCATCAAGCGTATGGCCCCGGAGCGGCGTGCTGCGCCAATCGGCCCGGTGCTGATTCGTTCGAAACTCGGTACCGCCGTGGAATTCACCCTGTACCCGTTGTGCATGGACTCCGATGCCATGGCTGCGTACATCGCCAGTGGCGACCTGGACACCATCCGCGACGAAGTCGGTAATCGCATCCGTGATGCCCGGGCGGATGGCTACAGTGTGGCCGGTCTGGGCATGTACACCTCGATCGTCACCAACAACTGTCAGGCGCTGAAAATCCCCGACATGGCGCTGACTTCCGGCAATGCGCTGACCATCGGCATGGGCCTGGAAGCGATCGAGCAAGGCTGCAAGCAGCAAGGCCTGGAACTGAGCCAACAGACGGCGGCGGTGGTCGGCGCGGCGGGCAACATTGCTTCGACTTACGCTTCGTTGCTGTCCACCAGTGTCGAACACCTGATCCTCATCGGCAGCGGTCGCGACGGCTCACTGCGGCGCCTGGAGAAGACCGCCCAGCTGATTTACGCCGAGGCCGCCCGCGCGATTCTCAAAGGTGTCGCCGAGCACGACCGCCTCGCCAGCCGCTTGCAGAAACTCGACGGCATCGACGCGTTGTTGCAGGCCCACGGTGCTGGCGCCGACCTTGGTTTGCGAGTGCAGCGTCTGGTCGAAGAGCACCTGGGTGCGAATGCGTTCATCACGGTCAGCAATGACCTTGAGGTGCTGAAACAGGCGCGCATCGTGCTCTGTGCGGCGAATGCCCCTCAACCGTTTCTCGGTGCCGATCACTTCGCCGAAAACAGCGTGATCTGCGACATCGCGGTGCCGCTGAACGTCGATCAGAACCTCTCCAGTCAACGGGCTGACGTGTTGTACATGCACGGCGGGATTGTCCAGACCCCATTGGGCGATGGCCTGATTCGTAACGTGCGCGCCTACCTCAAGGAAGGCCAGTTGTATGCCTGCATGGCGGAGTCAGTGTTGATGGGGTTGTCCGGGATGAAACAGCACTACTCCTACGGCGATATCAGCCGCGAGCAAGTGCAGCAGATTCGTGCCCTGGCCGCGACCCACGGCTTCAGCCTCGCGCAGTTCAAGACTGACAACTCACTCTAAGGAACGGTCATGCCGAATAAAGTAGCAGTGGTGACCGGTGGCAGTCGTGGTATCGGCCGGGCGATTGTCCTGGCCCTGGCCGGCGCGGGCTATCAGATTGCATTCAGTTATGTACGCGACGAAGTGGCCGCCATGTCCTTGCGCGACGAGGTTCAGGCACTGGGCCTCGAGTGCCTGGCGCTGCAATGCGATGTCAGCAGCGGCGACAGCATCAAAGGCTTTTTCGAACGGGTCGACGAGCATTTCCAGCGCGTCGATCTGCTGGTCAACAACGCTGGCATCACCCGTGACGGGTTGCTGGCGACGATGCCGAGCCGCGACATCGTCGAGGTGATCCAGACCAACCTGATCGGCACCTTGCTCTGCTGTCAGCAAGTGGTGCCGGGCATGATGCGCCAGCGCAGCGGTTGCATCGTCAACATCAGCTCGGTGGCAGCGCAGAAACCCGGCAAGGGGCAAAGCAACTATGCCGCGGCCAAGGGCGGTGTCGAAGCGCTGACCCGTGCCCTGGCAGTGGAACTGGCGCCGCGCAACATTCGGGTGAATGCGGTGGCGCCGGGCATCGTCAACACCGAAATGAGCACGGCGCTGATCGGCAGTCAGGAACAGGAAATCCAGTCACGGTTGCTGATCAAGCGTTACGCCGAACCCCATGAGATAGCCGAGGCGGTGCTGTACATCGCCGATCGCGGTTTGTACCTGACGGGTGAGGTCCTGCCGGTCAACGGCGGGTTGAAGATGCCATGAGCCGGACCATTCTGATTACCGGTGCCGCCAAAGGCATCGGCCGGGCGGTGGCAGAGAATTTTGCCGCCGACGCCGGGCACCGCTTAATTCTGCTGGATCTGGATTTACCGGAACTGCAACGCTGGGTCGACGAGCAACACGGGCAGATCAAGGCCCGTGTCGAAACCCATTCGGCGAACATTGCCGACCTGGAGGGCATGGAAGCCTTCTTCAAAATGCTCGCCAAACAGGTGGACTACGTCGATGTGCTGGTCAACAGCGCCGGTATCTGCAACGAGAACGAACCGGAAGATTTGCACAACTGGCACAAGGTGATTTCGGTCAACCTCAACGGTACGTTCTACGTCACTTCGTTGTGCCTGCCGTTGATGCCGGACCGCGGGCGGATCATCAACATGTCGTCGATCCTCGGCCGCGCCGGCAAGGTCCGCAACACCGCGTACTGCGCTTCCAAACACGGCATCGTCGGCATGACCAAAGCCCTGGCGCTGGACCTGGCACCACGGTTGATCACCGTCAACGCGATTCTGCCCGCATGGATCGACACGCCCATGCTGCAAGGTGAACTGGCGGCGCAAGCGGCCATTGCCGGGCTGACCCAGGAACAGATCCTGCGCAACGCCAAGAAAAAACTGCCGATGCGCCGCTTCATTCAAAGCGAAGAAGTCGCGGCGATGGTGCGTTACCTGGCCAGCCCCGAAGCGGGCGGGGTGACTGCGCAGAGCCTGGTGATCGACGGCGGTGTCGGGTTGGGAATGTAACCATGCCGGGATCACACATTAACCGTGCCGCGTGGGCGGTATTGGCCTGCATGGTCGCGCCGCCGGCGCTGGCTGAATTGACGGTCGACGACCTCAAGCCGGATTACGCCGACGCCGAGGTCGGCGTCGCCACCGCGTTGCGCCTGCACGGTGACGACCAGATCACCCAGAAGGCCATGTATTTCAAGGCCAACCTGGAAGACAACTGGGACGGTGGTTACTACAAGGCCAAGGGCCGGGTGCGTTACGACGCCCGCTACGACGGCAACAATCCGTACAGCGAACGGGCGCGGGACAAATACCGCTTCGACGCCGACTGGCGGCATTTGTACTGGGGCCAGTCGGTGGGCGACGGCGAGGTGACTGTCGGCTGGCAGCAAGTGGTCTGGGGCCGTGCCGATGAGTTGCGGGTGCTCGACCAGATCAACCCGGTGGACTATCGCGATGGCCTGACTCCGCTACTGGAAGACAGCCGGATCGCGGTGCCCATGGTGCGGTTTGCGCAACCGGTGGGCGAGTGGGAACTGGAGGCGCTGTGGGTCACCGACTTTGTGAAAAACCAGCCGCCGGTGGCAGGCAGCGAGTTCGACGCGCCGCTGTTTGCCGCGCCGGATCCTCAGTATTTCCTGCTCGATTCCAAGCCCGGCTACGACGGTGACAAGGGCTTTTCGTATGGCCTGAGCGCCAACGGCCGCATCGGTTCGGTGGACACCAGTTTCGTCGCACTGAACGCGCGCCAGCAGGACCCGGTGTACGCCGTCGAAGGCCTGGCCGATGACGGCCGCACGCGACTGGAACGCCAGTTTCCCCGTTACACCATGGGCGGCGCGGGGCTGGCGATCGACGCCGGTCACAGCATCGTGGTGCGCAGCGAAATTGCCTGGTTCGACAACTGGCGGGTGACCAATCCGACCCGCGCTTACGGCGCCGACAGCACCTCGATGGTCAAGTCGTTGCTGGGCGTCGACTACTTGCTGCGTGACTGGCTGATTTCCGTGCAGTGGCAGCAACAGCAATTGCTCGACTGGCAGGACGGCATGCTGCAAGACAAGCGCGAGCACCTGTTCACCTTATCCGCCGAGGGCACCCACTGGCAGGACCGACTCAAGAGCCGGCTGGTGGTCGCCGCCTCGCCACCGTTTAACGACGATGCGCTGTTGCAAGGCATCTTCACTTACAAACCGGTGGACTGGATCAAGCTCGGGCTGGAAGTGGATGTGTTCTTCGGCAAGCCCGACAAGCCCTTCGGCGAGTACGACAACCGCGACCAAGTGCGGCTGTCCGCCGGTTACCTGTTTTAACCCTATGACGCCTGCGTGCCCCTGGCGCATGGGCTCGACCATATTCATCTGACGAAAAGGGAAGTTCCCATGTTGCCGCTATTCAAAACTCTGACCGCCGCCGCATTGATCCTGAGCGGCGCTTGCGCCACCGCCGCCGACGGCAAGAATGCCGATGAAATCATCCGCCAGGTGCGGGATCGAAACGACGGCAAAAGCTTCATGTCCCAAGTGTCGCTGATCCTCCACGACAAAAAGGGCAATACCCGGGTTCGCGAGTTCACTTACCTGCAAAAGGATTACCCGGACAGCGACAAATTCAGCATGTATTTCTCCGCCCCCACTGACGTGCGCGACGTGGCTTTTCATATCGAAAACCCCCACGAAACCCTGGGTCAGGAAGACAGCCAGTGGATGTACTTGCCGGTCAGCCGCCAGACGCGGCGGATCTCCACCACCGACAAGCGCGGCTCGTTCATGGGCAGCGAGTACTCCTACGCCGACCTGGACAAGATCAGGGTCAAGGATTACACCCAGACGCTGGTCGGCGAAGAACAGGTCAAGGGCCGCGACTGCTACGTGATCGAGCGTGAACCGGCGTCGCCCGAGGTGCTGGCCAAGACTGGCTACAACAAGCTGAAAGTGTGGATCGACAAGCAGAATTTCCTGGTCATGCGTCAGGACTTCTTCGACGTCAAAGGCGTGCTGGTCAAGCAGATGCGCACGCAAAAGGTCGACACCATCGACTCGATCGACAGCATCGTGTTGAGCGAAACCGAGCACTTCATCGACGGCACGCGTTCAGAGATGCGCTTCAACCACCTGCAATACAACGTGCAACTGGAAGACCGTTTGTTCACCCAGACCGCCATCAAGCGCGGGCTGAAAACCGGCGACGTGCCGGACTTTGCCGTGTCTGCCCGCTAAGCACCGATCCCGACGACCCTGGAACGCATGATCATGGAAAGATACCTGAACTTCGTCGAGCGCTATGCGCGGGCGATCGTTTTCCTGCTGGTGGCGGTCACGGCGTATTTCACCTATACGCTGGGCTCGCTGATCTCCGACACCAACCCTTACTTGCTCAAGGAAACCCATCCGGCGCGCAAGACCATCATCGACTTGCAAAGCGAATTCACCGGCACGTTTGACTCGGTGATGGTGGCAATCAACAACCCGCAGACGGTGTTCAACAAGCCGACCCTCAACGCACTGTTTTCGATGTCGCAATCGGTGCGCAAGATGATCCTGGCCAACGACGCCGACAAGGAACAGTTGACGCAAATCGTTGCGAAGCACCCAGACGACAGTCGTGCACAGTTGCTGGCGCGGGACATTCTGGAGAACGGTTTTTCCCAGAACGACTACGCCCAGGCCAAGGCCCTGCGTGATTACGCCAAGAGCCAGAACTGGGATGCCCATGATCAGCTGTTCCTGACTTTTCTCGCCGAGCGAATCAACCCGATCCGTGAAATGGCGTCGATGGGCGACCTGGAAAACATCGTGCTGACCGGCGATGGCGAGTTGCTGATCCACAAGACCCTCAACGCCTACGACATGGACCCGGCGCTGGTCGAGTCGCAGATCATGGGCAACGAGCTGATGGTCGACGGGGTAGTCTCCAAGGACAAGAAAGTCGCGATGCTGGTGGCCGAGCTGGGCACCAAGCAAGACGACGCCCAGGCGCAACTGCGCGCCTACCAGATCGTGCGCGGCATTGTCGCGGACTATCAGGCAGCGCACCCGGAGTTCAAGGATGAGATCTTCATTGCCGGCATGCCGATCTTCATCGCGGCCCAGCAGGAGATCATCGACCATGACCTGGCGGTGCTGTTTCCGATTGTCTTTTTGCTGATCACCCTGCTGTTGATTTTCTTCTTCCGCAAACCGCTGGGCGTGCTGTTGCCGCTGTTCAATATTCTGTTCTGCACCATCTGGACACTGGGCCTGATGGCTTTGTTGCGGGTGCCGTTCGACTTGCTGACCAGTGTCCTGCCGGTGTTTCTGTTCACCATTTGCTGCTCGGATGCGATCCATGTGATGGCCGAGTATTACGAACAGAAAAACGCCGGTAAAAGTAACCGTGAAGCCAATCGCGAGACGCAACGGCTGATGGTGGTGCCGGTGGTGTTGACGACGGTGACCACCATCGCCACCTTCATGATTTCCACGACCAACAACATCGTCAGCATCCGCAATTTCGGCGTATTCATGTCCATCGGCCTGACGGCGGCGCTGATTATTTCACTGTTGCTGATTCCGGCCTGGATTTCGATCTGGGGCAAGGACCAGACTCCGAAAACCCTCGCTGCCGTGCACAAGGAATCGATCATTTCGCGTTATCTGGTGGCGTTCTGCGCGCGGTTGATCCAGTGGCGCAAACCGATCTTGATCGTGACGCTGCCCTTGCTGATCTTGATGACGGTGTTCACCTTTCGCGTCGATATCGAAGACTCGGGCATCGCCTACTTCAAGCCCGAGAGCCATATTCGCGTTTCGGACGAGTTCATCAACCAAGCCGGGGTCGCGGGCACGGCACCGGGCTGGATCGCCATCGACAGCAAAGAGCCGCGCGGCGTGCTGACCACTGAAGTGGTGCAGTTCATCGACAAGCTCGACCACTTCATCAAGCAGCAACCGCACGTCAGTTACGGCTATTCCCTGGCGACTTACGTCAAGCGCATGAACCTGGTGCTCAACGACATGAACCCCGACTACTTGCGCGTGCCCCAGGCGCTGGAGCAGGTGACGTCGGTCAATGATGAGGGGCAGGTCGAGCGGTTCGAGGTGCCGGGCAATTCACTGATCGAGCAACACGTGATGCTGTTCGAGAACGGCGGCGGCTCGGACCTCAATAACGTGCTCAATGCCGACTATTCCAAGGCGTTGACGCTGTACACCATGACGTCGTCGGTGGCCAGCGACTACCAGGCCATGCTGGATCAGCTCGATGCCTGGTTGCTGGTGAACAAACCGGCCAATCTCGAAGTGACGCACGCCGGCACGCCGTTGATCTGGACCGGCGTGTTGCAGGAAATCACCCAGGGCCAGGTCTTGAGTTTTTCCCTGGCGTTGCTGGTGGTCACGCTGATGATGATGTATTGGCTCAAGTCGGTACGGTTGGGCGTACTCGGCATGCTGACCCTGTTGACCACCTCGGTGACAGTCTATGGCTTCATGTTCCTGTTCGGCATCGAGCTGAACATCGGTACGACGCTGGTGACCTTCCTGGTGGTGGGTGTGGTCGATTACGCGGTGCACCTGCTGTCTCGGATCAAACTGTTGGTGCAGCAAGGCATTCATATCGACGCGGCCATTTTGCAGGCGATGCACAGCGTCGGCCGTTCGACCGTGGTCAACGTGGTGATTTTCTCCGTGGGATTCATGGCGCTGCTGTTTTCCGACTTCAAGCCGATTGTCGATTTGGGCGCACTGGTGGCGATGGCGCTGTTTTCCAGCGGTGTCATGACCATTCTGCTGGTGACGTTGGTGGCGCCGTGGTTCTTCGCCGCGATTGTTCCGGTGGCGCCGCTGCCGGAAAAAGATCGAGCCGCAGGGAAACCCGCCTTGATCTGACCTGATGACCGGCAGCGCAGGCGCGCCAGTGACATGCGAGGGATCACCCTGCGCAGCAGGGTAGTCAGTTCAGCGTAGTGCCCGGGTTTTTTTCGCCATAGCGGGCGATACGCTCGAACTGACATTCATCTCGGGCATCGTTGAGGTTGTTTTCGAATTCTTCGAGGCCGTTGTGCAGTTGCTGTAGAGCGCCGATCTGGGAGACCAGCTCGGCCTTTTTTTCGGCGATCGCTTTTTGCGCCATGTCCCACGGGAATTCGTCACCGTGGTAGTTGTTCAACATCAACCGCAGCTCTTTGAGCTTGAAACCCAGTTGCTGGGCGCACTTGATGAACGTCAACACCTCGACACTCTGCTGGCTGTAGATACGGTATTTGCCTTCACGCTTGGGCTCGGGCAATAGGCCGATTTCTTCGTAATGGCGAATGCTTTTGACTGTGGTGCCCGACAGCTGGGCGGCTTTGCCGATATACATAAAGATCCGTCTCGATGATCAAACAGGGCGTAGCGCGACCAGACCTCATGCCTGATCGGAGCGAATAATATAGTGAATAACATTCAATGGTTGCAGCGGTGTGTAAATGACGCGCACAGCCGACGAACGACCGCTTGAGAGGGGACGTGAGGACGGGCTGACGGCGAGGGTGCGCCGTCAGCAGACAGCGAAGGGTGCGTCAGCTACCGGCGGTAACCCGGGCCTGTTCGAGCCAGGCGTCACGCTGGGTCGACTTCGAACCCAGGATCGGCCCGAAAGTCAGGGTCTTCAACGGCTTGATGCCGCAGAACTCCAGGGTCGTCTTGCGCATCTGGTGCAGGCCGGGCATGTGATAGACCCATTTGTAATACCAGGGCGGCGTGTCCATGGTCACCAGCAGATGCGCGGTCCGGCCCTTGAGCAGTTTGTCGGGGAAGGCCTTGCCCTCACGGTATTTGAAAGCAAAACCGGGCAGGAAAATGCGGTCGAGAAAGCCCTTCATCAACGCCGGTATGCCGCCCCACCAGATCGGATAAACGAACGTCAGGTGTTCGGCCCAGGTGATATCGGCCTGGGCTTGCAACAGGTCCGGCTCCAGCGGCTGGATAGTGTTATAGCCATGGTGCAAGACCGGATCAAAGTCCAGCGCATCCAGACGCAGCAGGCGCACGTCATGTCCGGCATCCTTGGCGGCCTGGACGTAAGTTTCGCTCAACGCCCCGCAGAAACTGTCGGTGGAGGGGTGGCCCAGAATCACGAGCATTCGTTTGCTCATCGCGTGTACTCCTGAAATGAAGCCCGCAGCATAGAGTCTGCCCCTTACGGTAGAGTCAAGGCGTTCCCGGCGTCAGTGCCTCCAGCAAGGCCCGGGCGTAACCGGGCAGGCTGTCGACATCACGGGCACAGATTTTCAGGGTGCGGTTGGCCCAGTCTTCGGGAAGAGCGCGGGTCGTGACCCCTTGTACCTGTGGCCAGCGCTCGATGGCCACCCGCGGCACGATGGCCAGTCCTGCACCGCGCGCAACCATGCGAATGACCCCATCGAAGCCGTCGGCACGAATGCGGATCGGCATGCGCTGGCCAATGTGCAGGGCCTGTTCTTCCACGTGGATGGCCAAGGCACTGCTGGCGCCCAGGGCCACATAGTCGTGGTTCAAGGTGTCGGCGAAGGTCAATGATGGCTGGTCGGCCAAGGGATGATCAGGAGGCAGAATCAACACCAGCGGGTCATCGCGAAACGGCCGGGTGTGCAGGTCATCGGTGTCCACCGCGTCGGACACGATGCCGAGGTCTGCCGCCCCTTGGCGCAACGCATGGGTGATGCGGGCGCTGGGCAATTCTTGAAGGTCGATGTCGAGGTTCGGATGCTCGCGCAGAAAGTCGGCGAGCAACTCCGGCAGGTATTCGGTGATCGCGGTGGTGTTGCACAGCAATCGCACCTGACCTTTGACCCCCTTGGCGTATTCGGCCAGATCCTGTTGCAGGCGCTCGGCTTGTTGCAGCAGGGCACGGGCGTGTTTCGCCAGGGCTTTGCCGGCCGGGGTGGGTGTGACACCGCGCCGGCCACGCTCCAGGAAGTCGATGCCGAGGGAGGATTCCATGGCCCGGATTCGGGCGCTGGCCGCTGCCAGGGATAAGTGGCTGCGGGCGGCACCGGCGGTGATGTTGCCAGTGTCGAGGATGTTCAGGTAGAGGCGCAGGTCGGTCAGGTCGAAGTGCATGGCAGCAACCTCTAAATATGTGTTGCCTGGAAGGGCGCTTTCGCGAGCAGGCTCGCTCCCACATTGGAATGCGTTTCAACTGTGGGAGCGAGCCTGCTCGCGAAGGCGTCAGTCGTAACGACGCAGTTGTCAGCCTCTTGTCAAGCAAGAGGCTGCCTCAGTATATGGCAGATTTTCAACCCGCCAATCCAGGCTCACCATGGCCCCATGAATACTCTCTCTGCGTTCTATCAAAACCTCGGTCTGACCCTTTCCTTGCTGGTGATCGCCACATTCCTGCTGGCCGGCATGATCAAAGGCGTGATCGGCCTCGGATTACCCACCATCGCCATGGGCCTGCTCGGTCTGGCTATGGCCCCGTCACAGGCTGCCGCGCTGCTGATCATCCCGGCAACCCTCACCAATGTCTGGCAACTGGCATTCGGTGGGCATTTGCTCGGTTTGATCAAACGGTTGTGGCCGATGCTCCTGGCGATCTTCATTGGCACCGGGGCAGGCACGGTGTGGATCGGCATGGCCGGAGGTCAGTGGGTGGTGCGGGCGTTGGGCGGGGCACTGATGCTTTATGCACTGAGCGGTCTATTTCTGCCGGCGTTGCGCGTGAGTGGTCAGAGCGAACGCTGGCTTGGTCCGCTGTGTGGAGTTGTGACGGGCGTCATCACCTCGGCCACCGGCGTCTTCGTGATTCCGGCGGTGCCGTATCTGCAAGCACTGGGTTTGAGCAAGGATGAACTGGTGCAAGCCCTAGGCCTGTCTTTCACCATCTCGACCCTCGCCCTGGCCGCCGGCCTGTTATGGCGCGGCGCCCTTGGCGGTGGTGAACTGAGTGCGTCGTTGCTGGCGTTGATCCCGGCAGTGCTCGGCATGTTGCTCGGCCAATGGCTGCGTCAGCGGATCAGCGCCGTGCTGTTCAAGCGCGTGTTCTTCATCGGCCTCGGTGTGCTCGGCGGCCATTTGCTAATCAACGGGTAGCGGAGGAAGGGCTAAGCATCTCGATGGCGCGGATATCAAAATCCCGTTCCAGGTATTCCATGCGCATGTCGCGGAACTGCTGCATGTGCGGCAGGTTCGAGTGCACGTCGAGGTGCGCCTGGGACTGCCAGATCTCGTAGAAGATAAACAGGGTCGGGTCCTGTTTGTCGCGCAGCATGTGGTACTCGATACAGCCGGGCTCGGCGCGACTCGCTTCTACATAGCCGCTGAAAAACGCTTCGAAGGCGTCGGATTTTTCCGGGCGGGTCTTGGCGTGCAGGATGAAGCCTTGCAGTTCACTCATCAGAAATCTCCTCAAGTTCAGAATCGGCGCAATTTTATGGCAACAATCACCTGTCTATTCGTGCGTATTGGTCAAATGTATTTTGCGAATTCAGCGCTTATTCCGCGCGAGGCAGCTCGTTACTCTGCCGCCATCGAATTCCTGACTTTCCGAGATTTCTCATGAAAAAAGTCCTGTTGCTCAATGGCGGCAAAAAGTTCGCCCACTCCGATGGCCGCTACAACACCACTCTGCATGAAGCCGCGTTGAGCGTGCTGGATCGCGGCGGCATCGATGTAAAAGCCACCTTCATCGACGAGGGCTACGACGTTGCTGAAGAAGTCGCCAAATATCTCTGGGCCGACGTGATCATTTATCAAATGCCCGGTTGGTGGATGGGCGCACCGTGGACGGTGAAGAAGTACATCGACGAAGTCTTCACTGAAGGCCATGGCAGCCTCTACGCCAGCGACGGCCGCACCCGTTCCGACGCCTCGCAAAAATACGGCAGCGGCGGTTTGGTGCACGGCAAGCAATACATGTTGTCGCTGACCTGGAACGCACCGCAGCAAGCCTTTGACGACCCGACCGACTTCTTCGAAGGCAAAGGTGTGGACGCGGTGTACTTCCCGTTTCACAAGGCCAACGAATTTCTCGGCATGAGCGGTTTGCCGACGTTCCTGGCGGTCGATGTGATGAAGCGTCCGAATATCGAGGCTGATGTGGCGCGCTATGAACAGCACCTGACCGAGGTGTTCGGCCTCAAGGCGTGAGCTCGGTTACTATCGATACCTGAAGCCAGAACCTGTAGGAGCCAGGCTTGCCGGCGAAGGCGTTTTAGCGGACGCCTTCGCCGGCAAGCCTGGCTCCTACAGAGGCCGGCGCTGAATTGATCGATGAGGGGCGTCCGTGAAAGCCAGATCCGATGAGTTGCAGATTTTCGTCTGCGTGATTGAGTGCGGGTCGATTTCCGCGGCGGCCGAACAGGTTGGGCAGACGCCTTCGGCGGTCAGCCGCACGCTGTCGCGGCTGGAGGCCAAGCTCGATACCACGCTGATCAACCGCACCACGCGGCGCATGGACCTGACGGAGGAGGGCAAGTATTTCTTCGAGCACGCCAAGCTGATTCTCGATCAGATGGACGAGCTCGAAGAACGCCTGACCTCACGCCAGCAAACCCCGTCCGGGCGTCTGCGGATCAACGCCGCCTCGCCGTTCATGCTGCACGCCATCGTGCCGTACATCGACGAGTTCCGCCGCCTCTACCCCGACATTCAGCTCGAACTCAACAGCAACGACCTGATCATCGACTTGCTCGAACAAAGCACTGATATCGCCATCCGCATCGGCGCACTGGCCGATTCAACCCTGCA
The DNA here is from genome assembly GCF_005930655.1 of Pseudomonas sp. FSL W5-0299. NCBI lineage: Bacteria > Pseudomonadati > Pseudomonadota > Gammaproteobacteria > Pseudomonadales > Pseudomonadaceae > Pseudomonas > Pseudomonas sp. FSL W5-0299. The sequence continues at coordinate 533,075 of NZ_RXHX01000001.1, forward strand.
CGCACGCTCACTGGGTTGCAGCCCGCTGCACATCCTCGCCAGCCCGGCGTACCTTGAGCAACACGGCACGCCAACGGCGGTTGCAGACCTGGCCGGGCATGCGTTGCTGGGCTTTACCCAGAACGAGGGCCTCAACCAGTGGCCGCTACGGTATGTGCACGGTGATCGCTGGCCGATTCAGGCGTCGATCAGCGCCTCCAGCGGCGAGACGATCCGGCACCTGGCGCTGGAAGGCCAGGGCATTGCCTGTCTGTCGCACTTCATGACGATCGACGACATTCGTGCCGGTCGCTTGCAGGTGCTGCTGGCGGACTTCAACAGCGGCTATCGCCAACCGATCAACGCGGTGTACTACCGCAACTCGCAACTGGCCCTGCGCATTCAATGCTTCCTGGACTTCATTCAGGGCAAGTTGGCGGCTTATGCGAATGCGAACTTCACAGGCTGATTCGTGATCCCTGCGCAAGAGTGATTTGGGTCTGCGGGTCTGTTTCACCACGGGACGGTCCTCGATACTCAATGCATCACTTATTCACGCAGGGAGTTTCTCCATGAACGTATTCGTTACCGGCGCTGCTGGTTTCATCGGCGGCTCCATTGCCACCGGTCTTGTCCGGGCGGGCCATAAAGTCACCGGCCTGGTTCGCAACGCCGACCAAGCCACTGAACTGAGCGCAATCGGTATCATCCCGGTGATCGGCACTCTTGACGACAGCGCACTACTGGCTGAACAGGCCCGCGCCGCCGATGCCGTGATCAACGCTGCGAGCAGCGACCATCGTGGCGCGGTGGAAGCCTTGCTCAATGCGTTGCGCGGCTCCCACAAAGTGTTCCTGCACACCAGCGGTTCGAGCATCGTCGGCGATGCCTCCGGCGGTAAAGCCAGTGACGTCATCTACTTCGAAGACAACCTGCCGGAACCGACCGTCGACAAGGCTGCCCGCGTGGCCATCGACAACCTGATCCTCGCCGCGGCGAAAGACGGCGTGAACTCGGCCGTGATCTGCAACACCCTGATTTACGGCCACAGCCTGGGCGTCAATCGCGACAGCGTGCAATTGCCGCGCTTGCTCAAACAGGCGCGTAAAAGCGGTGTGGTCCGACATGTCGGTACGGGTCAGAACATCTGGTCCAACGTACACATCGAAGACGTGGTGTCCCTGTATCTGCTGGCACTGACCAAAAACGTGCCGGGCACGTTCTACTTCGTCGAAAGCGGTGAAGCGTCCTTCATCGACATGACCACGGCCATGGCTGAAGCGCTGAAACTGGGCAAGGCGCAAGACTGGCCGTTGAAAGACGCCGAAGCCGAATGGGGTTATGAAATGGCCAACTATGGCCTGGGCTCCAACAGCCGGGTGCGCGGCAAGCATGCGCGTGAATTGCTGGGCTGGGAGCCGAAACGGACGTCGGTGGTTGAATGGATTCGGGACGAGATGGTTTGAGTTCGCTTTAGACCGCGTCGCTGCAATCGCGAGCAGGCTCGCTCCCACAGTTTGATCTTCATTGGACACAGATTTTGTGTGTAACGGACATCCACTGTGGGAGCGAGCCTGCTCGCGATTGCGTTTTCAGCAACCCGACAACTGGCCGGGTCGCCCCCGATTCCGTAACATCCGCACCCTCTCTCCCTGTCGTGTTCGATCCTCCATGAAACCAAAACGTCTGCGCGCCGATGTCCTGGCCGGACTCACCACTTCTTTCGCCCTGCTCCCCGAATGCATTGCCTTCGCGTTGGTGGCCCACCTCAATCCGCTGATGGGGCTTTACGGCGCGTTCATCATTTGCACCCTGACCGCGCTTTTCGGCGGGCGGCCGGGGATGGTGTCCGGTGCGGCGGGTTCGATGGCGGTGGTGATCGTCGCGCTGGTGGTGCAACACGGCGTGCAGTATCTGCTCGCGACCGTGTTGCTCGGTGGCCTGATCATGCTGGCGTTCGGGCTGCTGAGGCTTGGCAAACTGGTGCGCATGGTGCCGCACCCGGTGATGCTTGGGTTCGTCAACGGCTTGGCGATCATCATTGCGCTGGCGCAACTCGAACACTTCAAGGATGGCGAAACCTGGCTCAGTGGCACGCCGTTGTACCTGATGACCGGGTTGGTGGTGTTGACGATGGCGATCGTTTACCTGCTGCCGCGCCTGACGCGTGCCGTGCCGCCGGCGCTGGTGGCGATCCTGAGTGTCGGGCTGGCGGTGTATCTGCTCGGCCTGCCGACGCGCACCTTGGGCGACATGGCGCACATCGCCGGCGGCTTGCCGACGTTCGCGCTGCCAGACATTCCCTGGAGCCTGGACACCCTGCGCATCATCGCCCCCTACGCGATCTTGATGGCGCTGGTCGGCCTGCTGGAAACCCTGCTGACCCTGAACCTCACCGATGAGATCACCGAAAGCCGTGGCTTCCCGGATCGCGAGTGCGTGGCGTTGGGCGCGGCCAATATGGTCTCGGGGGTTTTTGGCGGCATGGGTGGCTGCGCGATGATCGGTCAGACCGTCATCAACCTCAGTTCCGGTGGTCGTGGCCGGCTGTCCGGGGTGGTGGCCGGGGTGCTGATTCTGCTGTTCATTCTGTTTCTGTCGCCGCTGATCGAGCGCATCCCATTGGCCGCGCTGGTCGGCGTGATGTTTGTGGTGTCGCAGCAAACGTTCGCCTGGGCGTCGTTGCGGGTAGTGAACAAGGTGCCGCTGAACGATGTGTTGGTGATTGTGGCGGTCACGGTCATCACCGTGTTCACCGACCTGGCCACTGCCGTGTTGTGCGGGATCATCATCGCGGCGCTCAATTTTGCCTGGCAGCAGGCGCGCGAGCTGTATGCCGATGCTCATCTCGAGAGCGATGGCAGCAAGTTGTACTACCTGCATGGCACGTTGTTCTTTGCCTCGACTACGCCGTTTCTCAATCAGTTCGACCCCGCCAATGATCCGCCTGTCGTGACCATCGACTGCCGCCACCTGAGTTTTGTCGACTATTCGGCCATCGCCGCGCTGAAGACTTTGCGTGAACGCTACGCCAAGGCCGGCAAGCATCTGCGGGTGCTGCATTTGTCCGAGCGCTGCAAGAAGCTGCTCAAACGTGCCCGCGTGAATCACGACTGAAATCAACGCAGGCGCGATGTAAATCCGCCTGCCTGATTTTCATATCCACCGACCTGGCATACCTCTGCGCGACATCCCTTACCTCTGCACGAAAATAACTTTCACCTCGTTTGAATGTCACGCCTCGAAATGATTTAAGAGTTTCACAACCCATTCGACGTGACCCTTTCGAGGAGTACCGCATGACCCTGTCCTTCGGCTATTGGCTGCTGGTGTATGCCGCCATCGCCATCATTGCCCTGATCGTTCTGATCGCCCGCTACCGACTCAATCCGTTCATCGTCATCACCTTGGTCTCCATCGGCCTCGCGCTGCTGGCCGGCATGCCGGCGTCCGGGGTGGTCGGGGCCTACGAGGCCGGGGTTGGCAAAACCCTGGGGCACATTGCCCTGGTGGTGGCGCTGGGCACGATGCTCGGCAAGATGATGGCCGAGTCGGGCGGCGCGGAGCAGGTGGCGCGGACCTTGATCGACCGTTTTGGCGAGAAGAACGCGCACTGGGCGATGGTTTGCATCGCCTTTCTGGTCGGGCTGCCGCTGTTCTTCGAGGTCGGTTTTGTATTGCTGGTGCCGATCGCCTTTACCGTGGCGCGGCGGGTTGGCGTGTCGATCTTGATGGTCGGTTTGCCGATGGTCGCTGGCTTGTCGGTGGTGCATGCGCTGGTGCCGCCGCACCCGGCAGCGATGCTGGCGGTGCAGGTGTATGGGGCGTCGGTCGGGCAGACCTTGATGTACGCGATTCTGATCGGCATTCCGACCGCAATCATCGCCGGTCCCTTGTACGCCAAGTTCATCGTGCCGCGCATTCAACTGCCGGCGGAAAACCCGCTGGAGCGGCAGTTCCTCGACCGCGAACCGCGCGACAGCCTGCCGGGGTTTGGCATCACCATGGCGACCATTTTGTTGCCGGTGGTGCTGATGCTGATCGGTGGCTGGGCGAACCTGATTTCCACGCCGGGCAGCGGTTTCAACCAGTTCCTGCTGTTCATCGGCAACTCGGTGATCGCCTTGCTGCTGGCGACCCTGCTGAGTTTCTGGACCCTCGGCATCGCCCAAGGCTTCAGCCGCGAATCGATCCTCAAGTTCACCAACGAATGCCTGGCGCCAACCGCCAGCATCACTTTGCTGGTCGGCGCCGGCGGTGGCTTGAACCGGATTCTGGTGGACGCCGGAGTCACCGATCAGATCGTCAGCCTGGCCGATGAATTTCACCTGTCGCCGCTGATCATGGGCTGGCTGTTTGCGGCGTTGATGAGGATCGCCACCGGTTCCGCCACCGTGGCCATGACCACCGCCTCGGGCATCGTCGCGCCGGTGGCCATCGGTCTGGGGTATCCGCACCCCGAGTTGCTGGTGCTGGCAACCGGCGCCGGGTCGGTGATTTTTTCCCACGTCAACGACGGCGGCTTCTGGTTGATCAAGGAATACTTCAACATGACCGTTGCCCAGACCTTCAAGACCTGGACGGTGCTTGAAACCATTATTTCGGTGGTGGCTTTCGCGCTGACCGTGGGTCTTTCTTACCTGATCTAACCGGAGCCGCCTGCCATGGACATCCTCTACCAGATCCGCGCCCGCCAGGATTCCTTCAGCGCCGGTGAAGGACGCATCGCGCGGCTGATGCTCAACGACGTCGGCTTTGCCTCGGCCGCCAGCCTCGATGAGCTGGCGCAGAGGGCGGAGGTCAGCACCGCCACGCTGTCGCGGTTTGCCCGCACGGTGGGCTGTCGCGATCTGCGTGATCTGCGCCTGCAACTGGCCCAGGCCAGCGGCGTCGGCAGCCGCTTCCTTGACCCGGCGGGGACGCCGGATCAGTCGGCGTTCTATGGGCAGATCGTCGGCGATATTGAGTCGACCCTGCGTCAGCATCTGTCGGCGTTCGACGAGTCGCGGTTCGCCGATGCCGTGAAACTGCTGGGCAAGGCGCGGATGATTCATGCGTTCGGCCTGGGCGGTTGTTCAACCTTGTGCAGCGATGAGCTGCAAGTGCGGCTGGTGCGATTTGGCTACCCGATTGCGGCGTGCCACGACCCGGTGATGATGCGCGTCACCGCCGCCAGCCTTGATGCCGAACGCGCGGTCATTGCCTGCTCGCTGACCGGCATCACCCCCGAACTCATCGACGCGGTCGAACTGGCCCGTAACTACGGTGCACGGATTATCGCCATCACCCGGGCCGACTCGCCGCTGGCGCAATTGGCCGATGTGCTGCTGCCGCTGCAAGGTGTCGAAACCTCGTTTATCTACAAACCGACGGCGGCGCGCTACGGCATGCTGCTGGCCATCGACGTGCTTGCCACCGAGCTCGCGCTGGCCAACCCTGAAGACAATCAAGAACGTCTGCGGCGGATCAAACTCGCCCTGGACGATTACCGTGGCGGCGACGATCGTTTGCCGCTGGGAGACTGACATGATGTACGACACGCTGATCCGCAACGCCTTGGTCATCGATGGCAGCAACAGCCCCGGTTACCCCGCCGATGTGGCGATTCAGAACGGCCGCATCGCGCGCATCGGCGACTTGCATGAGGCGACCGCCCGCGAGGAAATCGACGCTGCCGGCCGCGTGCTGGCGCCGGGTTTTATCGACGTGCACACCCATGACGACACGGTGGTGATCCGCCAGCCGCAGATGCTGCCCAAGCTCAGCCAGGGTGTGACCACGGTGATTGTCGGCAACTGCGGGATCAGCGCGTCACCGGTGAGCCTGCGTGGCGATCCGCCCGATCCGATGAACCTGCTCGGCACCTCGGCAGCCTTCGTTTATCCGACGTTCAGCGCTTACCGCGCAGCGGTCGAAGCGGCGAACACCACGCTGAACGTCGCCGCATTGGTGGGCCACACCGCGCTGCGCAGCAACCATCTCGACGACCTGTTTCGCACCGCCACGCCTGATGAAATCAGCGCGATGCGCGAGCAGTTGCGTGAAAGTCTTGAGGCGGGCGCCTTGGGGTTATCCACCGGTCTGGCCTACGCCAGCGCGTTCTCGGCGTCCACCGACGAAGTGATGCAACTGACTGAGGAGCTGACGGCGTTCGGCGCCGTGTACACCACCCATTTGCGCAGTGAATTCGAACCGGTGCTGGAGGCGATGGACGAGGCGTTCCAGATCGGCCGGCATGCGAAATCCCCGGTGATCATTTCCCACCTCAAATGCGCGGGGGCCGGTAACTGGGGGCGCAGTCCGCAATTGCTGGCCTCGCTTGAGGAAGCGGCGAAAACTCATCCGGTGGGCTGCGATTGTTATCCCTACGCGGCGAGTTCTTCGACCCTGGACCTCAAGCAAGTCACCGACGCCCATCGCATCACCATCACCTGGTCCACGCCGCACCCGGAATTGGGCGGCCGCGACTTGATGGACATCGCCGCCGAATGGAACGTGCCGTTGCTTGACGCTGCACGCCGTCTGCAACCGGCCGGCGCGGTGTACTACGGCATGGACGAGGCCGATGTGCGAAGAATCCTCGCCCATCCCTTGTCGATGGTGGGGTCCGACGGATTGCCGGAAGATCCGTTCCCGCATCCGCGCTTGTGGGGCGCTTTCCCACGTGTGCTCGGACATTTCAGTCGCGACGTCGGCCTGTTTCCGCTGCATACCGCCGTACACAAAATGACCGGATTGTCGGCGGCACGTTTTGGCTTGAAACAAAGGGGTGAGATTCGTGAAGGGCATTGGGCGGACCTGGTGTTGTTCGATCCGCTGAGCATTCGCGACGTGGCGGACTTCAGTGACCCGCAACAGGCGGCCGAGGGGATTGAAGGTGTATGGGTCAACGGCGTGTTGAGTTACAGCGATGGCCAGGCGAACGGGAAACGGGAAGGGCGGTTTCTGGCGCGGGAAGGGGATTTGCGTGACGGGTTTCAGTAGTTATTCCGAGAAATACGTCACAGTGATGGCACATTGCGATTAAAGAATGTCAGCGCCAAGCCGAAGCGCTGACATCCAGCCCAACTTCAACGGGTGTCTTTTCAGTCAGGGAGCAACCCAATGAGCTTCGGCAAAACCACCTCGATCCTGCGGATTTTCGACGAGGCCAAGGCATTGGAATTCTACGTCGACTTTCTGGGGTTCACGGTCGACTGGCAGCATCGCTTCGAGCCGAATTCCCCGCTGTACCTGCAAGTCTCCCGTGGCGAATGCGTGCTGCACCTGTCCGAGCACCATGGCGACGGCACGCCGGGTTCGGCCCTGCGCATCGAGACCGATGAGCTCGAGGCCTTCCAGCAGCAACTGCTGGCGAAGGCGTATCCGTTTTCGCACCCGCAGATCCAGGCCATGCCCTGGGGAAGCCAGGACATGACCATCAGTGATCCGTTCGGCAACCGGTTGGTGTTTACCAACGCGATCTGCCTGTAAAAAGCTTCATCAGTTCCTCCAAATCACCCGTGAGCGTTACGGACGGATAAATGCTCCGTAAAAATGACGAAGCCCTTTATTTAAAGGGCTTCTGCGGGGCTGGAGAGCGGCGGTGCTTTAAACCCTGAAGTGACTGACCATCATCTGCAACTGATTCCCCAGCCGCGCCAGCTCAACACTGGACTTGGCCGTTTCATCGCTGGCGGCGGCAGTCTGTTCCGACACGTCGCGCACGTTGATGATGCTGCGGCTGATTTCTTCGGCCACGGCGCTTTGTTGCTCGGCGGCGGCAGCGATCTGCTGGTTCATCGACTGGATGTTGGACACCGTGCGGGTGATGTTTTCCAGCGACGTGCCAGCCTTGCGGGTCAAGGCCACGCTGCTGTCGGTCAGGGCGCGGCTGTTGTTCATCACGGTCGACACTTGTTGGGTGCCATTCTGCAGACCGGCCACCAGGCCTTCGATTTCTTCGGTGGACTTCTGTGTGCGCTGGGCCAGGCCACGGACTTCGTCGGCAACCACCGCAAAACCACGACCGGCTTCACCGGCGCGCGCGGCTTCAATGGCGGCGTTGAGGGCCAGCAGGTTGGTCTGTTCGGCGACGGCCTTGATCACGTCCATGACGCTGCCGATCTTGTCGCTTTCCTGTTGCAGCACACTCATGGCTTCGGTGGAGCGCGCCACTTCAGTGGCCAGGCGTTCGATCTGGGCGATGGCTTCGTTGACCACTTTATCGCCTTCGCGGGCTTCACCATCAGCGGCGGCTGCGGCCTGGGAGGCTTCTTCGGCGTTGCGCGCGACTTCCTGCACGGTGGCCGTCATCTCGTGCATGGCGGTGGCCACTTGATCGGTTTCGATCTTCTGGCTGTTGACGCCGGCACTGGTTTGCTCGGTGACGGCGGACAGTTCTTCCGCGGCGCTCGCGATCTGGGTGACACCGTCGCGGATGCCGCTGATCAAGTCACGCAGGGTCACGCCCATGCGTGCGATGCCTTGCTGCAACACGCCGAGTTCATCGCGGCGCGTCACTTTGACGTCCTGGGACAGGTCGCCGCTGGCGATGCGTTCGACCACGGCCAGGGTGTCGCGTAGCGGGCCGGTGATCTGACGGGTGATGATCACGGCAGCAATGATGCCCACCAGCAATGCCAGCAATGTGCTGATCAACTGCAGTGTGCGCGCCTGGGCGCTTTCGGCGTCGCGACGGTCGAGCTGGATCTGATACAGCTGCTCGCTCAGGGTCACGATGGCGGCGCCCTGGTCGGTCATTTCCTTGCGCGCCTGCACGGCATCGCTGTTGGCGGCTTTATAGGCGATCAACGCGCTGCGGTAATTGCCCAGTGCGGTTTCCAGCTGACGCAGGGCATCTTGCTGGGTCTCGGCGAAATGCACGTTCAGCGGCTTCAGGCTGGCAATTGCTGAATCCAGTTGGGCGACGGCTTTTTGCTCGGTCTCGGCATTGGTGGTGGCGGTGTAGCCGCGCACTTCGTAGCGGGCCAGGATGAACGCTTCCTTGGCGGTGGTGACAGCCTGGAACTGTTCGAAACGCTGGTCACTCAGGGGCATTTGCTGCACGCGGGTGCTGATGGCGTCGATTAGCGTGCTGGCTGTTTCAGCATTGGCGGCCATGGTGTCGCGGGCGCTGTTGCCGGTGCGGTAGGCGCTGCGCATCTTGTTCAGCGACGTCTTGTACGCGTCGATGTAAGTGCCTTGCTCTTTGAGCAGCTTGAGGTTTTCCGGGCTCTTGAACTTCGACAACAGCGATTGTTGCTGAGCGGAAAAGGCGTCAAGGGTGGTCTGTACGTTCTGAGCGGCGGTTTCGTCGCCGTTGGTCAGCATGTATTGCAGGCGAACCACACGAAGCTTGGTCAAGCCGGAGTTGAGCTGGGTGATGTCGCTCATCCAGTTGCTGCGGTCAATCAAGCCGCCCAGGCTCGTCCAGCCGGTCAGGGCCAGTACGCAGGTCAGTGCCAGGACCAGGCCGAACCCCAGGCCCAGTTTCATGTTCACGCTAATGTTGCCGAACCAGCTATTCATCAAATTCCTCCAGGAACGTTGCGCTTTCGATCGTCAGTTGGCTGGAAGATTGTTGTTTTTTTAGGTGCCAGCAAGGGTGTGTAGCAGGCCTGTATCGGCAGCAATCGCGAGAGCTGAAAGGTTTTTGTCGGACTGATTCTGTAACAAGGTTTTTGTGAGCGGCTTAAGCTTTTTTTCACATGGGTTTCACCGGCTGCCGACGCGCGCCTCTCTACCCTCGCGGCTTCGAATAACAATGGTGCATGCCGGCGAGGCGGCTTGATGTGGAATTGAGACTGAGTCTGTTCGGGATAAAACGCTCAATTAACCTGAGCTGTTTGACCCGCCATCGAAACACCGTAGTGGTGCTGGCCTCGGCGCTGCTGGTCATTCCATTGATCGTATGGCTGTTGCAGCCGGCCGCTGTGCCTGACCTGGCCCATGGCAATGTGGCCGGCGCACGAACGTTGGCCACCGAATGGGCCAAAGGCGACGTCATCGTGCTGGTCCGCCATGTCGAGCGCTGCGATCACTCGAAAGCCGCGTGCCTGAGTGGCAACGATGGCATTACCGATCGCTCGCGCAGCGTCGCGGTCAGTGTCGGTGCGCGGTTCGAACAATTGGGGTTGGACAAGTCCGATATCTACAACAGCCCGATGATGCGCACGTCACAGACGGCCGGCTACATGTTCAACAAGGTCGGTGTGGGCGAGGACTGGCTGGTGAGCTGCAAGGGCACGATGCTGCGCGATGCCCTGGCGCACAAAGTGGCGGGTCGCAATTTGATCCTGGTGACCCACAGCGAATGCATGGCGCAACTTGAAAAAGACCTCAAGGTGTCGACCTCCACGCTCGGTTATGGCGCTTCATTGTTTATTTCCGCCAGAAAACCTCTGACACCGAAAATGCTCGGCTTCATTGAAGCCTCTGACTGGCGTTCGGTGACCACCGAATGAATTTTTCCTCTGTATCAGGACACACGATGCTGACGTCTTCCCGCAACCACTTTTATTGGATGAACTTCGGTATCCCGTTGGCCTGCGCGGCCTTGGTTTTCCTGATGTTCGACATGACCCGGATCGACATCGCCTTCAGTAATCTTCTGTTTGATCCGGTCGCTCAGATCTTCCCGCTCGACAAGGTTCACTTCTTCGAAAAGCTCACCCACAAGTGGGCGCGCATCATTCCGAACTGGACCGCCGAGATCGCCTTGATCGGTGCGATGCTGTCGTTTGTCTGGCCGCTGATCAACACTTCAAAGCATCCTCGCCTTGGTGGTTTTCTGGAACGGAGCAAGGCGGCATCGGTGTTGCGATTTGCCAACGAACATCGTCGGGATTTTCTGTTCGTCGTCTTCGCATTTGCCATCTGCACCGGCGTGATCCATTTCCTCAAGGCGCACACCAGCGTGTACTGCCCGATCGAAACAACCCTCTACGGTGGGAAATTGCCTCACGTGGAGTGGTACAACAACTTCCAGCTGTTCAGGGAGGCCGGTGATGGCCGTTGCTGGCCGGGTGGCCATGCTTCCGGCGGTTTTACCATGCTCGCGCTGTATTTCGTGGCTCGCCGCTACCGCTGGCGCTACTCCAAGGCGCTGATGTACGGAGCGTTGCTGCTCGGTTTCGTCTATGGCACGACACGTGTCCTGCAAGGCTGGCACTACATGTCCCACACCTTTTGGGCCGGGATCTTCGTGTGGCTGGCCTGTTTGCTGACGGCGTTGCCATTTTACGGACGAGCGCGGCTGGAGATGCCGGTGCTGCAAAAGGCTGAAGCGCCAACCGCCGAGCCGCTTATTGGTTCACAAAGTAGTAAGCCTGACGCCCCACCTTCATGCTCTTGAGCACTTTCAACGGCGCGGCCGGTTCGATTTCACCAGACATGACCGCCACGTTGGAGGGTGAGGCCGCCAGAAACTCATGCAGTTGCGCCTCGGTGTCCAGGCCCTTGAGCACTTGTCGGGTGTAGAACACGCTGGCACCGCCCACCCGTTCGTTGGCCTGGAACAGGGCGATGTGTTGCCCGTTGGCCTGCATCGTCTGGATCTGTGCAGTCAACGGCAGGAAGGACAGTTTGCGGTCCGCATGGGGCAGCGCCCATTGAGCGGCGGCCAGGTAGCTGCCGATCACCAACGCGATCACGCCAATGGCTGCGCCGCGTCGATGCCGTGCGATGTGCCCCAAAAGGTTCGAGGCCCCTTCGCGCATCTTCAGCCGCTCGAACAGAACGCCCGCATACTCCGCCGCAATCACCGCCGCCGCAGGCGTCATCGACATGAGATACACCGTGCGCTTGCTCGACGCCAATGTCAGCATCACAAACTGCGCCACGATCCACAGGGTGAAAAACAGCAAGTAACGATTGGCCATCAGGCGTTTGCGAAAATGCCACAGCCCCAGGTACATCAGAATATTCCACGGCAGAAACGCCTGGGGCAGCTTGGCCAGGTAGTAATAGTACGGTTCGTAATGCCCGGCCTCGACGAAGGATCCACTGAAGCGCCCGACACTGTTGGTCAGCAGCACTTCCCCCACGGCCTGCGCGCCACCACGCTGGTACAGCACGGCGAGCCAAATCATCAGCGGGATCAATCCAGCCAGCGTCAGTAAACCGGGACGCAACCAGTCGTGGATTTTCAGGCGCCTGTCCATCAAGGTCTCGGCCAGCAGATAGGCGAAAATCACCACGCCCGGCATCGCCAGGCCGAGGACGCCTTTGCTCAGTGTGGCGATAGCGATTCCCGAGGCGAACAGCAGCGCGTTGCCGGGCGTCGATTGACGTTGCCCCTGAAAGAACGCCAGCAACGCCAGGGTCACGCCGAGGGCGAGCAACGCGTCTTCACCGACGCCGCGCACGTTGCTCCAATAACTGGCCATGGTTGCCAGAAAGATTCCCGCCGTCCAGGCAATCGCCTTGGGCCGGCCGAACCGCCGCAGCATCGCGTACAACAGCATCACGCTGAACAGCCCGGCGAACGCCGAGGCCAGTCGCACCGCCCACGGCGTGCCGCCAAATGCACGGATGGCGCCGGCATCGAGCCACAAGCTCAAAGGTGGTTTTTCCAGAAACGGTTCGCCGAACAAACGGGGCGTCACCCAGTCGTTGTCCAAGTGCATCTGCATGGCGATCCCGGCCACCCGGGCCTCGGTGGACCCTTGCAGTTGATGATTGCCCAAGGCAAAGAAAAACAGCAGGGCGGCCAGCAGGAACAGTGAAGTGGCGGGACGCGACATAGGCTTCTGGCTACCGAGCAGGTGGACCGGGAAGCCCGAGCATACGGTGCGAATGCTTAATGAATTGTGAACGGCCGCGAAATATTACGAGAGGCGCCTGGATCAGCGCTGTTCCGGGGTTTCAAAGCGATCATTGATCAACGCGGTCAACACGTGATCCTGCCAGCGCCCGGCGATACTCAGGTAGGCCTTGGCGTAGCCTTCACGTTCAAATCCCAGACGCTCCAGCAGCCGCGCGCTGCGTTCGTTGCCGGGGATGTAATTGGCCATGATCCGGTGCAGTTTCTGCTCATCGAACATGTAGCCGATGCCTGCTTCCAGTGCTTCCTGCATCAAGCCCTGGCCCTGACGGGATTCGTCGATGTGGTAACCGAGATAACACGCCTGAAACGCTCCGCGAGTGATACCGCTGAAATTGCAGGCGCCGATCATCTGGCCGTTGTCCGGGTCCAGCAGCGCGAAATGCACCGCCAGGCCGGCCTCGAACGCACTGGCTTGCACCTCAAGGCGCGGACGAATGTTTTCTGGGCTGTGGTAGTCGGAAGGGCGAATCGGCGACCACCGGGCAAGGTGCCTTTGGTTGCGCCGGTAGAAATCGCTTTCCAGCGCCGCCTGTTCGGGGGCGAGCACCGCCAGCGTCAAGCGTTTGCAGGGCAGGGACAACAACGGCATAGGGCGCTCCGGTTCGGGGGGATCGTCGCGCAAGCATTACGCGACCAACGGAAAAACTCTGCAGGCCGTTATCATCGATGCTGTACAGGCGCAATTCATCGGAATGGGCGCTGGCCTGAACCTTGACCACCGCCATGATGCGCAACAAGCGGCTCTGCACTTCGATGTAGCGCTGGACAATGATTGCATCGGTGAGAAACGCCGTGCCGTAAGGGCTGAAACGCAGGTCGGTGCAGCGGTCTTCCAGTTCCGAGGTCAGCAACACACTGACACCGATGCTCGTCAGTGCGGTGACGAAAACTCCGGCAAACCTCCGCCCAGCACCTCGTCCAGTCCTGGCACGCCGGTGGCAGACATCGAGGGTACACACAATAAGGTGGTTGGGCGTGATTGGCGACAGTTCCAGAGGAGACACTGGGTGACACCGACCGCCGCTGGTCGATCAAAAGGCAAAAAAAAGCCCGCGGGAGGGCGGGCAAACCGTAGTTTCTTGAATGAGCGGGAGCACTGTACCGGTTGGGGGGAGGTGGTGGGGTGAAGAAAAGTTCATGTGTGGATGGACCGCGTTACCCGCTCAGGGCAAATGATCTGCCGCAAAGTCTGCCTCGGAGCGAGCTTGTAACCGGCCCTTGCGGCAGGCCTGCTGGAATCGCTCAAAGTCTTGCTCATTCTGCGTTGCATAACTTTTCGCATACTTGAACAGCGCGTCGGCCAGCGCATCGCTCTTGCCGATGTAACCGCTGATCTGCGCGGCCTGCCCGGACGATTTGGCATGCGCGCGAGCGAGGGCTCGACCACAGACGCGACCATACGCGGCGAAGGTGTCCGCATCGAACGTCTCGAGTTCGGCCGAGATTTTCATGTCGCGCAATTGCCGCACGTAGAAGTGTCGACCGCTGGGGCCGGTGGTCCAACCGAGAAACAGGTCACTGGCCGATTGCATCAATCGTTGACCCTCAACCACCCGCTGACCGTTATGCCGCACTGTTGATTTCGTCTTCACGTAATCGGCCAGCACCGAGCGCCGTGCTTCCTTGAATTGCAGGAACAGCGGGAATTCCTGATCGTCGGTCAGCAAGACCACCAGACAACGGGTGCCAACACTGCCGACACCCACCACTTTGAACGCCATGTCCTGGGCGTGAAAACGTGAATACAACGCCCGTCGGTCAGCCTGCAGCGTGCCGGGATACTCACGCATGAAGGCGTCGTAGATTGGCCGCCAATCCGAGTGGCGTAGCCAGTCATCATCGGCATCCAGCAATGTGGTGTTTTTGTGCAAGTGGAAAATTTCCGGCAGGTCATCGCGAATGATCAGACGACCATGGGCGTCACGTTCGCTGATTTTCGGCAGTAGCTCGGCGTGGGATCGGCCCTCGGCCTTTTCGATGGCACGCTCGATATGCTCCAGCGTTTTTTTGTTCGCCTGCTTGCGCAAGTCGTCGTAACGGATGGACTCGTACCAGGTTTCCAGCGAGCTTTGTTCGGCGCACTCGAGCGTGGTTTCCTGATAAGCGCTGACCACTTCGCGGCAGACCGTCTCTTCGATCGTTTCGCCATGACGCAGATCGCGGGCGGCCACTACGATACTCGCCACCAGCCGTTTAACGTCCCACTCCCAAGGGCCGGGATGGACCTCGTCGAAGTCGTGGACGCCGAACAACAGATTGCGTTCGGGCGTGGCGAACCCGCCGAAATTCGTCAGGTGGCAATCGCCGCAGATCGGTGAGGTCAGTCCCATGTTCGGCGTGGAAGACAGGTCGTGAGCCTGCAAAAGCGCGGTGCCGCGATAAAAGCTGAAGGGGGAGACGAGCATGCGGCCGTAGCGGAGTTCGATCAGGGACTTGATTCGGCCTTCGCTTGAGGCTTTGATCAGGGGGAGCGGGTCGCGGTTGGTTTTTCCCGTGGACGCTTGGGAATTACGGGGGCAATTCTTGCGGGCGTCCTTGCCTTGCTTCAAGCGGTCTTTGAGGGTGGTCATGGGGGCTCGCTGTAGGCGGTGTGCGGATTGAGTGTAGAAGGCCATACAGAGCGCGAAATATTCGATGAAATAAAAAGCCCGATTATTAGTCGGGCTCTAAATTTTTATCTGATCAAATTTCCCGTGTGAAGGAAATTTCCACGGGACGCGGAATGCTGCGCCGCCTCTGATCAAGTTTGCTTGAGTTGTAATGGCGGGCCACCAACGCACCAAATTATGGGCCTTGTTCCAATAGGATTCGTTTCCCCAGTGTTTAGCCAAGCAAAACACGGGTAGGCCACATTCGCGAAACGCCCGTTTTTCAATATCGCCTTTTGTAAATTTATCTTGAGAGATAACGGCCCAGCCGCCTTCGTCGCTCAGTACTGAAATCCAATCAACGTCCGTGGTGTTCTGCGGAAATTTATCCTTCAGTGGCAATACCGAATGTCCGTCTGCTTTGGTCAGCTCATTTAATGCGCGGGCAAGGGCGGGGGGAAGATTGTTGTCCAGTAAGAAATTCAAGCAGCATTCCTTTGCTCAAAATTGACCGCCGCTTCAACTGCTGCAGCAGGAATCTCATAGAGAAGTGCCACACGTTTGGTGTTTTCCCCTTCTGTCTTGTAGGCGCTAAAAATTGCCGCCGTATCGATTCCCGTGTTTGCAAGAACTGGTTTCCCAAAGTTCCGGGAGGGATCCAGAACGATCGCTTTACTGCGTTTTACCGGATACCAGCGCTGAGCGGCTTCTGATCCCGTGTAATCAATGCCTTCATACAACGAAGGTTTGATGACTTGCTCAAACGCGTACTGTCGTTTGATCAGGTCGAGAAGGGATTCATCCCCTGTTTCGCTCATGACCGTGGCGAAAATACGCCGACCATCGGTTTGAAAACGTTTGCAGGTAAATGGATAGGCTTGATTGAACATCTCTTTTGCTTGCTGCGAGGCATTGCGGATGGCTTGCAGGCTTACACCGTGCTGGCGGAAGGCATGGACGAATCGAATTTCCAGGAGGTCATGAAAGCCTAGTACGCACTCATCCAGGTCGGCCAGTTCCGAGCTCCAAAGCCCCGAATGCTGAACACCATGCGCGGTATATCCGAAAAGCCAACGGCGGATATCGGCAGCTGGAATCCCCGTGTAAAGGGAAGCTTCCGCCGGTGTGTATAAGCCAATACCGACAAGGCGGCTAGGCAGTTTGATGTTTTGCATGTTGGCCTCCTTGTCATCAGGTGATTCGGCGAGGGGATTCTGGTCGTAAGGATGAACTCAAGCAACCAGTCGGGGACGAACAGCCGTTTTGTTTGTTCAGCGTAGATTTAAAGCGTGATCATCACAATCAGCTCAGAGCCGATATGGCTTGCAGGAAATTTCCGAAGAACTTGTCCTGCAATTCGCTCTTGCGACGGATCGAGGGGCCGGGAGTCAATTGAGTCGACAGAAAGTTACAGTTTATGAAACCTTCTGTTGAGTCAAAGCCCAAAAAAGGCACCTGCGATTCTCGTCAGGTGCCTTTTTTGTTACATCGACGAAACCTGCGCCTGCAATCTTCGCCCAACGACATCCATCAAATCGCAGCCATCGCGCAGCGAAGTCACCAACACCCGCGCCAGTTCACTGTGAACCCCCTCGTTCACAGCAAAACTCTCCAGCAATTGAGTTGCCGTGCGGATGCGGTAAGCCGCAGTTTCGTGCAATACGTCCAGCGGTGCTTCGGTGTCGATCAGCAGTGACGCGATGGTGCAGTCGATGCCGGTGACAGGCATGTATCGATCCATGACAAAACCTCCATTTGGTAAAAGAGCATGACCACTCAGTGGTGGCTGGCGGACGAAACTTCCGACACACCATTGGGTGGATCGAGGTTGTCCAGCGCTCGGTTTACCAACAGTTCACCCAGCACCGCCAACTGCTGGATCGCCAGTGCCACGTTACGGCGCGAGCCTTCGAGGTCGCAGGCCAGGTCGGTGGTCATGACGTTGAGTGAGGCGAGGGTTTCGCAGGCGTGAGCGAGCAGGGTTGGCGTGTCGACGGCGGGGAGGAGGGTAAAGACGTGACTGATGGGATCGGGGTGGTTCGGGTTGCGCAGGCGTGCGCTGATGATGCGTTCTGTGGTTTCGGAGAGTTGGCTTAAATCGGGTGCGTCTGCTTCTGAAAGTGCGGCAGATTCGGGCGGATTTGGGGTGATCTTTTTCATGATGGAGCTCCTTGCGTTGGTGGGAGCTGCCAGTCCCCTGCTGTCAAACAGGATTGGGTGGCGGCTGTACGCGGGTTGACAGACCGGAAACGCAAGCATCCAGTGCACCCGAAGATGCCCCACGCACAGCCACCAGAACGGAACTGCACACGTGAAAGGATGCCGTTTTATCCGGAGGAGTGAAAGCTTGCGGTTCTTCAGCCTGTCAAAGCCGATCGCTGATTTGCAGCGATACCTGAAGGCTATCGATGCAGAACCGCTTCCGCCAGTTCATGAAAGCCGATACGAGTTGCGGGAAGTTTCCTAGGACGGACTACACGCCTCTCAGGCCCGCGTTCATACAAATAAAAAAAGCCCGGCGCTTGGCCGGGCTTCTTTATCAGAACCGTGAGTTAACCTCGTTTGGCTTCAGCTTCCATCATCACGAGGTTTTGCTGCTTGGTAGCCTCCGTCAGCACTTCACTGTAGACACGCTTTTTCTGCTCCGACTTGGCGTTACGAATAAAGTCGGCAAAGGGGCTCTTGGTGCCCTTAGTAAAACCTAGCTTGATCGATATCATGAATGTGCTCCTGATCCTAACCCGAGCTGAGCCATTAAATCGGCTCGCGTGTGTCGCTCAGGGATATGGTAGTCAATTTTATCGACCCCAGCTTTGTAGAGACGTCCCGAATTGTCGATGTGCTTGAGCAGCAAATCCACGTGAACGTTTCCGCCGTACTCTAGCTTAAGAGCATTTACCACGTCACGTGCGGCGAAATATTGATCGACGAAATGCTCTGGCCGAATTCTTCTGCCTTCGGCTTCTTCACGGGCTTTGACGAATTCCCATGCCAAGAGCGGATTTTGGTAGACGTAAAGGATTTGCACGAATCTACCCCTTCCAAGGGATCGCTCCACATTCCTTCTCGCCACATCAATATTAGAAAGTGTTCCATCCAGTACAAAAGACTGTCTCTGGTCGAAAGCACAATCTAGAATTTTTTCGACCAAAATCGACACTCCGCTTTGGAAAACCCAGGCGTTTCCTCCCGCATAGTCAGTAAATTCGCTGCGTAGCTCATCAGGGTCAATTCTAAGGATTGCTGTATCAGCAAATAGATTCACTAAGGCAATTGATGCCTCTGTCTTCCCTGCTCCTGGTGAGCCAGCCATAAATACTGACACGGGATCTTGCTCCGGAGGGTACAACAATTTGTCGGTCCGGCGCCTAGCTATGGCTTTCTTATTCGATCGCGCAAAATAGATAGCTTCGTCTCGCATGAGCTGTTCAGCAGGAGTCATTTGTTCATTCCTGTGCTAAGCAAAATGTCAGGGGGAACAGAAAACGACGACGAATCTGTTTGGACGAAAGAATAACGATTTGCTTGCAAAGCTCCAGTTCATGGCAATCGCCAAAACTTGAAGGAAATCTCCTAGGACCGTATACCGACGTTGTGCAGGCTCTCCAGTTACCGAATGCTCAATACACGATAACTTCACCCCTCCGCAAAACCCATCCAGCCTCCCCAGCCATCAACCGATACCGAACCTCGCGCATCTTCCCCGTCCTCCCGGCCCCGGCGTCCGCACTCTCATAAACCGGAAAGCGCCGCACCAGCACATTTTCCACCACCGCAAACTCATCCTCTCCCTGATAGCCCTCGGCTGCCTCGACGTCCTCACTCACCGGCGGAAGATAAATCTCGCTGAGCGATTTTTTGCGATTCGCCGAATAGGCGACGAGTTCACCCGGCAATCCGCGTCCCGGTGATCGGGCAAAGACGTAAAGCTCTGGCGAGCCATCCCGATCAAGGTCCGCCACCTCGGCCCGGACGACGTTTCCCGTCAATGGCCGTGTGAAGTCTGAATTATCGGTTTCCAGCCCTTGAGGTGAAATACGCAGCACACGGTGGTCATCGATCCCCTCCGTCGTCACATGAAACCGGATGCCCTGTAATTCAAGCGTCTGGTCAAACGGTCGAGTGCTGTCCGAGGCATCAGCGGGGCTGAGGTTCAATGAAAGGTTGTAGTTCGCCACCTCATTGCGTCGTGCGGCGTTGCGCATGAGGTACACCTGAACCGTGTACTCACCATCGGCGGGTAACGGACCCATGAAATGGTTGCCCATGATCGAGCCGTTAAACAGCGCGTAGTCCGCGCCTTTGGCGGTGATGTTGAAGTAGGCAGATGTATTGGAAGGCTTGAGGTCGACGGTCAGTATTTGGCCCGCCTTTGCACTCACTCGGTATTGCGCGGTGAGCGGGCCCTGGATGGACTGGTTGAACTCGACAGCGTCGGCGCCTTTTTCGAAAGTGACTCGTTCGACTCGTGGCGTAACTTTAGTGGCCGCTTGTGCAGACAGGGAAACAATGGCCGCAAGCGCGGCGGCAAGCCAGATGTTCATGTTTGATTTCCTGCAAGCGCGACAGCGCCCAATAGCCCGACCCAAATTGATTACAGCTCATCTGATCATATCGTGTGCTTGAAATGATGCGCCCAAGGCTTCACGCCAGCGCGCCGGTCTGATTCGCGAAGCTGAGCTGAAGCGTCGATGATGAGGAGGGCTTGAAGCCTGGCGTGAGTTCCGGCGCAGACGGAGTTTGCGGGTCAGAAGTGGCAATTGTATGACGGCCTGTAACTGATAACTGCCGTCAAATAAGTGACGATTTTAGGGGCGAATTACCGCTCGGCGATAAATTAGACAAAGTATTGACAGTGCCAATCTGATCTCCCATTATCGGCCGCGTTTTGATGGCCTTGCGCCACAAAGTTGGCGGACTTCAACCACTCGTATCCGCTCTAATGTTCAGGGAGAGATTTCATGTTTGTTGAGCGAATACTGGTGACTGGCGGTGCCGGTTTTATTGGGTCGCACCTCGTAGAAGCCTTGCTGGGCAAGGGCTACAAGGTTCGCGTGCTGGATAATTTGTCGACTGGAAAAGTCAGCAATCTGCCGATGGACAATGCCAATCTGAACCTGGTCATCGGTGATGTCGCG
Organism: Pseudomonas sp. FSL W5-0299; assembly: GCF_005930655.1. NCBI lineage: Bacteria > Pseudomonadati > Pseudomonadota > Gammaproteobacteria > Pseudomonadales > Pseudomonadaceae > Pseudomonas > Pseudomonas sp. FSL W5-0299. The sequence goes on from NZ_RXHX01000001.1 coordinate 553,588, forward strand.
GACGGCGCCGTAGTGGCACAAGCCATGCGCGATTGCGGTGCTGTCGTTCACCTGGCCGCAGTGGCCTCGGTGCAAGCGTCGGTGGATGATCCGGTCAGCACCCATCAAAGCAACTTCGTCGGCACCCTCAACGTGTGCGAAAGCATGGTGAAGGCCGGGATCAAGCGCGTGGTATTCGCGTCCAGCGCTGCTATCTACGGCAACAACGGCGAAGGCACGGCGATTCACGAAGACACGCCAAAATCCCCGCTCACGCCGTATGCCAGCGACAAACTGGCCAGCGAGCAATACCTCGATTTCTATCGCCGCGAACATGGTCTGGAGCCGATGATCTTTCGGTTCTTCAACATCTTCGGTCCACGCCAGGATCCGTCATCGCCGTACTCCGGCGTGATCAGCATCTTTACCAAGCTGGCCTTGGCCGAGCAGTCGGTGGCGATTTTCGGTGACGGTTCGCAGACCCGCGACTTCGTCTATGTCCAGGACCTGGTGAGCATTCTCGTGCAGTCCCTGGAAGTCAGTGAACCGAGCCCCGGCGCGGTGAACGTTGGCCTGAGTCGTTCCACCAGCCTCAACGATCTGATCGCCGAATTGGGCACCGTCACCGGCAGCCCGTTGAAGGTGATTCATCACGCGCCACGTCAAGGCGACATTCGCCATTCGCGCGCCAACAACAGTCGCCTGCTGGAGCGTTTCAAGCTCCCGGAACCGACCGCCATCGGCAAGGGGTTGTCGCAGCTTATTCGCAGCCTGTAACCCGGCCGGTTCCACTGTCCGACATCCAAGCAGTATCGGTTCAGTCCATTCAAGAGTGAGTTATGGAAATCGTTTTTCGCAGGACGCGTGTCCGCGCGGCCGCTAAACGGCTGCTCGCCGCTTTAGCGTTGTTCGTGAGTGGGCCCGCTGTTCAGGCCGCAGCATTGCCGCAACCCGCCAGCGTGGTTTTCTGGTACGCCGATCAACCACCCATTTCCGAGTTGGCTCAGTTCGACTGGTCAGTGGTCGAGCCGGGGCATCTGACCGAGGGCGACGTCAAAACACTGCGCAAGTTGGGCAGCCAGCCGTTCGCCTACCTGTCGGTGGGCGAGTTCCATGGTGGGAAGGCCGAGCTCGAAAAGGCATCCCTCACGGGAGCGGTCAGCCCGGTGCGCAATGGCGCGTGGGACAGCCAGGTCATGGACCTCGCGGCACCTGCCTGGCGTGAACATTTGTTCGGCCGAGCCAAGGCGTTGCAGGCCGAAGGCTACGCCGGGTTGTTCCTCGATACCCTCGACAGCTTCCAGTTGCTGCCGGAGTCGGCACGAGAAACACAGCGTGTGGCACTCGCCGGTTTCCTGCGGGAATTGCATCAGCGTCAGCCAAACCTGAAGCTGTTTTTCAACCGTGGCTTCGAAGTGCTGCCCGACCTCAATGGCGTGGCCGCCGCGGTGGCGATCGAATCGATTCACGCTGGTTGGGACGCTTCCGCCAAGCGTTATCGCCCGGTACCGGAAGCCGACCGCGAATGGCTGGAAACCCAGATCCAGCCGTTGCGCGCCAAAGGTATTCCGCTGGTAGCGATTGACTATCTGCCGCCGGAGCGCCGCGATGAAGCGCGCAAACTGGCCAAGCGTCTGCGCGATGAGGGCTTCATTCCCTATATCGGCACGCCAGAGCTGGACTCGATGGGCATCAGCAGCATCGAAATCCAGCCGCGCCGAATCGCGCTGCTTTACGACCCGCGCGAAGGCGATCTGGTGCGCAACGCCGGGCACACCTTGCTCGGCGGTTTGCTTGAATACCTCGGCTACCGGGTCGATTACCTGCCGGTCGACGGCTCGCTGCCGGAGCACCGTTTCAGCGGTTTGTACGCCGGGATCGTGACCTGGATGACCAGCGGCCCGCCGCAGGACGCATCGGCTTTCAATAGCTGGATCGGCAAACGTCTGGACGAACAGGTGCCGGTGGTGTTCTTTTCCGGCCTGCCGATTCAAGACCCGCTGCTGCTCAAGCGCCTGGGCCTGAACCGCTCGGCGCCGATCGGTACTCAGGCCTTGACCATCAGCTATCAGGACAAGGCGCTGATCGGCGCGTTCGAAGCCCCGGTGCAGCCCCGATCCCGTGACCTGACCGCAATCTCCCTGCTGCCCAAAGGCCCGAAAGCCGCGTTGCTGCTGACCGCTGCCGACGGCCAGACATTTGCCCCGGTGGCGACGGCCGAGTGGGGCGGTGTTGCCCTTGCGCCATACATTCTCGAAACGAATAACGAGCGCAGCCGCTGGATTCTCGATCCGTTCGCTTTCCTCCAGGCCAGCTTGCGCCTGCCGGTTCAGCCACGCCCCGACACCACCACCGAAAACGGCCGCCGCATCGCCACCGTGCACATCGACGGCGATGGTTTTCCGTCGCGCGCTGAAGTGCGCGGCACGCCGTATGCCGGCAAGCAGGTGCTCGACGATTTCATCCGGCCCAACCCGTTCCTGACTTCGGTGTCGATCGTCGAAGGCGAGATTTCACCGCGCGGCATGTTCCCGTTCCTGGCGCGCGAACTGGAACCCATTGCCCGTGAGTTGTTTGCCAACCCGAAAGTCGAAGTCGCCACCCACACCTTCAGCCATCCGTTTTTCATGCAGCCGGAGGTGGCGCAGAAACGTGAGAACTTCAACCCGGAATACGGCTTGAAGATGGCCATTCCGGGCTACGACAAAATCGATTTCCGCCGCGAGATTTTTGGCTCGCGCGACTACATCAACCAGCAGCTCACCACCCCGGAAAAACCGGTGAAGCTGGTCTTCTGGCCGGGCGATGCCTTGCCCTCGGCAGCGACCTTGAAGCTGGCCTACGACGCGGGCCTGAAAAACGTCAACGGCGCCGAGACCATGCTGACCAAGGCCAACCCGTCGCTGACCGGTCTCAATCCTTTGCTGCGTCCCACCGAAGGCGGCCTGCAGTACTACGCGCCGATCATCAACGAGAACCTCTACACCAACCTGTGGAAGGGGCCGTATTACGGTTTCCGCGATGTGATCGACACCTTCGAACTCACCGACAGCCCACGGCGCTTGCGCGGCCTGCACCTGTATTACCACTTCTATTCGAGCACCAAGCAGGCCTCGATCAAGGCGATGAACGAGATCTACGGCTACATGAAGGACCAGCAACCGATGTCGCTGTGGATGAGCGACTACCTCGATCGTGTGCACGGTTTGTATCAGGCCAGTCTGGCGCGCACCGCCGAGGGTGACTGGCAGGTTCGCGGCATGGACGCGCTGCGCACCCTTCGACTCGACCCGCAAATGGGCTGGCCGGACCTGCTGCGTTCGCAAGGCGTTGCCGGTGTTCGTGACTTGCCGCAAGGCCGGTATGTGGCGTTGAGCAGCGACCAGGCGTTGCTGGTGTTGCGTCCCGACCGGGATGAACGGCCGGCGCTGGAGGAGGCCAACCTGCCGTTGGTGGACTGGAAATATGTGGACGAAAAACACGTGAGCTTTTCGTTTGCCGGTCAAGTGGACCTGAGCTTCTCCGTGCGCTCGGCGAGCAGTTGCCGGGTGGAAGTGGACGGGCAAACTTTTGCAGGCAAGGCATCCGCCGGTCTGTGGACTTTTCAATTACCAATGAAGCAGGTGAGTCATGGTCAGCTCTACTGCATCTAACGCCTCAGCAACTAAAAGCCGCCGCCTGCTCAATCCCTGGGCATTGGCGGTGGTGGCGGTGGCCGTGGGCGGCCTGTTGTGGCTGACGTTCCAGCGCGAAGAAGTGTTCCAGCCGGACGGCCGTGAGCCCGATGCGGTCTCGGCCAATTACGCCGAATTGCTGCTGGCCGCGCACCCGGATGACGATCACCTGCGCTTGCAGCTGGTCGATCTGCTGATCCGTCTCGGCGACTACCCGAAAGCGCGCCTGCACCTTGAGAACTGGCCGAAACCGGTCGTTGAGTTGCAGGCCTATTACCGGCTGGAACTCGATGCATTGGAAGCGGCGAAAGCCGATGATCCGATCGCGCAGAAAGCCTTGATCGAACGCCTGCAAAGCTTCGATCACCGCCTGTTGCCGCTGCCGCAATTGCACAACCTGGCCAAGCTGGCGCTGACGCTACAAGCGCCGGCGTTTGCTGCCAGCGTCTACGAAGAAATCGCCGACCGCGACCCGGCCCAGCGCATCGCTTCGCTCAAGTCCGCCGCGCAGTGGTACCTGGCCGGTGAGCAACCTGGTCGCGCCGCCGACATTTATCTGCTGCTCAAACAGGACAGCCAACAAGCGTCCGAGCGTCGCGAATACGCGCAACTGGCGTTCAACAGTCTGTTGGCCGCCGGTCGCGGTGAACAGGCCGCGCGCGTACTGGCCGATGAACTGGATCAGCTCAAGGATCCGCAAACCGACTCGCCGTGGCTGGAGCAGGGCGTCGACGTTGCCGTTGGCAGCAAGCGCTTTGATCTGGCGCAGCGCTTTCTGGATCAGTGGCGCGTGTTGCAGCCGGACAACCCACAAATCCTGCGCAAGGAATTCAGCATGCGCCTGGCCCTCGGCGATTTGGCCGGTGCGTGGGACAGTGGTCAGCAGCTGGTGGCTGAGCACCCGGATGACTTGGCATTGCTCGAGCAAATGGGGCATCTGGGCGAATGGCGTGGCGACAGTCAGGCCGCCCTCGGCTACTGGATTCGCCTGCTCAAGCTGCACGAAGACCCGCAAACCCGTGAACACGCCTGGCGTCTGGCGAGTCAGCAGTTCGACTTTGACCATGCGATTCCCTTGCTCGCCGAGATCATGGAGCAACGTGCGCTGACCGACGTCGAACTCGATGCGCTGATCTACGCTCACGAATCGCGCGGCACACCGGCCCAGGCCGAAGCCTGGTTGCACGCCTACTTGCGCAAGTACCCGGCGCATCGCCTGGCCTGGACACGCCTGCTGCAGAACCTGGAAAACACCGGGCAGTTCGCACAGAAAACCGAGGTCTATCAGCGCTACTCGAAACGCTTCGCGCTGACGACGACCGAGCGCATCGACTGGGCCAATACCGACCTTAAGCTGTTTGATAATCAGGCGGCGTGGGAGGTATTGCAGGTTGATAACCGCAAGATCACCGATGAGGGTTACTGGCGCTTACGTGCTGCGCTGGCGTGGGATCTGGAGCTCGATGACGAGCTGCAGTTTTCCCTGGAGAAACTCCTCGCGCTCAAGGGTTCGCTGAACAGTGGCGACGAGAGTCAGCTGATCACGATGTACCGCACCAGCGATCCGAAGCGGGCGCTGACCATGATGGTCGGCAGCTGGAAGCGCACCCGGGATCCGCAGCGTCTGGTTGAATCCTTGCAGCAAGCCCAGGAATTGCAGGACTGGCCGCAAGTGGTCGCGCTGCTCAAAGACGCCGAGCAATACCCGGAAGCCAACGAGCAAGCACAAGTGCTGGCGATTCGCGGTGCCTTGGCGGTGCAGCAGGGAAATATCGACGAGGCGCAGCGTTTGTACCTGTTGGGCCTGTCGCGTTTCCCGGATGACAACCTGTTCCGCGAGCGCCTGATGTGGCTGTACGTCGATCAAGGCAACACCGCCGCGCTCAAGCCTTTGCTGACGGAATGGAAACCCCAGGCGCGTCAGGACCGAATCCTCTGGCTGCCGTTCGCCAGTGCCAGCCAGATGCTCGGTCGCGATACCGAAGCGTTGGCCTGGTATCGGATGTACCTCAAGACCAGTCCGCAGGATTGGCTGGTGCGTGCGGCCTACGCCGATGCTTTGGAAAGCGCCGGTTATCAGGACGCGGCCCAACGGTTGCGCCTGAAGCTGCTGCGCAGCCCCGAAGGCGAAAACATTCAGCCATCGTCCCAGCGTTATGCGATCTGGTTGCGCTTGATGGCCAGCAGTTATTCGCCGGCCAAGGCACAGCAGGAGGTGGCGAAGTGGAAAGACGGCTCGCCGGCCATGCTGCAATTGTGGTTCGAGCGGTTGCTGGCGCGTCTCGACGCGACGAACCAGGAATCGCAGAAAGACCAGTGGCTGGAGTGGGCGCGCAGCCAAGGCTTGAAGGTTCAGCGTTACGAAGAAATCCAGCAAGCCTTGCGCAGCCGCAACAAGGCGCAAGTCGAAACGCTATTGGCCAGTAGCGACCTCAACCCGGCGCAACGCGCCCAGGCCTTGAGTCGTCTCGGCCGCTTCGACGAAGCTCTAGACCTCAGCCAGTCCGCGCTGGGTGACGATCAACCGGCTGCCGTGCGCGAGCAGTTGCGCCGTCAGGCTGCCGAGTTGCAGGAATTGACGCCGCAGGGCGCGCAGCTGTCCTGGCATCAACAGGATTTCGGTGGCCTGGAATTCAACACCCCGCGCCTGCAAATCGCGCACAACCTTGGCGCTCAGTGGTACGCCAATCTTGAGTTGGAGAATGGCACCTACAACAGCGATCAGCTGATCGAATCGCGCATGGGCGATGAGCGCAACGCTGCGCTGACCCTGCAACGTTCGGTGGAGGACGGCGGCTACAAACTGTTCGCCGACACCAGCCAGCGCAAGGACGACGACCGAAATGGCCTGGGCCTGTCCCGGACCTGGCAGTTGAGCGCCAGTGACCAGATCGAGACCGGTCTGGACTGGCATCGCAAAAGCGAAGACAGCGGCCTGATGCGCGCTTTCGGCCAGCACGACAGTGTGTGGGTCGGCGGTCGTCACGGGTTCTCGGCGCGGGATCAGATCAGCTGGGAAGTGGCGCAGAAATCGTTCTCGACTCGTGCGGGCGATTCCTTGGGCAACGGCCAGGCGCTGAAGATGGAATACAACCACACGCTGGAATTCGCCGGACCTAACTGGACCGTGCGCAGCGGTGTCGATTATCAGCACAACAACGTCAAGGACCGCACGCTGGAGTACCTGTCCAGCGCCAACGACGGTCCGGTGAAAAGCGTTGATGACTCGGACGATCCCGCGATCGTGACGGCCAACGATCTGCTGCAAAGCCGTTACGGCCAACTGTATGTCGGTAGCTCATGGCGTCGCGGCTTGCCGGGTGCCCTGGTGCGTACTCGCCCGCAATACACCTGGCTGGTGGACGTGACGGCGGGCTGGCAATGGCTGGATCAAACCTTCAACTACGGCATCAACACCGGGATCGGCGTCGAAGTGCTGGGCGGTGACGAATTGGCCCTCACCGTTGGCTACCAATCCGCGCCACAAGGCGGGGACGGTCAGGCGGGCGGAACACTGGGTGTGAGCTACGGCGTGCGATTCGGACGCTGATCATGAAATGTTTACGGGAGAAAAACTGATGCAAGCAATTCGTAATCTGAGCCTGGCTCTGGCAGTCCTGTTCGTCGCCGGTTGCGCCAGCTTTACCGGCGACACCAGCCCGAACTTTGCGCGTACTGCGAAGTGGGGCACCGTGCCGATGATCAACTACTCGCAAACCCCGCAAGCCGGCGAGCGTGCCGAGCAGATCCTGCTCAGCGTGCTCAGCAGCCACGGTCTGCAACCACGTGTTTACCCGGTCAGTACGCAGGGCGAACAAGCGCTGATGGACGACAACGAACGCTTGGCCGGCGCCCTCGATTGGGCACGTGATCAGAAGCTTGATTACGTGGTCGCTGGCAGCGTTGAAGAGTGGCAGTACAAGAACGGTCTGGACGGCGAACCGGCAGTGGGCATCAGCCTGCGCGTGCTCGAAGCCAGCAGCGGTCGTGTGCTCTGGAGCAAGAGCGGCGCGCGTGCGGGCTGGTCCCGTGAAAGCCTCGCCGGCACCGCACAAACGGTGCTCGACACACTTGTTGGCGCCCTTCGGTTCGAGTGAATGCAATGAATTCTCCTCACATGGATTACAGCCTCGCGCCGCGTGCCAGCGGCCCGGTGTCTTGGCTGGAAACGCTGTTGGTCACCGGCGCGGCGATCGGCCTGGGCTTGTGGCTGACCCCGCAAGACCCGTTGCAAATGCACGCCGGTTTCCCTTGGCCGGTGCTGGCGCCGCTGCTGTTGGGTGTGCGTTATGGTTTTGTGCGTGGCCTGCTCAGTGCGGGCCTGTTGGTGGCGGCGCTGTTTGCGCTGCGCTATATCGGGCATGAAGCCTACGCGCAGCTTGATCCGTCATTCATTGTTGGCGTGCTGGTCAGCGGCATGCTGGTGGGCGAGGTTCGCGATCTGTGGGAACGGCGCTTGCAGCGTCTGCAGATGGCCAACGATTACCGCCAGTATCGACTCGACGAATTTACCCGCGCGCACCAGATTTTGCGGGTTTCCCACGACCTGCTGGAGCAGCGCGTGGCGGGCAGCGATCAAAGCTTGCGCAGTTCGTTGCTGGGCTTGCGCGACAAACTGCGGGTGATGCCGGACGAAGGCGATGCACTGGCCGCGCTGGCCGACCCGATCGTGGCCATGCTCGGTCAGTACGGTGCGCTGCGCGTGGCCGGGCTGTATCGCGTCGATGAACGCGAAGAGAACGTCTTGCCCGAAGCCCTGGCGACCATCGGCGTCATGGGGCCGTTGGGCACCGAAGACGGTCTGGTCAAGCTGTGCCTGGAACGCGGTGAACTGGTCAGCGTGCGTCAGGAACTGATTGATGCCGGCAGCTCGGCGCAATTCTCGTCATTGCAGGCCTGCATTCCGCTGATCGATGCCGAAGGTCGTTTGCTGGCGATTCTGGCGGTGCGGCAGATGCCGTTCTTCGCCTTCCAGGATCGCACGCTGAGCCTGTTGGCGTTGCTCGCCGGGCACATCGCCGACCTGCTGCGCCGCGACCCGCAAGTGCTGCAACTGGCCGACGCCGATGCGCAGCAGTTCACGCTGCAACTCAAGCGTTCGCTGGTGGATGTCGAGCAGCACAAACTGGCGGCCGGCCTTTTTGCCTTCGAATTGACCCGCCCCAACGATGAGCTGTCGCGTCTGTTCGAGCGCAGCCAGCGTGGCCTCGACCTGCAATTGCCGCTGCGTAATAACCGCGATCATCAGCTGTTGCTGGTGCTGTTGCCGTTGACCAGTCCGCAAGGCACCGAAGGTTATCTGGCGCGGATGAACCTGATGCTGCACGAGCACTTTGGCATTGAAAGCAGCCTCGACAGCCTCGGCGTGCGCGTGTTGCCGTTCAACCTGGAGCCTGGCTGTGAACGCAACGGGCTGCGTAATTTCCTGTTCAACGAGTGTGGCCTGAATGATCAGCAAGTGGCTGTTTAGCGGAGCCTTGTTGTTAGAGGCGGGCAGTTGGGCCAGCTTGTGGCTTGCGGCGCCCGAGTTGCAACAATTGCTGGTGTTCACCCTCAGCCACGGCCTGGCGTGCGTGATGTTGTGCGCGGCCGTGTGGCTGTTGCTGCCGGCGCGCTACCGTTCGCCGCTGCCGTGGAGCCCGCTGTTTATCTTCAGCCTGGCGTTCTTCGTGCCGGTGCTCGGCGCGGTCGGCGTGGTGGCGGCGATTTTCCCGGCGCTGTACCTGCCGCGCAAACGCGACAAGCAAGCGTGGCAAGCGGTGGGCATCCCGAAACTGCCGTTCCGCGCGCAATTGCAACTGCACTCGCCGATCTTTGCCGATGGCGGTTTGCAGGACGTGTTGCGCCATGCCCCGGATCCGGATCAGCGTCTGGCCGCCCTCTTGGCGACTCGGCGCATGCCCGGCAAAGAAGCGGTGCCGATCCTCAAACTGGCCCTCGGTGACCCGAGTGACGATGTGCGGCTGCTGGCGTATTCGATGCTCGACAAGCAGGAAAGCGACATCAACCTGCACATCCAGATCGCGCTCGGCGAACTGGTCAACGCCAACGCCAAAACGGCGGGTGCGCTGCACGGCAGGCTGGCGCGTTGGTATTGGGAGCTGGCGTATCTGGGCCTGGCGCAAGGCAGCGTGCTTGATCACGTGCTGACCCAGGCCAGCGAACATGCCGAGCAAGGCTTGAAAGCGGGCGAGGGCGGTGAGCTGTTCCTGCTGGCCGGGCGCATCGCGCTGGAGCGTGGCGATGTCGAGCGTGCCGAAGTGCTGCTGAGTCAGGCTCAAGAGAACGGCATGGGCGCGGCGCAGGTGCTGCCGTTTCGCGCCGAGCTGGCGTTCGAGGCCGGTCGTTACCACGAAATTCCCGGTTTGCTCGCCCGTCTTCCCGAGGAAACCCGTCAGCGGCCGCCGTTCGCCGCATTGGTCAGGAGCTGGACATGAGTCACAAGGAACAGGCACCGGTTACCGACATCTGTCTGCTGCTCGAAGGCACCTGGCCTTACGTGCGTGGCGGCGTTTCCAGCTGGATTCACCAGATGATCCTCGGCCTGCCGGAACTGACCTTTTCGGTGATGTTCATCGGCGGCCAGCGTCAGGCCTATCCGACCCGGCGCTACGAAATACCGGCCAACGTGCTGCACATCGAAGAAGTGTTTCTCGAAGATGCGACCCATCCGACCAACACGCACGTAGAGCCGCGCGAGGCTGACCCGCAGCAGTTGCAGGATTTGTATCGCTTCCTGCATCACCCGGATGCGCCAGACCCGGCCTTGGGCGAACGCTTGCTCGACTGCATCGCCCAGGGCCACATGACCCTCGACGACGTGCTGCGCAGCCGCGCCAGTTGGGAGTCGCTGAGCGAAGGCTATCGCCAGCATTGCGCCGATCCGTCCTTCGTCAATTATTTCTGGACCTTGCGCGCGATGCAGTCGCCGTTGCTGATGCTCGCCGAAGCCGCGCAACGGATGCCGAAGGCGCGGGTGCTGCATTCGATTTCCACCGGGTACGCGGGCTTTCTGGGTTGCATCCTCAAGCAGCGTTGGAATTGCACCTACTTGCTCAGCGAACACGGGATCTACACCAAGGAACGCAAGATCGACCTGGCCCAGGCCAGCTGGATCGCCGAGAGTTCCGGCCAGGCGCTGAACCGCAGCCTCGATGCCGGCTCGGGTTACATCCGAACCTTGTGGGTGCGTTTCTTCGAGCGCATTGGTCAACTGACCTACAACAGCGCCGACAACATCATCGCGCTCTACGACGGCAACCGTCAGCGCCAGATCAAGGACGGCGCCCTCGCGACCCGCACCCAGGTCATTCCGAATGGCATCGACCTGCCGATGTGGACCGCAGCGCTGGAATCCCGCGCTCACGGCATTGCGCCTGTGGTCGGTTTGATCGGCCGTGTAGTGCCGATCAAGGACGTGAAAACCTATCTGCGTGCGATGCGCGGCGTGATCAGCGCGATGCCGCAAGCCGAGGGCTGGATTGTCGGCCCGGAAGAGGAAGACCCGGAATACGTCAGCGAATGCCGCAGCCTGATGGCCAGTCTGGGCCTGGAAGGCAAGGTGCATTTCCTCGGCTTCCAGCGCATTCAGGACATCCTGCCGAAACTCGGCCTGATGGTGCTGACCTCGATCAGTGAAGCGCAGCCGCTGGTGATCCTCGAAGCCTGGGCCGCCGGTACGCCGGTAGTCAGCAGCGACGTGGGTTCGTGCCGCGAGTTGATCGAAGGCGGCAGTGCCGAAGACCGTGACCTCGGACACGCCGGCAAAGTGGTGGCGATTGCCGACCCACAAGCCACGTGCGCCGCGATCCTTGAACTGTTGCGCAGCCCGCGACGCTGGCAGGCCGCCCAGGCCAGCGGCTTGTTGCGGGTCAATCGTTACTACACCGAAGCCTTGATGCTGCAGCGTTACCGCGACCTGTATCAAGCCGCCATGGAGAACAGCTAAATGGCCGGTATTGGCTTTGAACTGCGAAAAATCCTTTCGCGTGATTCCTACACGGCGACCTTGCACGCCTACGTCTACGCCGGGCTGATCAGCTCCGGGCCGTGGGTGTTGTCGATCATCAGTGTCATGCTGGTGGGCATCATCAGCATCGGCCTGTTGCTGCCGAACATGCTGGTCGGGCAGTTCCTGGTGACGGTGACGTACCTGATGGCCACTTCGTTGATCCTGACGGGCGGCTTGCAGCTGTTCTTCACGCGCTTCGTCTCCGACCGCTTGTTCGAGCACAAGTACGATCAGATCCTGCCCAACCTCTTGGGCGTGTTGTTGCTGGTCACCCTCGGCGCCGGGTTGTTGGGGATCGTCGTGCTGGGCTTGTTGTTCGATGAGCCGCTGATTTACCGCGTACTGGTGTTGGCGAACTTCGTGGTGCTGTGCAACTTGTGGCTGGTGATCATCTTCCTCTCGGGGATGAAGGCCTATAACCGCATTCTGCTGGTGATGCTGGTGGGTTACACGCTGATGGTCGCGAGCGCCTACCTGTTGAGCTTTTTGCAGATGCCGGGCTTGCTGCTGGCGCTGTTGATCGGGCACAGCACGCTGCTGTTCCTGTTCCTCTACGACATCCTGCGCGAGTACCGCGCCGAGAAACTGATCGCCTTCGATTTCCTCGACCGGCGCAACGTTTTCCTCAGCCTGCTGGCCACCGGTTTCTTCTACAACCTGGGGATCTGGATCGACAAGTTCCTGTTCTGGTTCAACCCCGGCACCTCCAACGAAATCGTCGGCCCGCTGCGCGCTTCGATCCTCTATGACTTGCCGATCTTCCTCGCGTACCTGGCGATCATCCCCGGCATGGCGGTGTTTCTGGTGCGCATCGAGACCGACTTTGCCGAGTGGTACGACCGCCTGTTCCGGGCGATCCGCGAAGGTGAAACCCTGCAACACATCGGGCAACTGAAAACCGAGATGACCTTGTCGATCCGCCAGGGCCTGCTGGAAATCTGCAAGGTGCAGGGGCTGACGGCGGTGCTGTTGTTCCTGTTCGCGCCGCGCCTGCTTGAATGGCTGGGTATCTCCAGTTATTACCTGCCGCTGTTCTACATCGACCTGATCGGCGTGAGCATCCAGGTGGTGTTCATGGCGTTGCTCAACGTGTTCTTCTATCTCGACAAGCGCACCGTGGTGCTGGAGCTGTGCGTGCTGTTTGCGGTGTTGAACGCGATGCTGACGCTGTTCAGCATGTACCTGGGGCCAAGCTTCTTCGGGTATGGGTTTACGCTGTCGTTGCTGATTTGTGTATTGCTGGGTTTGCACAGGCTTTCGACGGCGCTGGAAGATCTGGAGTACGACACTTTCATGCTGTCTCGCTGACGTTACGGTTCAGGCAAAAAAGGCACTGGCGATCATCGCCAGTGCCTTTTTTTTGTCCGACTGACGTCACTTGTCAGCCGGAGTTGCGCTGCTAGGCTTGTTCAGCCGGACCTTTCCGGCATGCCCATTATCTGCTTCAGACTGTAGAACGTTGTTCGCGGGGACCACATGTTTTTCAACTGGAGGTTTTCCCATGAGACTGCAGCTATTCAATGCCGCGATCATTGTCGCCAGCATGGCGGCCACCGACCCGTCTCTCGCCGGTGAAGCATCGACCGCATCCGCTTCACCCGACAAGACCCCGTCCACCCACGCAGCAAAACAGGAGATCAAGCTCACCCGCCTCACCCCCGAGTATTGGCGCGTCACCTTCCACAACCCGCCGTACAACATCTACGGCCCCGAGACCATGCCGCAACTGAATGAGGTCGTCACGGCCATCGAGACCGATCCGAAAGTGGTGGTCGTAGTCTTCGACAGTGACGTTCCAGACTTCTTCCTCACCCACTACGACTTCGTCCCGCCGCTGACCGACACCACCAGCCTGCCCAACGGCCCCACCGGCCTGCCACCGCTGCCCGATATGCTGGTTCGCTTGAGCAAGGCGCCCGTGGTCTCGATAGTGTCCATTCGCGGTCGCGCCACCGGCGTCGGTAGCGAACTGGCCCTGGCCAGCGACATGCGTTTCGCCAGCCGCGAAAAAGCCATCCTCTCGCAATGGGAAATCGGCGCCGCCCTGGTGCCCGGCGGCGGCCCGATGGCGCGCCTGCCACGGCTGATGGGCCGTGGGCGCGCGCTGGAAGTGCTGCTCACCGGCAACGACATCAATGGCGAACTCGCCGAACGCTACGGCTACGTCAACCGTGCGCTGCCCGATGCCGAACTCGATGCATTCGTCGACACCATGGCCCGGCGCATCGCCCGGTTCGACAAACAGTCGATCGCCGACATCAAGCGCCTGGTCGACGCCGCCAGCCTGCCACCCAACGAAGCCATCGCCGCCGAATGGGACGGTTTCATCGGCTCGGTCAAACGCCCGGCGGCGCAGCAACGCATCACCCAACTGATGGAGCTTGGCCTGCAGAAAAAAGCCGACGTCGAAAAACGCCTGGCGCACTACACCGGCACCCTGGGCGAGGCCTCGAAATGAGCTCGCCGTCGTTCAATCCTGATCAGGAGTCACTGTCATGAGTGCTGCACTGGAAACCGTTCTCTACACCGCAAAAACCCACACAGTCGGCGGTCGCACCGGCACCGGCAAATCCAGCGACGGCGAGCTGGACGTCAAATTCAGCTCGCCCGGCTCGGGCAAGCCGGGCACCAATCCGGAGCAACTGTTTGCGCTGGGGTATTCCGCCTGCTTCATCGGCGCGATACAGGTGGCGGCGGGCAAGATGAAGATCAAATTGCCGGAAGACACGTCTGTGGATGCCGAGGTCGATCTGGGCAAAACCGGCGCTGGGGATTTTCAATTGGCGGTCCGGTTGAACGTCAACTTTCCCGGGTTGGAAGAGAGGGTGAAACGGGAACTGGCTGAGGCTGCGCACGAGATGTGCCCATATTCGCGGATGACGCGGGGGCATGTGTCGGTGGATTTGAAGGTGCTTTGAATCCCCGCCACCCACCGGACTAATGTGGGAGCGAGCCTGCTCGCGAATACGGTTTGTCATTCAACAACAATGTCGACTGATTCGCCAATTTCGTGAGCAAGCCCGCTTTCACAGGGGTATCAACTGCGTGGTGAAGATCTCGGCACTTCAACGTTATCCAGCATCCGATTCACCGCCAGTTCAGCCAGCATCACAATCTGCTGAATCGCCATCGCCGTGTGTCGATGCGGACCTTCCAGATACCCCGCAAAATCACCCGCCATCACACTGGCCTGGGCCAACGATTCACAGGTATGGGCGAGCAGGTCTTCGTCCTTGATATCCGGCGCAACGAGAAACATCGTGCTCGGCTTGCGGGCCATGGGGGATTTCAGGGCGCAGGGGTTCAGGTAGTGATCGAGCGCACGGTCGGCGGCTTCGTGGAGTTTTTTTGAATCGATGGATTCGTAGGGGGAAACGTCGTCCGGGGCGGGCGGGTTTGGTGTTTCTTTGATCATGGTGTAACTCCTTCTGCGTAATGGAGCTACCAATCTTTCGTTCCAAGCGAAAGGGTGGCAGCTATGCGCGGGCTGGAAACCGAGGCAGAAGGAGCCCGGCAGACCCGAAGGTCTCCCTCGCACAGCCGCCATAATGGAGAACTGCAATCAAAAAATCGCCGCAGTATCCCATTTGTTGAGCTGTTACGCCTTCAATACCTCGGGTTTCCAGGCCCGGTCGCTGATGTGCAGCGACCCACAAAGCCTATCCGCTGCGCTTCCTACCCGACAACCGCCGGAACCTGTCGGAAACGTCCCTGAAAATCACAGCGTCTGTAGGACCCAACCCGGATTTTTGTTTAAAAATGCTTCCAGGGTCAGAAGTTTCTGTCGGCCCCTGGCCTGGTTCGAAGCCCCTGCGCGAAATTTCAACCCGCCCACATTCCAGCACTCCCACGACTTCGTATAACTACCAAGCGAAGGCGAGCTGCTTATTCGGCTTATGATCCTGCGTAAACGTCGTTTAATAAGGAGGTCCCGATGGCCACTGCACATGTTTTCATCGCCGTCAGTCTGGACGGCTTCATCGCCCGGCCAGATGGCGACATCGACTGGCTCCTGCAACGTGATGATCCAACTGAAGATCATGGCTACTCTGCCTTCATCGCCGACAAGGAGGTCATCGTGATGGGGCGGGGAAGCTATGAGAAGGTGCTGACCTTCGACACATGGTTTTACGATCGGCCCGTCGTGGTGCTTTCTGCACAGCTGGCCAATTCGCCGGTGCCCGAGGCCCTGAAGGGCAAGCTGCGTTTCTCGAACCTTGCCCCCAGGGACGCGATGGCGGAACTGGCGAGGCAGGGCGTGCATCGGGTCTATGTCGATGGCGGGCAGTTGGTGCAATCCTTCCTGCGCGATGGATTAGTCGCCGATATGGTGATTACCACTGTGCCCGTGCTGATCGGATCGGGAAGGCCATTGTTCGGAGCCCTTCAGCAGGACATTGGATTGAAACTGGTATCCAGCCGCAGCTTTCCTTCAGGTCTGGTGCAGTCCACCTATCGGTTGGCGCCATGACCCGCTCATAGTGCTAACGAGGTGGCAGGCACGCGTTTCAGGTCGCTTTGCAGCCGCCACCGCCCATCCGACAGGTCCACAGGCAGGGGGTGCACTGATTCTCGCGGTGTTGACGGGACAGAACGAGAACTGGCGTATACGAGCGCATGAGCATGTGACGCGCTGGATTTCAGGCACAAAAAAAGACGTCCGTGGACGTCTTTTTTCGTTGAAGTACCGGGGTAATCTGAACTGGATTGTTAGTCGATTGATTTAATTGATTAATGTGAGTTCGTAAATTTCTTTGGAATACCGATTGGAATACCGAGACAAGCTAAAATGAGCAATATGCTTCGATTCTATATCTTGCAAGACCGGCCAAAAGGGTCGTCTGTTTACTCGAAGCCGGGCAAGCTGAGCATGCCGCCTTTCGTGCGATTGCCAAAGCCGGTGGGCATTAGAATCTTCTGTTTTTTCATCTCTGCGAGTACCGCCAACCATTCGGTTTTGCCAAAGCGCAGCTTGGTGTTGTTCCAGCTATGCATGACTTCGTCCACGATGGCTTCATCGGAAACCGGGCGGCCTTCGAGAATAAAGTCGTTCCAGGCGGCATAGAGCGTCACAGTCATTTCGCAACGATCTGTATCCCAGTCCCGCATTAGTTCGATGACTTGCTCAATGGTGGCTCGCTCAGCGACCGACCAGGCGCTGCTATATGCCTGCCGATGCCGCCCTGCTTGGGAAAGCGGGCGATAAGCATGGCCAATAGTCTCGCGCTCGAAGCGCTCATACCATTGATGGTTTTGCAGCTCGGCTTCGACCTTAGTCATCAACTGGCGATCATGAGGCCCTGCGGCATCGCGCAGGTATTCCCCTTGGATAGCGGAGAGCCCAGCTGCGTGCTCGGCCAAGTAAATCACTTTCTGCAGCTTGCGTTGGCCAAAGGTGCGCTGGGTATGAAGGCGGTGAGTGACTTCTGCGGCGAGCAATGTGCGGAATGCTTGCTGGTGCGTACCAGTGGGCGTCTGTGGGCCATTACCGGCAAGAGCACGTTCGACCAAGGTGCTGGCTAGCTGTTCGTTCAATTGACGAGCCCGAGTTAGGCGGGTTTTGAGTTGGTTGCAGAGGGCCATTAGCTCCTCGACTTTTGCGACGATGCGGTGTTGTTCGGCGAGAGGCGGAACAGCGATCAAGAAGTTAGCAATTTTACGCAGAACAAGGTTTTTATTACCCACTCCTTCGGTGCCATCTGCAGACTGTTTTTTCACAAATGGCGATCCTATAAGTAGCTGCAAGTATTGAACGTTCAGATGGTCCCAAGGTGCCTTAATTAATCCTACGCTTACAAAGATACTAAAAGGTTGATCAGTGTCGACTATGACGGGTACGCCCGTAGTGCCGATTTTCGTGAGCAAGAGATCACCACGCTGCGGGTGGCAACGCTTCGCAAGTAACTCATGTGCTTCCTTAGAAATAAATCTTGTAGCTGTAAAGTCTAAGGTACCTCCGCTCATATCCTTCACAGACAGAAACGGTACTCCAGCATCAATATATGTTGGTGTGTGGTGCGCTCCATCGGTTATCTGAAAAGTAATATTGGCAAGTCGCGCCCACTCCCAACTTGTTGGTAGTTGGAAGGACTTATTCACCCCCTCAATCGGATCCGCTTGTTTTGCTCTCTTATATTTTCCCGCTTCGATCTGACGATTTTTTTCACACTCAATTTTTTTAATCAGCTCACCAGCAGGCTCATCGCTAGGATCTTGCGGTAACAGCTTGCCCATCACGGCCAGTTGCAGCAGGGTTTGCTTGAGGGCGTCGATGCTGGGTTCGGTAGTGAACAGGGTGTGGAAGTGTTCGGCCAAGCGTTGCCAGTTTACAGCGAACTCGGCGGCATCGCTGGCCTGCGTCAGGTAATCGAGTAGCGCTTGTACCAGTTGGGCGTGGGCGCTTCCGGCGTCGGCCTGCTGGGCTTCCAAGCGGTCGCACAGGGCCATCAGCTCATCGACTTTGGCGACGATGCGGTGTTGTTCGGCGAGCGGGGGCAGTGGAAACGGATTTGCTTCAACAAAGTCTTTGGGCAATCGTTTCTGGCCTGCTGTCCCTGTCATCTTGGGTTCGCCAACAAGCAAGAACTGCGGAGATTTCAGATAGGCTAGTACGTACCTAGGATCAAGAGTTCCGGTAACAGGACGAACAATGTACAGCTCAGTCGTACCTGCGCCTAAACCATTCACGAGATTGGAAAAGACACATGCTTTACTGTTCTCAAAGCAAGGTGTGATTTTCGCCACACCAATATCGCCCTCGGCAAAATGCGTGAAACCTTGCTTCACTTCACCCCACAATCGGGGCTCTTGCGCATGCTGATCATCGAAGCGTGTGCCAATAAAAGTCATAGGCACAAACGAGACTTCAAGTGAGTCTGCTGCAGCATTGCGGGGGTTAACAAATGCCACTTGCGCTAATGAACTCCACTTCCAACCTGCTGGCAATTCAAACGGCAGTGCTTCCTCGTAATTTTCGGTCAGCAGTTTCTGTTTCTTGATCTTTCCCTCAGCCACGAGCTGCGCCTTTTCCTCGGCAATCCGCTTTAGGAGCTCACTGGCGGGCTCATCATTCGGATCTTGCGGCACCAACTTGCCACGCACCGCCAACTCCAGAATCAGCTCGCGTAGCTTCTTGATGCCGTTGGGCGCTACGGCCAGCAGTGGCAGGTTGTCTGTGAGCAACGCTGTCATACCTCGCGCTCCAGGGCTTCGGCCAGCACCGCTTTGAGCTGGTCGCGCAGGTCGCTGATCTCGTCTTGCAGGCTGGCGTAGTTGCGAAGCAGTTCGTCCGGATCGTGGCTGATCTGCTCGCCGATATGCGGGTTTTTGCAGTCCAGGTTCCAGTTGCGCGCTTGCAGCTCTTCGATGCTGACTTTCCACGCGAATTCGTTTTCCATCCGTGCGGCATAGCCATCGGCTTCGTTACCCCACCAGTCTTGCTCCACGGCGAACTCTTCGATACGCATGGGGCGAGTCTTGGAGTAGTTCTTTACGCCGGCCGGGTACTGGTGTTCGTAGAACCATACTTGCTTGGTCGGCGTGCCTTTGGTAAAGAACAGCAGGTTGGTCTTGATGCCGGTGTAGGGGTTGAACACACCGTTTGGCAGGCGAACGATGGTGTGCAGGTTGCACTCGGTAAGCAGCTTTTCCTTAATCCGGCTCTTGATGCCGTCGCCGAACAGAAAACCATCAGGAAGCACCACGGCGGCGCGACCACCGTCTTTAAGCAGTTGCATGATCAGCACCAGAAACAAATCGGCGGTTTCACGGGTGCGGAATGCTGCGGGGAAGTTGGTTTCGATGCCATCTTCTTCCATGCCGCCGAAGGGGGGATTGGCCACAATGCAGTGCACGCGCTCGCTCGGCCCCCAACTGATCAACGGCTTGCTTAGGGTATTGTCGTGGCGGATCTGGCTGGGCACCTCGATGCCGTGCAGGATCATATTAGTGGTAGCCAGCAGGTGCGGTAGCGGCTTTTTCTCCACGCCGAAGATGCTGGCCTGCAGGATACGTTCGTCTTCGGCGGTTTTTACGTAGCGGCTGCGCTTATGTTCGATGGCGCACGTGAGAAAGCCGCCAGTGCCGCAGGCTGGGTCCATAACTTTTTCGTCTAGCTTGGGGTCGACCATGCGTACCATGAACTCAGTGACCGGACGCGGGGTGTAGAACTCACCAGAGTTGCCCGCATTCTGTAGGTCACGCAGCAGTTGCTCATAGAGGTTGCCGAACTCGTGGCGTTCCTGGGCTTTGTTGAAGTCCACGCCTTCCTGAATCTTGTTGATCACCTGGCGCAGCAACTGCCCGGACTTCATGTAGTTGTAGGCGTCTTCAAACACGCTGCGCACTACGAAGGCTGACGGCGTGTTGCTGTACTCGTGCAGGTTCTGCAGCTGGGGGAACAGGTTGTTGTCGATAAAGTCCTTCAGCCCATCACCGGTCATGCCTTCGGGATCGGCGGCCCAGGCACGCCAGCGGCAACTTTCGGGAATGGGCGAACGATAGGTGTCGTCCATCAGCTCCCATTCAAGCTCGCGGTCATCGAAGATTTTCAGGAATAGCAGCCAAACGAGCTGGCCGATACGCTGGGCGTCGCCGTCTACGCCAACGTCTTTTCGCATGATGTCCTGAATGGACTTGATGGTGGAGCTAATGGACATGAAGTTCTCTCAACGTGTACCGCAAGGGGGCGAAATTCTACAGGATAGTGTGGGCAGCTGCTTTGGCAGGTCGTCGGTAGTTGGCCGTCAACTGGCGTAAAGTTCGTCTTCCAGTTCGTGGATGGCCTGGTTGTAGCCAGCCTTGCCGCCGAAGGCTTTGACCAATTCCATGGGCGCACCGAACTGGCTGAAAGGGTCAAGCTGAAGGATTTTAATGTCCTCGATATGCTCGATGCCGGTATCGGCATATTTATCCAACAACGCCTCTAGGACCTGGCGGGCGGCACCGGAATACTTGACGAAATAGTTGCGCTTTTTCACCTGCTCGGCTCGCTCGCGGCGTGACAGGGCGGGCTGATCGAAGGCGACGTGGCAGATCAGATCGAACGGATCGAGCGCTTTCCCCTGCTTCTTTTCCACTTCTTCGGCCAAGGCTTCCCACATCACACCCTGAATGGCCATTTCCTCGATTATGACTTTCTTTTGCTCGGCATCACTCCAGCGCCGGAGGAAGTCATCCAGCGAGGTGAACTGCTTTTTTACACAAGTGCGGGTGTAGTCGTGGAGCGACTCGGTGATGAGTCGTCCATCCGGACCGTAGTACTGCACGCGCTCGGCAACGACGTAAATCGGGACGGTATCGATCACGTACTTAATGCGTTTTTTGCCATCCTCCTCGCCGGTAAACTCCAGTCCATTACCGTCGCTATCGCCGCCTGCGGTGATGCCGTCTTCATCTCCCTGCGGATCGTCTGGTGGCACGGGCGAGTCATTCGCGTCGGGGGCGTAGATCACCACCGGATCACCGTCGAACGCCGGGTCGGCAAACAGTTCGGTAGCCTTTTTGAAGTCCATGATGGTGAACCAATACTTGCCGTATTCCTCGTTGATGCGAGTGCCGCGACCGATGATTTGTTTGAACTCGGTCATCGATTTTATGTGTTGATCGAGGACGATCAGCTTGCAGGTCTGAGCATCGACGCCGGTGGTCATTAGTTTGCTGGTGGTGGCAATCACCGGGTAGCGTTCTTCCGGGTTGATGAAGTTGTCCAGCTCGGCCTTGCCTTCCTGGTCATCACCGGTGATACGCATGACGTATTTGCGATTCTCGGCCACGCGCTTGGGGTTGAGGTTGACCAAGGCCTGACGCATACGCTCGGCATGGTTGATGTCGTCGCAGAAGACGATGGTTTTCTGGAACGGATCGGTGGCCTTGAGTAGCTCGGTAACTTTTTGCGCCACCAGTTGGGTGCGCGCCTCAATGACTAGGGTGCGATCCATGTCCTTGAGGTTGTAGATCCGGTCTTCGATCAGTTCGCCGTTTTTGTCGAGCATGCCCTTGGGCGGACGCCATCCTTGCAGGTCTTTGTCGAAGTCTATGCGCACTACCTTATAGGGAGCGAGGAAGCCGTCCTCGATGCCTTGCTTCAGCGTGTAGCTGTAAATTGGCTCACCAAAGTAAGTGATGCTCGATACCTCTTTGGTCTCCTTCGGTGTGGCGGTGAGGCCGACATGGGTGGCGCTGGAGAAGTAATCGAGGATTTCACGCCAGGCGGAATCCTCAGAGGCGCTGCCACGGTGGCATTCGTCGATCACGATCAGGTCGAAGAAGTCGCGGGAGAACTGCTTGTAGATGTTCATCTCTTCATCAGTGCCGGTGACGGCCTGATAGAGCGACAGGTAGATCTCGTAGGAGGTATCGATCTGGCGTTTGGCGATTTTGGTCATCGCCTGGCCGAAGGGCTTGAAGTCGTTGTTCTTGGTCTGGTCGACAAGAATGTTACGGTCGGCCAGAAACAGGATGCGTTTCTTCTGTTTCGATTTCCACAGCCGCCAGATGATTTGGAAAGCGGTGTAGGTCTTGCCGGTGCCTGTAGCCATCACCAGCAGAATACGGTCTTGGCCGCGTGCCACAGCCTCTACGGTGCGGTTGATGGCATTCATCTGGTAATAGCGAGGCATGCGCCCGGAGCCGTCGTCGTAGTAGGGCGCTTCGATCTTGTGCTGGGCTGTAGTATCCAGCCCCTTCCACTGGCAGTAGCGGTGCCAGAGTTCGGCAGGGCTAGGGAATTGATCAAGGGTGAGTTCGGTTTCTACTTGGCCGCCTGTGCCACTGCGGTCGTGAAACAAGAAGCCATCTCCATTGCTGGAGAACACGAACGGTACGTCCAGCGCCTCTGCATAGCCCAAGGCTTGTTGCATGCCGGAGCCTACGGAGTGCTTGTTGTCCTTTGCCTCGATCACAGCGATAGGCAGGTTGGCCTGGTGGTAGAGGATGAAGTCTGCACGGCGTGCTTCGCCACGGCTGTGAAGTTTGCCTCGGACGATAATGCGGCCTTTGGTAAAGCTGACTTCCTCGCGCACCTGCTTGTGCATGTCCCATCCAGCTTGCTGAACTGCTGGGGCGATGTACTTGCTGCAGATGTCCCGCTCGGAAAGCGATTTCTTGTCCATGACTGGCTATGTCCCTATGACGTCCAACGGACTTTATCAGAAGGGCTAGAGGCATGCTGCCAGTATCAACAGCGGGGCTCTCAGGATTCGGCAATCAGGCTAGCGTATGCCTTGGTAACGGTTGAATATCCAGGGCTTTTCTAATCATTGGACGAGGAGCCGAATGGTCGGCAGGTGGTGATGCCGGCCTCACTACGCATTTTAAAGAGTTGATCGAGAAACTAAATCACGCGCTTTTTTCTGCGTAAGCTCCGCCAAACTCACCTTGTAGCCAGCTATGTGGTTGCAGACCAGCTTGCCGCTCTAGGTGCCCAGAAAGTTCGCGTATGTTCGCCGGCACGGTTTGGGCTGAAGTCATACACCACCGCCTGAGCGCAGAAAATGGCGCGGTGCGGTAGACCCAGACTAAGACTCGATGGGTTTTCCTGAGGCATGGTGCGATTTGCACCGGTGGCTCGTCGGTGTGGATAACGTCTTGGCTCAGCAGCGTTTCATGCAGTGCATCCAACAACGGCTGGTGTTGCCGCCGCTCTGTCAGACTCACTGCGCCAGTGCCGTGCAGGCAATCACCAGGTCGGTGCAGAAGATTTTTACTCAGCAAATAATTCTACTTGCGCCATGATCATGGGAGAACTACTATCTCTCCATGTTGATGAAGTAGAGTTATTTGCAGTGAAAGCCATCGAGCTCAGCTATCACGCCAAAATTCGCACGGCTATGGTCTTCAGGACTCAGGCTCCTCAAGAGGCTCCGGACGGGAACGTGCGGGCTTTGGCCATCAGGGATTTGGTATCGGCCAAGCCACTTCAGTGGGATGAGCTTCCTCGTATTTCCATTGACGAAAGTCTGCTCGGCCAATGCTTACAGCCCGGCGATGTTGTCATCCCTTCCAGGGGTGACTACTACAGATCGTGGGTCTACGAAGGTGCGAACGCGCCGGTATTCCCGCTGGGTCAGCTGAATATCATCACACCTAATGCCACGCTGGATGCGCGCTATCTCGCATGGTACCTGAATAAAAAATCGACTCAGGTAACGTTGGGCTCAATGTTGACCGGGACGAGCATCAAAGCGCTCACTAAAGTTGCGCTGCTTAGCTTGAAGGTAGAGCTACCAGATTTTGCGAAGCAGCTGTTGATCGCCGATTTGGATCGCACTACCCAGCGGATTGGTGCCATACGCCATCGTTTGAATGAGTTGGATAAAGAAGAGATGGCGTACCTGACGTCGACTTTGCTGCTCGCAGAGGACAGCAGTCATGGCTGATCTTAACAAGGACACTACGATTCGCATGGCTATTGCGAAAATCTTTGATGTCTTCCGAGGGGGCAGTCCTTGCGAAGAAAGCAAACACTTTGTCCTGCCCATGCTTGTACTGAAATACCTTTCTGATGTCTCTGACTCCGATTGCGGCTCTCGCTTGAGCTATCGGATACCAAGGCAGGCGCATTTCCAGGAGCTCAAGCGCGCCCGCCTTGGACCTTATAACGGTGAGCGCATAAATATCGCACTGCGCTTGATCGGGCAGGCGAACGACGATCTTTACGGCATGTTCGACAGTGTCGATTTCTGTTCAGCTAAGCTCGGCGCGACGAAGCGGGCAGACATCTTGCTTAGCCGGTTATTGGAAGCATTCGACACTCCCATCCTGAATTTCTCTGTGGGGCATCGTGAGGCGCAAGGTGCCGCTGCGGAGGTATGCGATGCGTTGTGGGCCTTTGTAGATGAGGCGAGTGGCAGGCGCGATGGGGAGGCCGTGACGCCCCCAGACGTATCGCGATTGCTGGCCCGACTGTTGCGCCCTGCAGTGGGCGAATCCGTTTATGACCCGTGCCTCGGCGTGGGCGGTTCCTTGATCGAATGCGGCAAACAGGCTCGCCTTTCCAATGTAGGGCAGGGTGCGAGTCTGTATGGCCAGGAAGTAAACGCAGACGCGTTGGCACTTGCTCGGATGAATATGATTCTGCATGGCGAGGATAGCTACCGCCTTGAATGGGGTGACAGCCTGCGAAGCCCTACGCTGCTAAGCCCGGTTGGTGACCTGATGACGTTCGATATCGCCGTGTCACAGCCTCCCTTTTCAATGCGGGAGTGGGGGCATGAAGATGCAGCCCGTGATTTGTTCGGACGTTATCTGCGCGGAATTCCGCCCCGCGGCTCGGCAGACTTCGCATTCATTAGCCACATGCTCAAAAGCTTGAAGCCCAATGGCCGTATGGCAGTGGTGGTTTCACTCGGCGTACTGTTCCGCAGTGGGGTTGAAGGCCAGATTCGCATGCACTTAGTTCGCGACAAATTGATCGATGCAGTGATTGCACTTCCTCCCAAGCTTTTCACTCACACGGGGATACCGACCGCTATTTTGCTGCTGCGTAAAGACAGAGAAGCAGATGACGTGCTGTTCATTGATGCTAGCCGCTCTTTTGAGACTGGAAAGATTCGCAATCGCTTGAGCGAGAGTGACTTGAGTTTCATTGACGCCGCCTATCAGGCGAGGAGCAACGTGCCTCAGCTTGCGCGGGTGGTGTCACATGCTGAGATTGCGCAGCACGATTACAACCTCTCGGTTGCGCGCTATGTCGAGCATGTCGAAATGGAGGAACAGGTCGATGTCGACGTGCTAAGGGCTGAGCGGCTGCAGCTCGAATGTGAACTGGCGAGCCTTGAAGAAAAGCTGGAGGGGTTGCTCGCGCGGATCGGGTATGACTACCGAGGTGTATCCAAGCCATAAAAAGCAAAAACCCCGCAGCTCGGCGGGGTTCTCACTCTGGGTACACGGGCACGACCGGAAAGCCGGAAAACCCGCGTGTCGAATAACAAGATATTAGAAAATCGCTCTGCTGACAAGGTGCCTTATGCTCGTCCATCTGACCGCTGTCCGGCTCAATACCCTCGAAAAATTCTTTAAAACCACTAGCGAAAGCGACCTTTATGGTTGCTATGCGTGGACCCAGGCGGTAGGTGCGGCACTGTTGCCGATTCTAGGTGACCTTGAGGTGAGCTTGCGTAACGCGTTGCACCGAGGGCTGTCGCAGTTCTACGGGAAGACAGACAGCTTTGAATGGATGCTCAAGACGCGGTCCAACCATTCTAGCCCAGGTGGCCTAACTTCCTGGCACAAGCTGAATCCCCGTACCTACGACGATGTGCTCGGCGCGGTCGAAAAAGTCAAGAAGAGCAAGGGAATGGGCTGCAGGGTAACCGTGGACGATATTGTCGCGAAAGTCGCCTTTGGCTTCTGGGAGGTAATCGTTAACGGGTTGAAACATAAGTCTCACCCTAAAGACATGCAAGCACGCGTTTTGGCCGTTGCATTCCCCAATATTCCTGGTCTGCACAATGGCGTCTTCGGTGATCCGGCGCTTGTCGACCGAATAGCAAGCCTGCTTTACCAGATGCGTGATGTCCGAAATCGGATTGGCCATCACGATTCACTGTGGAAAACGGCCGAATTCGATGCCTATGGGCGTCGAGGCTTCGTTCCCCGTCGACCTCGGCAAACCGTTACGAGCATGCGCTTGCTAGCCGATCAAATTGCTTGGTTTGCAGGCTGGATCGATCCGCGTATTAGCTTGTACATTAAGGCGACGCCCCATTGGCGTCATCTGCAATGGTTGTTGACTAGAGATACGCTGTTCTCGTACCGCGAAAACGGTGGCAAAGCGGTCAACTATGAGAAAACCATGGTTCGAGCGCCAGTCTACAAGGCCAAGAAAGCTCCAAAACTCAAGCAGAATAACCACTCCAAAGCGCTTGGTATCAAAAGGCGTCGACTGTTGCGGTGCATGTTTTACTGAGCAAGGCTTTCAGTCTATACAGATCACTTAGTGGCGCCGGCTTACCCATTTTGCTGTTCACGCAACGCTGCAATAACTCGCCGCACCTGTTGGTAATCTTGGCCGTGTGGTGCGCGGGTGCGTACGCTTGAGCGCTTCTGTCCCAACGCCTGACTCGGGCTGGCGATTCTCATGTCCTGATCACCGTGCAGCGTAGCGAGGGTAAGATTGACGCTGCTCAGGCGGTTCTGCGCGGTGGCGATGTGAGTTCACCTTGCTGGATCTGCTGGCGCAGGTAACCGGCGTAGCCTTGCAGCCTCTTTCGACCAATCTGGCGCGGATCGTTGTAACCGGGCCCGTCCGTTGACCGACATCAACGCACGAACGCTTGCTGGCGATCGCTATGCGCTTTGACCGTGGCGAAGGATCCGCCCGCAGACAGATCATTGAGCGCTTGCGGGCCTGCGTAGCTCAGCTGGCGGCCATAGCCGAAGTTGCGACCATCACGCCGACCGACCAATGCCATCGTCACTTCCATTTTGTATGTTTGCAGAGAGAGCAGCAGGGCTTTCCAGTGGAGGCTGAGCATGTCTACTTGCTGTCGGGCGGATTAGGAGGGCTTTCTCTTGGTGTTGTAGCAGTGCCCCTTTCTCACGCAGTTGCTCAATCAGTAAGGCGAGGTGAGCAGGTCCAGGGGCGGGGTGGCGACTGCGGCGACAGTGGCGAAAACCCGCGTCGTTTCTGGCCTAGCGCGTGGCGACAGGGTCGAGACAGAGGCGGCGACACACCGCATTTCTGGCTGCGGTTGATGTTGCGCCTGGTAGCGGCGCACCGCGTCATTGAGGCAAAACATGGCGGACCTCGAAGGTTCTTCCATCGCGGCTGTTCAACCAGCTATGAGTGATCAACTCGACGAATAAAGAGGCGGTATGGTCAGCGCTCTTGCGGGCAAAACGAGGACCGTTGCGATTGACGTCACGGACAGTGAAGTAGGTTCAGCCTTTCTGTACCAGCCAGCGCAGCAGCCGATCCGCTTCCTCTCGTCGACTATTGACGGGCTCTTGTTCGGTCAATCGTTTCACGGTTTCGAGGCTCTCTTTGGCCTCGATTGGGCGAAGGATCTTGATAACCATCAGAGCAGTGATTAGTCGAACTCACTGTCTTGCCCGTGGACAAGAGGCGCAAAAAAAATCACCTGTCGAAGGACAGGTGATTTTCGTGGTTTCAATAATTACTAAGAAAACTATAAGAAGACTTTCATCGCCCCGATCAAGATGCCGATCGTCACTGCGAGCATGGAGGCCATGCGAATGGACAACTTGAGATCCGATTTAGCAATTTCTGCGGTCAGTCGATGATCAATTTTAGATATCTCGGAGGTCAGCCGATGATCAGTCTTAGCCAACTCAGTAGTCAGTCGCTGCTCTAGATTGGTGAGATCACTTTTCGTCGCGAGTAGTGTGAGCATGTCAGATTCCAATGCTTGGATAACAGCTTCGGCTTTGAGCTCAGGCACGTCGATTGCGCGCAGTGCCTGATACATCGCCAGTTCCATTTTCATTAAGGCCTCCTAAAACAAAAAAAAGGCCTTCCCCACGACGGGAAAGGCCCGTCGTGGGTGGGAAAGTCATGCCTCCATCGACATTCAAGTCGACTGTCCGCGCTGCCGGAAGCTATGCGGTCATATGATGGATCCTGCGGATAACCGCGGCGCCGTCTTGAAGATCCTGGCGGCTGGGGTGCTGAACGAATCAGCTAAGATGCATGGCAAAAATGCCCCTGAGGCCTTCTGCTGTCAATCCGGTAATCGGTTTCCGACTGTTTCCTAATGTTGTGTGAGGCTTCTCACTGCCTGCGCTCACCACCACTTTCAGATTCGGGTTGTTGAGTATCGACGTCGAACGCCCTGAATCATCGGCCAAGGTAAATCGCGGTAATTTGTGTTCTCTCATGCCCGAGTTCACGGCTGATCATTTGCCGAGCAATAAGGTCTTGAGAGCGCTGCATTGGAGTCAATTCCTTGGACGAGATTCCCCCTGCCGCCGGAGCCATCCATCCTGTCAAAGCTACGTAACGACTTTGTGCATAATGATGACGCAGCCCATGCATATGGCTCAGCCCTGCTGCCTTGCACTGACCATCGTAGTTGTTTCTCTGCTGGATATACGTTTTGTGAGCTGGGATTAATGAGCCGGCTCTCGCTAGCTGATGTGCCGCGTTCAGCACCTCGCGCTGTAGCGAAGTAGTGACCGGAACAGAGCGATCACGCCCACCCTTCGTCCATGAGCCCCTGAGGAGAATGTGATCTCCTTGATCCGCATACTTGGGCTGAAATTTGATTGCTTCCTCACGGCGTAGTCCAAACGCCGACTGAAGCTGGAGGCTCATGCGCACATGGGCGTCAGTGATCTTGCCAAGGTCTGTTCCCAGTTCCTGAGCTTTGCTGGCGTTAGTGACGAAACGCCGTTCGGCCACACCCAGCTGCGTGTTGTCCGCGGGGAGAATGCCAGCCTTGCCGATTTTTTCAGCCCACCATCGAAGGTGCGCAAGCCGATTTTTGATGGTGCCAGGTGACAGGCCTTCGCCTTGCCAGCGATCCAGGAGTGCCAGTACATGTTTGCCCTTGAGCGAGGGGGCTTTCATCTGCCGGAAACCAGACTCGTTTAGCTGGCGGGCGATCAGTCCCAGTGAGCGGATGCGGTCGGCCTGAGTGTTGTGACTGCCATCGCGATTGCGCCGGCAAAGTTGCCGCAGGGTGTAGGTCAAATCGTCCATATCCCATCCACTCACTGGCTATGTTTTGTGCTGTTGTCCTGTCCTGAAAATCATTGGTAAGTGTTGGTGCCAACTCGCTAGGCGAGATCCCCGAAGGGCAGGGGCATGGTGTTCAGGAAACACCGGTGTCTCGGCTGAGACGTCCGTCTTCCTTCCTGCTGGAAGGTCGGACGGAGATGGAGCGGGATGAGTTGGTTTTTAATGTGGATGAGTACTCCAAGGAAATGGATGGGATTGTTAAGCTGAAGCAGTCGCTATTGCGCAAAGGTCCGCTGTCCAGGACGGTGCAGTAGCGGCACATCACGGAATAAATCTACGGATAAAGGCGGCTCCGCCCCATGGGTATGGGTCGGTATGCTTCTGGAACCTTGCATACCTGGCTAACTCCGTCCTGCTGGATCAGCGCTTGCAGGAGTATTGCGCTGTTGGGATGACGACTCTCGAACCTGTCGTCTTAGGTATTTTGCTGGGCCAGTGTATGGGGGGCATCATCATGTATGCCGCACGTTTTAGGATTCAGCATTTGCCCGTAATGTTGAGGCGTCGGCGGGGCCGTCACTGCGGTTTGCAGTGACGGCCCGGCTCATGTGAGTTGCGCGTCATCGGGCGGGGGCA
Organism: Pseudomonas sp. FSL W5-0299; assembly: GCF_005930655.1. Taxonomy (NCBI): domain Bacteria; kingdom Pseudomonadati; phylum Pseudomonadota; class Gammaproteobacteria; order Pseudomonadales; family Pseudomonadaceae; genus Pseudomonas; species Pseudomonas sp. FSL W5-0299. Next base: position 583,529 of record NZ_RXHX01000001.1, read on the forward strand.
TACATATCATTGCCTGTGGGACTGACGCGGCTTTCGGCCTTGTCGGCTCCCTGCGCAGAGGCGGCATGGTCCCCATGCCACGACTGCGCAGGGAGCTTGTGTGAAAAACCGGGCTGGGAATCCCATCGCTGTTTTTCATCACCGAGATATATGGGGCATCTGGGTTGGGCTTCAATTTGCAGAACGAAATCGTGATCTGGCTCTCTTCGGTCCAGCCATCGCGATGGTCGACACCTGCCGTCTCTAACCGGCCAGGAGCTACCATTTGCTGAGAAAATACAATATAGCGAAGCAGGTGATCAGGGCCTTCGCTGAATGAGCCGGAGCTTAGGATACTTTTCGGTGGCTACTCTGTGCGGCGAATGAATGGCCGAGAGCTGCCGGTCGCGAATGGCAGCAATCAGCCAAAAGCAGTCCTTCAAATGAGGTCTACAACACTGGGGCCGATTCAACCTTTATCCGTGGTCTCCAATCGATCTTGATATCCGATGAGCTTCTGAAACGTCATCAGGAGTAGGGGCGGCAAGAATTCGCATTCCTGAGCGTAAACTTAAGAGAATGGTTGTGGTGCAGTAGCTTCGGTAAAAAAACTTATCACTTTGTACAACTCAGCTACGCTTCGTGTGATACCGAATATTCCAGACAGGGATTCGTCATAAACGTGAAGCGACTACTTCTGCTAAGTGGCCCAATGGCCAGTGGTAAAACATCTGTATCCGCAGTTCTACAAGAACACTTTGGTTTTTTCTCAATCAGTAGTAGTTCTTTTTTGCGAGCGCAGTTGGTTGGTCAAGGCGAAGTGCCTGACCGTCACAAGCTTCAGGAGCTTGGAGACAGTCTGGATAAGTCTACTGACTTTTCGTGGGTCATTGACTCAGTCGCTAGACCGGCGATCAACGCCCGGCCGGATGTCGATAATTGGTTGCTGGACGCCGTGCGCAAGTCGAGACAGCTGGAAATTTTCAAGCTCCACTATGCGGGGGCGGTGATGCACATACATATAGACGCGCCAGAGTCCGTTCTGCAGCAGAGATACGCTGAGCGTGGCCTAAATCATCTCGCGGAATATCAAGCAAATGTGCGACACCCCAATGAGCTGAGTGCACGTTCGCTAGGAAGTATTGCGGACAAGGTTTTCGATACCGGAACACTTACAGTCCTTGAAGTCGCACGTCAGATAATAGAACTCTGGGAGAAGTAGCGCATGGAAACTCGGCAGATCGTGGTGATCAGTGGAAAAACTTGTAGCGGCAAAAGTGAGTTGGCTCATTTACTGGAAAAGGACTTTAACTTTGTTGTGGTTCGCGATCGTCGAGCCTCTCAAAATTCCGAGTGGAATCTCAGCATGGATCAGCCAACGCTGATGGATCGCCGAAGAGAGCTAGACGACACTCAGCATGCCCAATGGATGCTGGTCGAAACGAAGGAGATATGTGCTGCTCAGAAGGATGACCGGCCATTGGTCGTAGATCATCTGGTTACGCTGAAACAGGTTTTGCAGTTTCGAGAGGCCTTCGGGGCAAACCTGGTTCATGTCCACCTTTACGCGAGTGACAAGACCCTTCATGAGCGTTACGGGAAAAGAGTAGAAGGCAAAACCGATCCTGCGGCTTATGACGAGGTCAATCAACTGAGGGAGTCGGAGGAAATTAACGCGCTTAAGGAAGATGCGGACGTTCGAATATACACCGAACGTTCGTCCTCCAAGGACACGTTGGTGCGAGTAGCCGCTCGCTTGCATCTTTTTACGCCGCCTGAAATTAGATGTGTGGATGTTCTCATTGGAGGGCAGTACGGAAGTGAGGGTAAAGGCAATATAGTTTCCTACCTAGCTCGAGAATACGATGTCATGGTTCGTGTTGGGGGCCCAAACGCTGGACACACCGTGGCCAGTTCCGCAGGCCCCTACACTTATCATCATCTGCCGTCAGGGGCGCGGGACGTGACCGCGCGACTGCTCCTCGGCCCAGGTATGACTATCCGATTGCAGGGGCTTTTAAAAGAAATCGAGGAGTGCGATATCGGCGAAGACCGGCTGTTCATCGATCCTCAAGCCACCATCATTGAAGATGAAGACATTCAGACGGAGAAGAGACATCTGGTTTCAACCATCGCGTCCACCGGAAGCGGGAGTGGAGCTGCAGCTGCACGGCGTATTCTGAGTAGAGGTGAGGCAACAATTAGGCTTGCACGGGACGTGGATGAGTTGCGTCCGTATGTCGGCACTCCTGGAAATTATCACGGCTCCACATCAGACAGGTTGGAAGAGGCTTACCACAATGGCCATTCAATTCTATTGGAGGGCACCCAAGGTAGCGGGTTGAGTATTTTCCATGGTGATTATCCTCATGTGACCTCCAGGGACACCAACGTAGCAGGATGCCTCGCGGAGGTTGGGATATCGCCCAGCAGGATCCGCAAAATTCTTATGGTCATTCGACCGATGCCAATTCGTGTTGGCGATCCTGATGGAGACAAGGGCCACACGTCAGGAACACTCAAGCATCCCACTACCTTCAACGAGATTGCAGAATTTGCGGGTCTTGATGCTGATGCGTTAAACGCTGCTGAGAAGACGTCCACCACTGGTCGCAACAGACGGGTCGGCTGGTTCGAATGGGATCAGTTCCGGAAAGCATGCGCGCTCAATGCTCCCACCGACATCGTTCTGACATTTGCGGATTACCTTAAGTCCACGAACAGTAAAGCGCATAGGTTCGAGCAGCTCCATCCGGACACAATCAAATTCGTGGAAGAGCTGGAGCGCGTTTCCCAAGCCCCTGTGTCGCTGATAAACACTAGGTTTTCCAGAGATCCAAATGCAAGTGACCTACGATCTTTGATCGATCGACGCAATTGGACTGCACGCTCTGGTAGGAGAGACCAATGAATTTAGAAAAACTGATCGAGCTTTATCCTCGTGTCTACCATATGGCTGAGCTTGGGGCATGGGAGAGTATTCAACAACGTGGACTGATGAGCGCGACCGCAGTCCTTGATCATCTTGAGGTAGCTGATGCCGAGCGTGCTCAGTTCGAAAGCGAACACCGTGATCAGAAAATGGATGTGAGGGCAGGCCACCCTTCCAATATCGTGCTTCGTGATCAAAAGCCGATGCCAGAGGGGCGGTTGTTACAGGCTCTAACGAACGGAACAACGCCCCGGCAATGGTATGAACTGATCAACGACAAGGTCTTCTTCTGGGTCGAGGAGGAAAGACTGCATCGCCTGCTCGGCGCTCGTGATTACCGCACGCTCGAACACGATGTTCTGACGTTAAACTCGGCGGAATTCATCCCGGCCTATGCTGAAAAAATATGGCTGTGCCACATGAACTCGGGTAACACATGGCCAATTCCGCATCGTCGTGATACGGAGATCTTTCGTAGAATTGCAGATTATCCTGTGAAACCTTCGGGCAAACCGGTCAAAAATGTTGTCGAGCTTGTTGTCGATTACTCCGTTCCTAACATCGCTGACTATGTGGTGGAAGTTCGGCGTATGAGGGGCTGTGAAGTGTTGAAAGTCATTGGCTAGCGATCATATACCCACCGGGGGAGTTATGCCGCGACGACGTTCAGCGTCACGGATTTTGCTGGTCAGTTCCTCTCACCGACTGTTGCTTTTCAAGATCCACTACAAGACCGGCGCATTGGAGGGGAGAAGCTACTGGGCCACACCTGGTGGTGCGCTGCGAGGTGATGAGTCTTTTCAGGCGGCGGCAGTGCGTGAGCTTTCCGAGGAGACTGGCCTCGACGTTCAGTCCGTTGGTCGCTGTATCGCACGAAAGGAGTTCATCTGGCAAATGCCGGATGGGGAACATGTGCTCGCGGTCGAAAATTACTATGTGGTACGTGTAGGCAACGAGCATTGTTCGACTGCAAGTTGGAGCGCTCAGGAGCGAGACGCTGTATGTAGAATAAGGTGGTGGTCAGAAAATGAGTTAATGGCTAGCACTGAAGAAATCCTACCGCCGGATCTGCCGATTTTGTTTGCCCGAGCCTTGCTCATGACGCCTGATCAATCTGGCTAGGGATCAACCATTTCCGTTGCGCCATCTCCTGCGGATACTGACCTCACCAATGTCGTCCTTGATGTACCAGACACGTTGAATGGCTGCTTTTGGCCCAGAGTGTGTAAAAACGCTTCGCCAAAATTGAGGTGTGCGCGTTTACGTTAAATCTGAAATTTATCGGCACGTCAGCAGATGTGGATTTTGCATAGAAGCGCGATTTCCAGTCCGGTTTTGAGTGCCTGTCGCGCTGAAAAACGTTTTTACACAGCCTCGGCCGATTGCTGCCTGTCGCGAGGGGCTGCAGTCGACCCAGAGTGTGTAAAAACGCTTCGCCAAAATTGAAGTGTGCGCGTCTACGTTAAATCTGAAATTTATCGGCACGTCAGCAGATGCAGATTTCGCGTAGAAGCGCAATTTTCAATCCGGTTTTGAGTACCTGTCGCACTGAAAAACGTTTTTACACAGCCTCGACCCAAAGCGGACGTCATTGGCGAACATCGGCGAATGGTCGTCAGGAGGTTTTTCACGCGGCAAAAGTAAGCACTCTAGTTTCTTGAGTATCTTCAATTAACGCGACCACTTGCTCTTTTGGATGCGGTAAAAGTTCGGGGTATTCATCTGCTAGATATTCGATAACCGCATCTGCATCCCAGGGTCCGAGCGAAGTCACGTAGTCAGGGTACTGATTTTGAACCTCTCTCCACGATGGGTAAGGATGCTTGGAGAGCAACATGCCTGTTTGGGTGTAAATAATTTGAATCTGCACAAGTCTATTTCCCGTATGTAGACAGCGGTCTGAATCGAGGCAAAACGAGTGTAAATCCTTTTTAGGAATGCCTGCCAGGCGGTGACGTATTGCCGAAAAAGAGGGGGCTGAGCGTCCGCTTTTGGCCGATAGCTGCCCTTAGCCGCGCGTGCACCTGACTGGGCATAGCGGCCTAGTAGACAATGCTTGGGCAATCCAATGACTGCTACCTGAGCAAAAAAAACCACCTGTCCTAGAACAGATGGTTTCTGATTTTGCTGGAAGAAAGAGTTGTCAGCGGATAAACGCAATCCCGGCGAAGAGAATCGCCACCACGAGGGAGAGCATCACGCCAATATCTATATTGAGACTCACCCGAAACCGGGATAGCTCTGCCCGAAATTGTGCGAAGTCGGGATCGGATGTACCTGCAAAAGATAAATGCATATCAGAATCCATGGCTTGGATAACTGCTTCGATTTGCTGCTCAGGCACGTTGATCGCCTTCAGGGCTTTGTACATTGCCAGTCGATTTTTCATTAAGGCCTCGAAAATAAAAAAGGCCTGCCCCAAGACGGGGAGGCCCGTCTTGGGTGGGGGAATATCATGCTTCCGTCGACATTCAAGTCGACTGTTCGCGCTTCCGGAAGCGATGCGTTATCGGGAGGATCCTGCGGGAAACCGCAGCGCCGTCTTGAAGATCCTGGCGGCTAGTGTGAGCTTGTAAATTGCATTCGCTGACATTTGCCGTCAATCCGAAAACCGACTATCGAGAGTTTCCGAATGTTGGGCCAAGGGTTGTTTGCGGTCCGACACTTTCATCTTCCGAATTGGGTGTAGCGAGCAAGCCTTTGATCAGTCAGAAGTGGTCGCTCATGTGGCTGCAGGCGTGCACCAATTCTGTCGCCAGGCCTCAACGCTCAGCATCTCGTGCATGTTGTCGGTCTGAGGACTGCGAGTCTCATGCCTAGTTCACCGTAGAGATGTGAGTGCCGAAGACCAGATCTTCTAGTGTTGGTGGACCGCAGTTGGAGATAGGCAACGTCGTGGCTCTCACGCTGACCGATCAACGCCATCGTCATCCATTTTCATTCGTTTGGAAGAAGAGGAGCATGGCTTTCCAGGATCCATTGATTTGGTCCAGCTGATGCCAGTGCCTGGGTCGTATGTGCAGAGTATTTTCATGATGGTGCAGCACTACTCCGTCATTGCGAAGTTGCTGGATCAGCAGTTTGATGTCGACAGGGTCCGAGCTGGATGTGGCGACAGCGGCGACACTGGCGACAACCTGCGGAATGCCACGGTTGGCATCTTGCGACAGTTTGGCGACGGAAGTGGCGACACACCGCAGGACAGGGGGCGTCTGATTTTTCGACTGAAAGCGGCGTACTGCGTCATTCAGACGGAACACGGCACACCTCGAAAGTCTTGGCGTCTTGGCTCTTCACACAGTTCGCTGTGAGTAACTCAACGAGGAGCGTGGCGGTGTGATTACAGCTCTTGCGTGCAAAGCGAGGGCCGTTGCGATTGATGTCTCGGATGGTGAAGCGGGTCCAGCCTTTCTGCTTCAGCCAGCGTAACAAACGATCCGCTTCCTCACGTAGGATGTTAACCGGCTCTTGCTCAGTCAAGCGCTGGATCTCGGCCAGGTAATAATCCATTAGCGTTGAAGCGCGCTGAATATGCTCTTCGTTCAAGGCACAGGCTTCTTCGATTACCGCCAGAACCCCCGCGATGCGCAGTACATTGGCAGCAGCTTTACTTGCGACGGATTGAACGCCGGCCAGCTCCCCGAACTCGCCAGACTGGCACTCTATGGTGTCGTGAATATCAATCCAGGCCAAGCGGGCGCTGTCCGTCAACTCCAATGTCGTGAGCTTGAGTGATCCGTCCTTGTTGGTCGCTAACGGTTTCTTCAGCAGATCAGTGATATGCGTTTGGTAGCGTTGGATCTTGGGGTCTTGCGTCAGATCTACCGCCTTGTACAGGCGCTGACCGATCAAACGTTCAGGCCAACTGATCAGGAATCTGCCGAGCACACCTTGACCATTGATCATCGGATCTTTGAGGAACTGATTGGCCAGGTACGGCTGCAGCATCAGATGCATGCTGAGACGACGATCATAGGCTCGCAGGCTTTCACCGGGCATGGACCGTGTCCGGTCAATGGGACTGCCATCCCAGATTCTTGAAAGCGTGGTGATCGCTTTGAGCTGGTTCTCTTTGCTCATGGTGCTGCCACCGAGGAATTGACCGCCTTCGTCATTGAACAGGCCCATGCTCGGCAACCCATAACAGAGGTTTTTTATGAGTGCTTCGATGGTGGGGTCGGTGGAGATCAGCCTGGGCTGGACGGGTTCGGATAGTTCACAGATTTCATGCTTTGCCTGTCGTTGGGCTTTGGCCGTAAGGCGAATGGCAGATTGGTAGACGTTGAGCTTTTCTGTGTACACAGACCACTGCTCTCGCTCCCAGTTACGCGCTGCAGAGAGAGCTTGATGATCCACTGCACTTTTACGGTCACCTGATGATGCGACCGTCAGCAGATACAGAGACAGCGGATAGGTGCGGCCATCGAGTTGTACGTTGAAGTGGCCTTGAGTCACTAGAGCTGCGGTGGCCAGCACCGATTGTGCGGTCATGGCACTCGGTGCGCCGATAACCTCTGCCATCCGTTCTACCGCTCCCCCCAGGAGTTCACCCAGCGCTTCGACCGGGTAGGTCAATGGTTGGGGCCGATAATCCAGAAGAGGGCGCGGTGGATCGCATTTTTCGCACAGTTGCATCGACAACAATCTCCTTATGAGGTCAGTTTTTCCTCGCTCCTTAGGAAGAAGGACGACAATGTGTCGTAGTCTCAGTGCTCTAGAACTACTCGGAATCGCCGCTAACTGCTCCTCGTGAGGCGTTGGTGTACCCCACGTTCGACTAGCGATCAACCGGGACATTGGGAATGCAACTGACGTAGAAGACCTTGGATCTCGGTGGCTCTAGATAGATTTACTACCGTTTGTAAGATCGCCAAGCGAGCCACTGCAAACGTTGCTGCGAAGCCTTCCCGACCGCAGCGGCTTTGGCGGAAAAGTATGATCGACACTTGTGGTGGCGACGGCCGCCAGTTTGTCGCCTCGCCCGTGGTCAGAGACGACGAGGGTTGTCGCCGCTGTCGCCGCCGTCGCCATCAAGTTGACTTTGTTTAACGAATCGAGACGACTTTCCGGCTTCTGTTTTCATGGATTGCTGCTATTGAAAAGTCACCTGTGGCCGCCTTTTGAATGTGCTCGCTCCACCAGGCCATCATTGGACGTCGACGCTCAATATAGTCTGCGCGGTTGTAAGCGCTTCTAACCTCATCTTTGTCGACATGAGCTAGGGCAACCTCAATTAGTTCGGCATCCCATGCATGCTCGTTCAGGATGGTGCTCGCCATGGAGCGCATTCCGTGGCTTACGAGTCGCCCCTCAAACCCCATCCGTTTCAGCGCCATGTTGGCGGTCTGGCTGTTGCAATGGGTGCGAGGATTACGGTCGGCGGGAAACACGTACTCCCTGTGTCCGCTGTAGGGCTTGATGGCTTCCAGGAGCGCCAAAGCGTGCTCCGTCAGCGGGATGATGTGTGTGCGACGTTTCTTCATGCGCTCCGCTGGGATCGTCCAGATCTTCTTCTTGAAGTCGATGTCAGCCCATCGAGTGGTCGCAGCTTCTGCTGGCCGAGTCATCGTGTGGAGCTGCCACTCAATGAGGCATCGGGTGGTTCTTTTGATGCTGGCGTTGGCAATTGCCACCATGAGTTCATTGAGCTCATCGGGGGGCAATGCCGCCATGTTTTTCTTCTTTGGTTTTTTGAAGACTGATCGAATTCCGCTCAGGGGGTTGGCATGAATGAGTCCGTAGTTCACCCCGTAAGTCATGATTTCGTTGAGGCGTTGGGTCAGGCGCTTGACCGTTTCCAAGCTGCCTTTGGTTTCAAGTGGCCTAAGCAACTTGATGACCTGAGGCGCGCTGATTTCAGAAATTGGGGTCGCGTGTAGATCCGGGAAGATGTGCAGCGTGAGCGAGCGCCAAATGTCTTCAGCGTAGGCGGTTGTCACGGAGTCTTTCTTCAGTTCAAACCAGGCTGTCGCCACGTTTTGAAAGGTGTGCTCTGTCGCGGCTTTTTTCGCTTGGCGATCTGCATCGCGTTGCTCTTTCGGGTCCAGTCCCTGGGCAACCAGCTCCCTGGCTTCAACCGTGCGTTTTCGCGCATGAGCCAGGCTGAGTTCTGGGAACGTCCCCAGTCCCATGTTGATCCGTTTCTTGGTCACGGGATGGATGTAGTTGAAATTCCAAAGCCTTGAACCGTTGGTTCGGACTCGTAACTGAAGGCCGTCGCCGTCGGTCAGTGTGTAGTCCTTGTCCTTGGGCTTGGCGGCTCTGATTTTCATGTCTGAAAGGCGTGTGGCTTGGGCTCCCATGGGTACTCCAACGCTGTTTGTGTATTCCAAAATTTACCAGTCACGGGCTTGGAATACGCCTTGGAATACATTTCAAAATGGATCTGCCTGAAGCGCTGTGGAGCTCAATGGCCCTGAAACCCCCGTATTTACTGGATTTCAGGCACAAAAAAAGACGTCCGTGGACGTCTTTAGATGATGAAGTGGTGGAGCCGGGGGGATTTGAACCCCCGTCCGCCAGTACTCCGCTGTCGGTACTACATGCGTAGCCGTTTCTATTAAGTTAACCCTCAGCGACCCGAAGGGCAGGGTGCTTTGGGCGAGTTGTGTAAGTTTTAGCCGCTTCGTCCACAACGTACTGCACGGCGATTCTGTTCTATATGACAATCACTTTGGGTTTACAGACATCCCCTGATGATTGCTGGACCCGAAGGTACCAGGAGGGAAGGGCTAAGGCTGCTTACGCAGCGAGAGCGTATTCCCCGTAGGTTTCGTCATTGGCAACTATAGAAAGTTGCAACAGTGGATTTACGAGTTCTGTTACCAACTCGGCATGCACCTAAAGTTTCGCAACCGGCGTCGAATCCTAAACGGCCCCGAGCCTGTTGCTCGGTGAATCAAAGTGAGCAACAAGCCTGCGCATTGTACGCCAACACGCGTGAGAAGGCCAACCCGAAGGTTGGCCGCGAGTGGTTACTGGTTGGGTTCGCTGCTCAGTTTGTCAGCGCCAATGCCTGGATGGCCTCGGTGGCGCATTTTTTGTCGTCCCCGGCGGCTTTTGAAGTTTTGGCGCTGGCCAGCAGTCTTTTGATCTCCGGTGCGTTGGTGGAGGTCGCTGGTAGCGCATTCACTTTGGCTTCGAGTTCCTGCAGTTTGCTCGTGCAAAGGTCGTTGTCCGCTGCAAATACGGGAGAGGCCAACACTGCAGCAGACATGAACAAACCCGCGAGTGCGGTACGTTTCATGGATATCTCCTTGTACTGATGGTCTCGGTGCTGCCGTATGAGCGGGCGGCTCGGGCGAGTCCGAAAAATAAGCCACGATTGATTAGGGCCTACCTAAAAGACTACGACACGGCGCAGAAATTCGGTTTTTTCAGAATGGCTATGAAAAAACTGTTTGATAGTCGATGGGTGCAGTGGCACTAAAAATGGGGGTAATTGCTTCTGTATCGCGGGTGGGGTTGTGTAAGTTTTAGCTGCTTGAACCGGCGTCAAATCCTGAACGGCCCCGAGCCTGTTGCTCTGTGATTCAAAGTGAACAACACGCCCGCGCCGTGTGCGCCACCGCGGTGGATAAGGCCAACCCGAAGGTTGGCCTGGTCACACGGGATTACTTGTTGGTTGGGTTTCGCGTTTGAATTTTCTCAAGCAAACCGCTAGTGATTCCAACGCACCCCTTGTCGTCCCCTGCGGCTTGGGCTGCTTTTGCTTTGTCCAAACCGGCTTGTATGTTGTCCTTGGCGTTTTCTGATGTGGCGGGATCAGAGTCCAGTACCTGCTGAATTTGGCTTATGTTTTGTTTGCAAAGGTCTTTATCTGCCGCAAACACCGGCGAGGCCAACAGTGCGGTGGTGATGAACAATCCAGCAATTGCAGAGTGCTTCATGGGTATCTCCTTGCGCATGAGGGCTCGGTGCTGCCGGTGAAGTAGGCTGCTGGCCGAGGTGGTTATAAGCCCGTTCACAGGGCCTAGCTAAATGACTATAGCCGCATGCTGGAGTTCGGTTTTTTTTTGAAGGCGTGTCGAGAAGATTGGCGCAACAGCAGTGCATGAAAAAGGGGCGAAATCGCCCCATTTTCACCAAAGTGCTCTCAAGCCGGACGCACTCGCGTCACACGATCCACCAAGTAAACCAGACCGTGATAGTCGATCCCGCCATGTTGGCTCAGGCCGATTTCGCAGGTGCGGCTGGTGGAAATGCCTTCTGCGCAGAACTGCACGGCGTCTTTCAGGCTGCGCAGTGAGTGAGCGTTCAGTTCGGGGGTGGTGAAGCCCTTGTCCCCTGCAAAACCACAGCAGTGAATGCCCTCTGGAATGACCACGTTTTTGCTGCATTTACGCGCCAGATCAATCAGCGCCTGACTCTCGCCAAGGTGCTGGGTGCTGCAAGTGACGTGCACCGCGATCGGCGCTTCCTGCGGTGTGAAATCCAGGCGATCCATCAAATGCGTACGGATGAATCGCACCGGGTCGTAAAGGTCGAGTCGGACTTCGCCCAAATCCTGAACCAGCCGTAGCGTGCACGGGCTGGTGTCGCAATAGATCGGATCGAGCCCGCCGCGACTGGCGTGCAGCAATGCGCCGATCAGTTCCTGGCGTTTGTGCTCGGCCTGTTCCGCATAACCTTTGGAGGCAAATGGCTGACCGCAGCAGAGGCTGTCCTGATTGTCGGGAAAGACGACCTGGTAACCGGCTTTTTCCAGCAGCCCACGGGTTTTGTCGTACAGCGACATCTGCTCTTTATCACCCGCTGCCGGGCCCATGACCCGCGAGACGCACGCCGCCAGATACACCACACGAGGGCGTTGGTCCGATACGACCGGGCTGAAACGAATGGCTTTTTCTGGCTGCGGCATAGCGTTGGTCCATTGCGGGACATGACCTTTGGACAACTTGGTCAACGTCGCCGACAGCTTCGCCAGGCGCGGTGCGCCCAGCAGCATCCGCGCACCATTGGCAACATGCAGGGTGAAACGCGCGCCTTGCAGTGCCGTGGCGAAATTGCCTTCAAGCCAGTTGGCGGTTTTCGTATGCGTCGCCTTGCGGCCGCGAAGCTTTTTCACCAGCTCACCGGTGTTGATGCCTACAGGGCAACGTTGTGCACACAAACCGGTGGCGGCGCAGGTGTCGATGCCTTGGTATTCGTAGGCGGCTTCAAGTTCGGCGGTGTCGACGCCTGCGCGTTTCTTCGCCTGAATATCACGCCAGATCACGATGCGCTGGCGCGGGCTCAGGGTCAGTCCTTTCGACGGGCAGACCGGTTCGCAGAAACCGCACTCGATGCACTTATCCACAATCTCGTCGGCGGCCGGCAGCGGTTTCAGGTGCTTGAGGTGGATCTGCGGATCTTCGCTGAGCACCACGTCCGGGTTGAGGATGCCATTAGGGTCGAGCAGCCGTTTGAGTTGCCACATCAGTTGATAGGCATCGCTGCCCCATTCCAGCTCGACAAAGGGCGCCATGTTGCGGCCGGTGCCGTGCTCGGCCTTCAACGATCCGCCAAACTCCACCGCCACCAACTGCGCCACGTCGTCCATGAATGCCTGGTAGCGTGCGACTTCTTCCGGGTTGTTGAAGCCTTGGGTGAAGACGAAGTGCAGATTGCCTTCCAGGGCATGGCCGAAGAGGATCGCCTCGTCGTAGTGGTGTTTGTCGAACAGCTCGATCAGGCGGTTAACGCCAATGGCCAGCTGTTCGACCGGGAAGGTCACGTCTTCGATGATCACCGTGGTGCCGGTTTTGCGCACCGCACCGACGGCAGGGAAGGTGTCTTTGCGGATCGCCCAAAGTCGAGCGTTTTCCACGGGGTCCTCGGTGAAGTCGACTTGTTTTTCCACCGGGAAAGAAGTCAGCGACGCCATGATCTGCGCCAGTTGTTCCTGTAGCAAAGTGGACGATGCGGCTCGGGATTCGATCAGCAAGGCGCAGGCATTGTTCGACAGCTGTTGTACGAAAGCGGGCATGCCGGGTTTGTCCTGCACCGAGCGCAGGCTGCGACGGTCCAGCAGTTCCACGGCGGACACCGGCTGGCTTTTCAGCACGGTGACGGCGTTGCAGCAGGTCTCCACATCCGGAAACACGATCAGCGCCGAAGCCTTGTTCGGGTGGTCGATGACCGTGTCGTAGGTCACCGCGCTGATGAAGCCGAGCGTGCCTTCGGAGCCCACCAGCAAATGGCTCAAGATATCCACAGGCTCGTCAAAATCCACCAGCGCATTGAGTGACAGGCCGGTGGTATTTTTCAGGCGGTACTTGTGGCGGATTCTCGCAGCCAGTTCGGCATTGGCGCGGGTTTCGCGGCCCAATGTCGCCAGACGTTCAAGCAGCGCGGCGTGGCTCTGGTGAAACGCGGCAACGCTCGCCGGATCTTCGGTATCGAGACGGCTGCCGTCGGCCAGGACCAGACGAATACCGGCCAGCGTGTGGTAGGTGTTCTGCGCGGTGCCGCAGCACATGCCGCTGGCGTTGTTGGCGACGATGCCGCCGATTTTGCAGGCGTTGATCGAGGCTGGATCTGGACCAATCTTGCGCCCGAACGGCGCCAGCCAGGCGTTGGCCTGCGCGCCGATCACGCCCGGTTGCAGGCGGATTTGCGTGCCTTGGCCGCGGATCTCGCGACCGTTCCAGTTATCCCCAAGCACGATCAGCACCGAATCGCTGATGGCCTGGCCGGACAGGCTGGTACCAGCAGCGCGGAAGGTCACCGGGACCTGGTCACGTTGTGCCAGTTTCAGCAGCGCCACCACTTCGTCTTCGGACTCGACACGGATCACCAGTTTCGGAATCAGTCGATAAAAGCTGGCGTCGGTGCCGAAGGCCAATGTCGACAATGGGTCGTCGAAGCGCCGCTCTTGGGGGATCAGTTGCTGCGCATCTCGCAGGAAAGCCGCCGGTAGAGTCATTGGTCCTCCAGAATCAAAACCACCAGGTCTTTCGGACCGTGCGCACCATAGGCCAGGACTTGCTCGATGTCGGCCGTTTTCGACGGGCCGGACACCAGCAGGGCGTTGGTCGGCATGCCTTGCGCCCAGTTGAATTCCTGTTGGACCTGATAGAAGTTGTCGCGAATTTCACTGGCCTTCAGCAGGGCAAAATGCACGGGCGGAACCAGGCTCATCAAGCGCGGTTCCTCCCGTGTTGGCCAGAGAATCAGACTTCCGGTGGCGGCAATTGCGCCAAGGGTGGTGGTCAGGCTGGCCGGGGTGTCGTTGAACAGCTCGGCTTTCCACTCTTCAACCGGACGGTCGTAGGACTTGAGTGTCGGCAGATCAGGATTGTTCGCCCAGTGTTGAGTGACGCGTTGCCCATGAGGCGTAGTCGGCGCGATCAACAAGCTCGGCAACTGACGGTCTCGCAACAACTGTGCGAGCAGCGCCGGCCAACCTTCGCCGGACGTGAGGTGGATCTCGGTGTGCACCGCTTCCATCAGTTTGCGCAATTGCGGGATGCGTTGCTCGGCGGTGTAGGTGTAAGGCGCAGTCACCAGCTCGACGTCGAATTCGTCGGGCACGGGCGTGGTGCCTGTCAGACTTTTCCGTAGCTTGGCGAGGATGTTTTGCTTGGCGCTCATCAACGATCTCCCTGTTTGGCCAGATGCTCACGGGCCATGTCATGCAGTGAGCGGGCAGCGGGTTTCGGTGCGCTGTGGTTTTGCGTCCACGGGCCAACATTGTTCGGTGCCAGGGCACGCAGTCGTGTGGCGACAAAGCCGAACAGACGATACAGCGTCGGCGAGCTGTTGAGTCTGGCCCAGGCGTTCCAGATAAAACGTTCCTTGCGCGAATATTTGCTGCCCTGACCGCGCATGACTTGATGCGCACTGTCCGGGGCTTTGACGTTCTCTTCCCGCAGGCGACGCAGCAGTGCCGGGATCGGAATTTTTACCGGGCAAACTTCACCGCAAGCACCGCAGAGCGACGATGCGCTCGGATGGTCCGGGACGTTCGCCAGGCCGACCATGTGCGGGGTGATGATTTTTCCGATAGGCCCAGGGTAAACCTCCCCATAGGCGTGACCGCCAATTCGGGTGTACACCGGGCAATGATTCATACAAGCACCGCAGCGGATGCAGTTCAGGGTCTGGCGCAATTCGCTGTCGGCGAAGGCCTGGCTGCGACCGTTGTCGAGCAGGACCAGATGCACTTCCTGCGGACCGTCGAGTTCATGTTCCTTGCGCGGGCTGGAGATCATGTTGACGTAGGTGGTGATCGGCTGGCCGAGGGCCGAGCGGGTCAACAGCGATAGCAGCGGAACCACGTCGCGCAGGTTTTCCACGACTTTTTCGATGCCGGTCACCGCGATGTGCACCGGCGGCACCGTGGTGGTCATGCGGCCGTTGCCTTCGTTTTCCACCAGCAGCAAGGTGCCGGTTTCGGCCACGGCGAAGTTGACGCCAGAAACGCCGATGTCCGCTTCGAAGAATTTCTGTCGCAAGACTTTGCGACCGATCTGAATGAGTTGGTCAACGTCCTTGGTGTACTCCACGCCAAGTTTGTCGTGGAACAAGGACGCGACCTGACCGGCATTCTTGTGGATCGCCGGCATAATAATGTGTGAAGGCTTCTCGTGATCGAGCTGGACGATGTACTCCCCCATGTCCGACTCCAGGCATTCAATGCCTTGAGCTTCGAGGACATGGTTCATCTCCATCTCTTCGCTGACCATCGATTTGCCCTTGATCACTTGCCGCCCCTCGTGAGCGCGGATGATCGAGAGGACGATGCCATTGGCCTCGTCCACCGTTTCCGCCCAGTGCACTGTCACACCGTTGCGGGTCAGGTTCTGTTCCAGCTGCTCGAGCAGGTCGGGCAACTTGGATAACGCACGGGCACGGACTGCATTGCCCAGCGCTCGTAAATGTTCTCTTTCATGGGCATCGCTGAAGGACGCTGCCCGTTTTGTCATCAGAGAATCCATCGCAGTACGAAAGTTGTTTCGCAGCTGCTTGTCACCCAATGCCTTGTGAGCCCGGGTGCGAAAGTCTTCTTCCACGGCAACCGTAGGAATAATCGCGGAAGCGTTCATAGAACACCTCCGGTTCGCTGCCAAAGGAAACTGGCCAGGTGTTGGCCGCGCAACGCTTCCTTCTGTTTCTCCAGCGAGCCGTTGATGTTCATCAGGCAACCACAATCGGCACTGAGGACCTTGTGTGCACCGGATTCCTTCAACGACCTTGTCTTGTCAGCCACCATCGCGCCGGAAATATCTGGCATACGGACGCTGAACGTTCCACCAAAGCCACAGCATTCACTTTCGTGGCTGTGGTCGACTCGCTCCACGTTGCTCAGTTGCGACAACAACTCGCGACCGTGCAAGTGGGTGTTCATTTCACGCCGTGCCGAACACGAGGTGTGCAACGCCACTTTTACCGGCTCGCCGCCGTCCTTGAGCTGCACCTTGCAGACAAACAGCAGGAACTCGGCCAGTTCGTAAGTCCGGGCCGCCAGCGCCTGAACCTGCTTCAACGTCTGCGGCTCGTCTTTGAACAAGTCGGCGTAGTGTTCGCGCAACATCCCGGCACAGGATCCCGACGGCACCACCACCGGGTAATCCCCGGCGAACAGCGCCAGTTGCGAGCGCGCCACGGTCCTTGCCTGCTCGGTGTAACCCGAGGTGTAGGCCGGTTGTCCGCAGCAGCTCTGCCCTTGCGGGTACTCGACACGGATACCTTCGCGTTCCAGCAAGTGAATCGCGTCCATCCCGGCCTCGGGGTAGAACAAGTCCACCACGCAGGTCCCGAACAGGTAGACCCGTGACGGTTTCTCGCTGGGGTATTGCCGAGGCTCGGGCAGTGGCGGGGCGACGCGGGTCGCATTCGGCACGGCGTTGTAAAAAAGCTCGCTCATCAGGCGTGTCTCCGGGTGGACCCGGTTATCCGTCTGCTGAGGCTGCTGAATATAGAGAGGGAAACTTTCAGCAGCCTTACAGACCGGGTTGTGAATAGCTGACGCCGGAATCGTGGTCCGGCGTCGGTTTTTTCGATGTGGCTTGTAGTCCCTAGTGCACCAACATGCCAGTGAGCCAGTAGGCCTGGATGTAGGTGATCAGGCCGACGATGGTTGCAAAGAACAGGCTGTGCTTGAGGGTGAAGCGGAACAGGTCCGATTCCTTGCCCACCAGACCGGTGGCGGCGCAGGCCACGGCGATCGATTGCGGCGAGATCATCTTGCCGGTCACGCCGCCGCTGGTGTTTGCCGCCACCAACAGCACATCGCTCACGCCGATCTGGTGCGCGGTGGTTGCTTGCAACGAACTGAACAGCGCGTTGGACGAGGTATCGGACCCTGTCAGGAACACGCCCAGCCAGCCGAGGAATGGCGAGAAGAACGGGAATGCCGCGCCAGTGCCTGCCAATACCAGTGCCATGGTCGAAGACATGCCCGAGTAGTTGGTGACGAAGGCGAACGCCAACACCATGCCGATCGACAGAATCGGCCAGCGCAGCTCGTAGAAGGTCTCTTTCAAAGTGGTAAGACCAGTTTTGATGTTGATCTTCAGCACCAGCATCGAGATCAGCGCGGAGAAGAAAATCGCCGTGCCGGTCGCGGAAATCGGATCGAGTTTGAACACCGCTGTAATGGCGGTCGGCGCAGTCACGATCGGTGCGACCTTGATCACCATCTGATCCAGGTGCGGGATGGCGAAGTTGAACACCCAGCTGTACATCGAACCGCCGGCGGCGAACATGGCCTTGAACGGTTTCAGGGTCCAGATGGTGACCAGCACGGTGAGGATCAGGAACGGCGACCAGGCTTTGACGATTTCAAACAGGCTGTAAGGCGACGCTACGCTGGTGCGCGGCTGGCCGAAACCGCCGGCGCTGGCGGTCACCACGGAGGCCGAGACGGCACCGGCGATGTGTTGGCCGGCGGCGCGTTTTGGCTGCCAGACTTTCAGGAACAGCGTCAGGGAAATCAGGCTGGCCAGGGCCGAGGTGATGTCCGGCAACTCAGGGCCGATGAAGTTCGACGTGAAGTATTGGGTGATGGCAAAGCTCAAGCCGGCCACCAGCGCAGCAGGCCAGGTTTCCCGAACGCCGCGCAGGCCGTCCATCATGAACACCAGCCAGAACGGCACGAACAGCGACAGCAACGGCAGTTGGCGGCCGGTCATGGCGCCGATCTTGAACGCGTCAATGCCGGTCACTTGCCCGGCCACGATGATCGGAATCCCCAGGGCACCGAAGGCCACTGGCGCGGTGTTGGCGATCAGGCACAGGCCAGCGGCGTACAGTGGGTTGAAGCCCAGCCCTACAAGCAGCGCGGCGGTAATCGCTACCGGTGCACCGAAACCAGCGGCACCTTCCAGGAACGCGCCGAAGCAGAAACCGATCAGCAGCACCTGCAAACGCTGGTCGTCGGTGATCGACAATACCGAGCTGCGGATCACTTCGAACTGACCACTCTTGACCGTCAGTTTGTAGAGGAACACGGCCGCGACAATGATCCAGGCAATCGGCCACAGACCGTAGGCAAAGCCATAGCCTGCGGCGGCGAAGGCCATATCGACCGGCATCTGGAAGGCAAAGATCGCAACGGCGATGGACAACGCCAGGGTGATGCTGCCGGCCACATGGCCTTTGAGGCGGAACACCGCCAACGCCAGGAAGAAAAACACGATGGGAATAACGGCCGCGAGCGCGGAAACGCCAAGGCTGCCGAGCGGGGTATAGAGCTGTTGCCAGGTTTGCATATGGGGTGGCCCCTAATTGTTGTTGGTCAGGCACTGGTCAGCGTTCTTGGATAATTGGTAATACCAATTTACAATCG
Organism: Pseudomonas sp. FSL W5-0299; assembly: GCF_005930655.1. NCBI lineage: Bacteria > Pseudomonadati > Pseudomonadota > Gammaproteobacteria > Pseudomonadales > Pseudomonadaceae > Pseudomonas > Pseudomonas sp. FSL W5-0299. The sequence goes on from NZ_RXHX01000001.1 coordinate 602,212, forward strand.
CTGTTGGCTAGGGTAAAAGCCTTGTATGCGGTGTGTCAATTTGTCGCCCTAAAACTTTTGTCGAATAAGTGCTGAATAGTGGGCGTGATCCGCTTTAACAAATGCCGTCTGGTAGGTGCTGGCACAGCGCCGATAGGCCAGAATAGAGGGCCCGGCGAGCCGTCGGGACCGTGGAGAATTGAGTTATGGGGTTTGATCAGATTCGTCAGCGCCGTTTGTCTGACGATATTGTCGAGCAACTCGAGGGGATGATCCTCGAAGGCACGTTGAAGTCTGGCGAGCGCTTGCCGGCCGAGCGCGCATTGGCCGAGCAGTTCGGCGTGTCACGCCCCTCGTTGCGCGAGGCGATTCAGAAACTGGCGGCCAAAGGCTTGTTGGTCAGTCGGCAGGGCGGCGGCAATTATGTGGTGGAGTCGCTGGGTTCAACCTTCAGCGATCCACTGTTGCATCTGCTGGAAAGCAACCCGGAAGCCCAGCGCGATCTGCTGGAATTTCGTCATACGCTGGAAGCGTCCTGCGCCTATTACGCGGCACTGCGCGCCACGGATGTCGATCGCGAGCGGCTGACGGCGGCATTCAATGAATTGCAGGACTGCTACACGCGTCACGATGAGGTGAGCCGGGCGGAAGAGGGCGCGGCGGATGCGAAGTTTCATTTGGCGATTGCCGAAGCCAGTCACAACGCTGTGTTGCTGCACACCATTCGCGGGCTGTTCGATCTGCTCAAGCGCAACGTGGTGACCAACATTGGCGGCATGTACAAGCAGCGCACGGAAACCCGTGACATGCTGATCACGCAACATCGGGAGTTGTACCTGGCGATTATCGAAGGGCGGGCGGAACAGGCGCGGGAAGTCTCCAGCCGACATATTTTGTATGTGCAGGAAGTGCTGGAAGAAGTGCGTCAGGAAGTGCAGCGCATGGCCCGGGCGGAGCGGCGCAAGGGGATGTAGCCATGATCATTCCCACGCTCCGCGTGGGAACGATCATCAGACCGAAAGATTAATCTTCCTTGCCCTTGTTGCGCACCGCACGCTGCAACTCGCGACCGGCGTCGCGTTCGCGTTCGGTATCACGCTTGTCGTATTCCTTCTTGCCCTTGCCCAGAGCGATCTCGCACTTGACCATGTGCTTGCTCCAGTACCAGGACAGGCACACGCAGGCATAGCCTTTTTGCTGCACGGCGGCGGCCAGTTTTTCAAGCTCGCGGCGGTTGAGCAACAATTTGCGGGTGCGGGTCGGATCGGCGATGACGTGGGTGCTGGCGGTCATCAGCGGCGTAATGTGGCTGCCGAGCAGCCAGGCTTCGCCATCCTTGAGCAGCACGTAACTGTCAACCAGTTGCAGCTTGCTTGCCCGCAGACTTTTTACTTCCCAGCCGGCCAGGACCAGACCAGCCTCGAACTTATGCTCGATGAAGTAATCGTGTCGCGCCTTTTTGTTTTGCGCGATGGTCCCTGTTGGGTGTTTCTTCTGTTTAGCCATAGGGGCGGCATTATAGGGAGTTGCACGCGAGTCGGCTACGGTATCGCTACGTGCTTGAGCAGGTTGATTGAATCCCGGACAATGCGGCCTCTTTTTTGAACGCTTGGGCGTGATAACGATGTCGACAGACAAGGTTTCTGTCCACGGCAGTTGGGCTAGCCGCTGGGTCTTCATACTCGCCGCGACCGGTTCGGCCGTGGGCCTGGGTAGTATCTGGAAATTCCCGTACATGGTCGGCGTCTACGGCGGCGGCGCCTTCGTGCTGATGTTTCTGGCCTGTATCGCGCTGATCGGCGTGCCGGTCATGCTGGCCGAAACCCTGATCGGCCGCCGCGCGCGGCAGAGCCCGGCCAACGCCTTGAAGGTGCTGGCGGTGGAAGCAGGGCATTCGGGTAAGTGGTCCTGGGGCGCATTCGCCGGGATGATCACGGCGTTGCTGATCCTGTCTTTCTATAGTGTGGTCGGCGGCTGGTCGCTGGATTACATCATCGACATGGGCCGTGGCGACTTCCAGGGAGCAACGCCGGATCAGGTCGGCGCGTACTTTGGCAATGTGATCGCCGATCCGTGGCGCCTGACACTTTGGCACACGATTTTCATGCTGCTGTCTGCCGTCGTCATCGCCAAAGGCGTGGTCGCCGGGCTTGAACGCAGCCTGCGGATCATGATGCCGCTGCTTTTCGTGATGATTCTGGTGCTGCTGGGCTACAGCATGACCACCGGGCATTTCATGGAAGGCGTGCATTTCATGTTCGACTTCCACCCGGAAAAAGTCCTCGACGGCTTGTTGCCGGCCATGGGGCACGCGTTCTTCTCCCTGAGTGTGGGCGTTGGTTCGATCATGATTTACGGCGCTTACATGCCCAAGCATTCGTCGATCTCCGGCACCGTGGTCGGCGTGGCGCTGCTCGACACTTTCGTTTCCCTGGTGGCTGGTCTGGCATTGTTTCCGATTGTGTTCGCTGCGGGCTTGAACCCGAGCGAAGGCCCGGGCCTGATGTTTGTCAGCCTGCCGTTCGCCTTCGGTAACGTAGCGTTCGGCCAGTTGATGGGCGTAGTGTTCTTCGTACTGGTCGCGGTGGCTGCCTGGAGCTCGGCGATTTCCCTGCTCGAGCCGATGGTGGCTTACCTGGTCGAGCGCACGAAAGTCAGTCGCGCCTGGGTGACTTTCTGGCTGGCGTTTATCTGCTGGTTCGTGGGGTTGGGCACGGTGTTTTCCTTCAATATCTGGAAGGAAGCCAAATTTTTCGTGAACGAAGGCGGGATGTTCCATCTCTATCAATGGGGTGCGGCAGGTGGCCTGGACTTCTTTGGCGTGATCGATTTCTTCACGTCGCGGATCATGTTGCCACTCGGTGGTTTGTGTTTCGTGGTGTTTGCGGGCTGGGTGATGGGGCGTGAAGCGGTGCGCGACGAGTTGTCGGTCCGCAACCCTGCGCTGTTCGCCCTGTCCTTGTTCTTGATGCGCTATGTGGCGCCCATCGGCATTCTCGTAGTGTTTGCCGCACAGCTGTGGAAGTGACGCTGACATGACGACACACATTCAACGTTCGGCTCTGCTGCCTTACCCGGCGCAAGCGCTGTATGACCTGGTCAACGACGTGGCGCGTTACCCGGAATTTCTGCCGTGGTGTTCCACTGCTGAAGTGCTGGAAAGCACTCCCGAGCACATGCGTGCCAGCGTGGGCGTGGCCAAGGGTGGGTTGAGTCAGCATTTTGTTACCAGAAACACTTTAGTGCCCGGCCATTCAATCGAGATGAACCTCGAGGAAGGACCTTTCACCCAGTTGCACGGCATTTGGGTGTTCAAGCCGTTGGGCGAAAAGGCCTGCAAGATCAGTCTGGACCTGTCCTTCGATTACGCCGGGCCGATTGTTCGCGCAACCTTGGGGCCGCTGTTCAATCAGGCCGCAAACACGTTGGTGGACGCGTTTTGCCAGCGCGCCAAACAAATGCATGGTTGAGTCGAAGGTTGACGTCGAGGTGGTCTACGCCGCAGTTGATCGTCAGGTGCTTCTCGCAGTGTCGGTGCCAGCAGGAACGACGGTGCGCGCGGCTTTGCTGGCGTCAGGCGTTGGCGAGACCTTCGCGGAGCTGGATCTGACCCATTGCCCGGTGGGGATCTTCGGTAAAGTAATTACTGATGCGGACACTTGTCCTGTGCAGGCGGGTGATCGCATCGAGATTTACCGGCCATTGCTGGCAGATCCGAAAGAGGTTCGTCGGCTGCGTGCCGCCAAGGCTGCTGAGGCCAAGGCCCGGAATCAGTAAGCCGCCCAAGCGCCAGACAATAAAAAACCCGGACATGCCGGGTTTTTTATTGCGTCGCAAATTATTGCGGCGAGGTTTCCAGCGGTTCTGGCGTCGGGACCGGAACGGTTTCTACACCGTCTACGTCCTTCTGGATCTGGTCCAGCAACGAGCCTGGCTTGACCGGTTTTTCCGGTTTCGGCTTCTCGGCGTTTTCTGCTGGTGCAGTGACTGTTGTGCCACTGTCCTTGCCGAGAATGGCTTCGTCGCGGCTCACGCCTGGCATGAAATCACCAGAGAGGCTGACAAGTTGGTCATTTGGGTTGAAGATAACGCTAATGCGTTCCTGTTGGCGTTCACCGCCACCCGGTTGCAGGCTGTACAGATAATCCCAGCGATCGGCATGGAACGTGTCGGTCAGCAGAGGGTTGCCCATGATAAACCGTACTTGCTTACGGGTCATTCCCGGGCGTAACTGGTTTATCATGTCCTGCGTGACGACATTGCCCTGCTGGATGTCGATTTTGTAAACCCCGGGGAATGAACAACCGGCGAGTGCGAGCAGTCCCACAAAGGTGAAACTGGTTAGCAAGAGCTTGGTGTTTTGCATCGGTGGGCGACTTCCACTATCTTGGCTGGGACAACGTAAACGCCGATCATACCCGCATTAAGAGAAGCTGCGAAGCAGCATCGCGAGAAAGCTGACCATGGTTGAAAATAGCGAACTACGCAAAGCCGGCCTCAAAGTGACCCTTCCACGGGTCAAAATTCTGCAAATGCTCGATTCCGCCGAGCAACGCCACATGAGTGCCGAGGATGTTTACAAGGCGCTGATGGAGGCTGGTGAGGACGTCGGTCTGGCCACGGTTTACCGTGTACTGACTCAGTTCGAGGCAGCTGGCCTTGTGGTGCGGCACAACTTTGACGGAGGCCATGCGGTCTTCGAGCTGGATGACGGCAAGCATCACGACCATATGGTCAACGTCGAAACCAGCGAAGTGATCGAATTCTTCGACGAAGAAATCGAGCGTCTGCAGAAAGCCATCGTCGATAAGTACGGCTTCGAGATGGTTGATCACAATCTGGTGCTGTACGTGCGCAAGAAAAAGTAAGCATGTCGCGCGAATTTTACATTCGCGAAACGAGCGAAGGCGACCCAAGGGTCGCCTTCGTGCTTTCTGCCGTCCTTAAATTTTTGCGGTGACGACCATTTTTTTCGCGTGAGCCAGGGATTCCTTGGTCAGATCGATGCCACCCAGCATCCGCGCTACTTCTTCGACGCGATCATTCTTGCTCAGTTTGGAAACAGCCGTGTGGGTCGCCTCTTCGCCGCGCACCTTGTGCACGAATAGATGTTGATGGCCCTGGGCGGCCACTTGCGGCAAGTGGGTCACTGTCAGCACCTGTCCGCGTTCACCGAGGCGACGTAGCAGTTGGCCAACGATCTCCGCGGTGGGGCCTCCGATGCCCACGTCTACCTCATCGAATACAAGTGTCGGCACACGTGAGGTCTGTGCGGTGATCACCTGAATAGCCAGGCTGATCCGTGACAGTTCGCCACCCGAGGCCACTTTGGCCAAGGCTTTTAATGGCTGACCGGGGTTGGCGCTGACCAGCAGCTCGACCTGCTCCAGTCCATTAGGCAGCAGTTCTTCGCTGCTGTTAGGACGTAATTCGATAGTGAAGCGCCCGCCGGGCATGCCCAGTCGCTGGATTTCCTGTTCCACGGCGCTGGCCAGGCTGTTCGAGGCTTGATGGCGCAGGTCGCTTAGTTCTCGAGCCTTCTCCTGATAATGACGGGCATAAGAAGCCAGCTCATCGCTCAGTCGCTCGATGGATTCATCGTTGGCGTTCAGGGTTTCGATTTCATCCAGCAAGCGCTGCTGCATCTCGGCGACTTCGGTCGGCTGGATGCGGTGCTTGCGCGCCATGGTGTAGATCGCATCCAGGCGTTCTTCCAGGTATTGAAGGCGTGCCGGGTCGGCGTCGAAGTTGTCGAGAAAGCGGTTGAGCTCGCCCACGGCTTCTTCGACCTGTATCTGTGCGCTGGTCAGCAGGCTGCTGGCTTCACCCAGTGCGCCGATCGAGTTATTGACGCTCGATAGACGATTGAGGCTGGCGGTCAGCGCGTTCAGGACATTCCCGGAATCACTTTCGCTGCATTGCTCGACCACTTGCCGACAGATACCCAGCAGGGTTTCTGCGTTGGTGAGGTTCTTGTGCTCCTGTTCCAGTTGTTCCAGCTCGTTTTCGCCGAGGCCGAGGTTTTCCAGCTCTTCGAGCTGATAGCTGAGCAATTGATGGCGAGCGCGCTGCTCGTCGCCGGAATTGGAGAGGCGCTCCAGCTCCTGGCGAGTCTGGCGCCAGCGTTGGGCGGCCAGATGCACCTGGCGGGCAAGATCAGTGGCGCCGGCGTATTCGTCGAGCAAGCGGCGGTGAGTGTCGGTCTTGAGCAGGGATTGGTGTTCGTGCTGGCTGTGGATATCGATCAGCAGTTCGCCGAGGGCTTTGAGGTCGCCGAGCGGGCAGGGCGTGCCGTTGATATAGCCACGAGAGCGTCCTTCGGCGGTGATGACCCGTCGCAAGATGCACGGGCCGTCGCTTTCCAGGTCGCGCTCTGCCAGCCAGGCGCTGGCTTCCGGGATGTCGACCAGGTCGAAGGTTGCAAGGATGTCGGCCTTGTCGGCGCCGGGACGGACTACGCCGCTGTCGGCACGGTCGCCCAGGGTCAGGCCGAGGGCGTCGAGCATGATCGACTTGCCGGCACCGGTTTCCCCGGTTATCACGCTCATCCCGCGATCGAGCTCGAGATCGAGATGTTCAACGATGGCGTAGTTATGTACGGACAGGTGCACCAGCATAAAGGCCGCTCCCAGGCTTTAGGTCTGGTTATTTATACAGTGTTTTATTTGCGGCTGACAATGCCCCTGAAGTGCTCGATCGCCTCGGTCTGACGAAATGCCTGGTCGTCGCGTAATCACAATGCAGCGTTTTTTGTAGGGTTAATCGCAACCCGCCCCTTGAAGCTGATTTTTGCGGCCCCATATACCGGGACAGAAGCGCGAGTTGAGCTCGCGGACGTTATTGAAAGGAGAATTCTATGGCTGACGAACAGACAGTGGATACGCAAAATCTAGACGCCGATCAGGCTGCCCCGGATTCGGGTGATGAACTGGCGGCTCGCGTACAAGTGCTCGAGGAGCAATTGGCTGGCGCTCATGATCAAGCTTTGCGTGTAGCGGCTGATCTGCAGAACGTCCGTCGTCGAGCCGAGCAGGACGTAGAAAAAGCGCACAAATTCGCCCTGGAAAAATTTGCTGGCGATTTGTTGCCGATCATCGACAGCCTGGAGCGTGGCCTGGAGTTGTCCAACCCGGATGACGAAAGCATCCGCCCAATGCGCGAAGGCATCGAGCTGACCCTGAAAATGTTCCAGGACACCCTGAAGCGTTATCAGCTGGAAGTGATCGATCCGCATGGCGAGCCGTTCAATGCCGTTCAGCACCAGGCAATGGCCATGCAGGAAAGCGCCGACGTTGAGCCGAACAGCGTGCTCAAGGTGTTCCAGAAAGGGTATCAGCTCAACGGTCGTCTGCTGCGCCCGGCCATGGTTGTGGTGAGCAAGGCCCCTGCGCCAGTTTCGCCTTCTATTGATGAGCAGGCTTGAAATTAGCCACAAGGCCCCCATTTAGAAGTCAAGCGTTTAAGTGCTACCGCAGTTAGCCACCACTGCTGCGGCAACCAAATCCAAAAGTTTCGGGAGAATAAACATGGGCAAAATTATCGGTATCGACCTGGGGACTACCAACTCCTGCGTCTCCGTGCTTGAAAACGGCGTAGCCAAAGTTATCGAAAACGCTGAAGGCGCGCGTACCACGCCGTCGATCATCGCTTACGCCAACGACGGCGAAATCCTGGTTGGCCAGTCCGCCAAGCGTCAAGCTGTGACCAATCCGCATAACACCCTGTACGCGGTGAAGCGTCTGATCGGTCGTAAGTTCGACGAAGAAGTCGTACAGAAAGACATCAAGATGGTCCCGTACAAAATCGCCAAGGCTGACAACGGCGACGCATGGGTAGAAGTGAACGGCCAGAAAATGTCGCCGCCACAGATCTCGGCTGAAATTCTGAAGAAAATGAAGAAGACCGCCGAAGACTACCTCGGCGAGCCAGTGACCGAAGCGGTCATCACCGTTCCGGCTTACTTCAACGACAGCCAGCGTCAAGCCACCAAAGACGCCGGCCGTATTGCTGGCCTGGACGTAAAACGTATCATCAACGAACCGACCGCGGCCGCTCTGGCCTACGGTATGGACAAGGCGAAGGGCGATCACACCGTGATCGTTTACGACTTGGGCGGCGGTACCTTCGACGTTTCCGTGATCGAAATCGCTGAAGTCGATGGCGAGCACCAGTTCGAAGTATTGGCCACCAACGGTGACACTTTCCTGGGCGGTGAAGACTTTGACATTCGTCTGATCGACTACCTCGTCGACGAATTCAAGAAAGAAAGCGGCATGAACCTCAAAGGTGACCCGCTGGCCATGCAGCGCCTGAAAGAAGCCGCTGAAAAAGCCAAGATCGAACTGTCCTCGAGCATGTCGACTGATGTGAACCTGCCGTACATCACTGCAGACGCCACCGGTCCTAAGCACTTGAACGTGAAAATCTCCCGCGCCAAGCTCGAAGCGCTGGTAGAAGACCTGGTTCAGCGCACCATCGAACCTTGCCGCATCGCGCTGAAAGACTCCGGTATCGACGTTGGCGCCATCAACGACGTGATCCTGGTGGGCGGTCAGACCCGTATGCCACTGGTTCAGAAGTTGGTGACCGAGTTCTTCGGTAAAGAAGCACGTAAAGACGTGAACCCGGACGAAGCCGTTGCCATGGGTGCTGCTATCCAGGGTGCCGTACTGGCCGGTGACGTGAAAGACGTTCTGCTGCTCGACGTCAGCCCGCTGACCCTGGGTATCGAAACCATGGGTGGCGTGATGACCGCGCTGATCGAGAAAAACACCACGATTCCTACCAAGAAATCGCAAGTGTTCTCGACTGCCGACGACAACCAGGGCGCCGTGACCATTCACGTGCTGCAAGGTGAGCGTAAGCAAGCGGCACAGAACAAGTCCCTGGGCAAGTTCGACCTGGCCGAGATTCCACCAGCACCACGTGGCGTGCCACAAATTGAAGTGACCTTCGACATCGACGCCAACGGCATCCTGCACGTAGGCGCCAAAGACAAGGCCACCGGCAAGACTCAGTCGATCGTGATCAAGGCCAACTCCGGTCTGTCCGAGGAAGAGATTCAGCAGATGATTCGCGATGCTGAAGCCAACGCCGAAGAAGACAGCAAGTTCGAAGCACTGGCCGCAGCCCGCAACCAGGGCGATGCACTGGTTCACTCGACTCGCAAAATGGTCGCTGACGCTGGCGATAAAGTGACGGCTGAAGAGAAGACTGCAATCGAAGCCGCTGTTGTTGCTCTGGAAGCCGCTGTCAAAGGCGACGACAAGGCTGCAATCGAAGCCAAGGTTGAAGAGTTGTCCAAAGTCTCCGCTCCAGTGGCGCAGAAGATGTACGCCGAACAGGCCCAGCCTGCCGAAGGCGCGGCACCTAACGACGAAAAAGCCGAAAAAGCCGACGACGTTGTTGATGCCGAGTTCGAAGAAGTCAAAGACCACAAGTAAGTTGTTGGTCGCCCGGTTGACTGCCTTCTGGCGGTGACTGGTAGGATGTCGCCGCGCGGGAGCTTGCTCCCGCGTTGGCGTGTCTGGAGTTAGCGAATTTTTACAGCATGCGACAACGCTCGAATGCTGGCGGTATGGCCGGGAATGCTCCTGCTTCTCGAGCTGAAAGTACCGCATTGAATCAAAGACCAGGATCGTTGAATTGACGTGAGTTGGGTCCGGGCCTGTATTGGGGCTCAACGAGTTTGGCGAGGCTCAGGAGGGGTTTGCCGGACGTCCTTAAGAGTGCAAAGACTTATGGCAAAGCGTGACTATTACGAAATATTGGGTGTTGAGCGTGGTTCAAGTGAAGCAGACCTGAAAAAGGCCTACCGTCGCCTGGCGATGAAGCATCACCCGGACCGTAATCCCGATGACAAAGCGTCGGAAGAGATGTTCAAGGAGGCCAACGAGGCCTACGAAGTACTGTCCGATTCCAGCAAACGCGCGGCCTACGACCAGTACGGTCATGCCGGCGTCGACCCGAGCATGGGTGGCGGCGGTGCCGGATTTGGCGGTCAGAACTTCTCCGACATCTTTGGTGATGTCTTCAGTGACTTCTTCGGTGGTGGTCGCGGCGGTGCCCGTGGCGGCGCTCAGCGCGGCAGCGACTTGCGTTACACCCTGGAGCTGAACCTGGAAGAAGCGGTGCGCGGCACGACCGTGAATATCCGCGTTCCGACACTGGTCAACTGCAAGCCCTGCGATGGTTCGGGTGCCAAGAAAGGCTCCTCGCCAGTGACCTGCCCGACATGCGGCGGTATTGGCCAGGTGCGCATGCAGCAGGGCTTCTTCTCGGTGCAGCAGACCTGCCCGCGTTGCCATGGCCAGGGCAAGATCATTTCCGACCCGTGCAACTCCTGCAACGGCGAAGGCCGCGTCGAAGAGTACAAAACCCTCTCGGTGAAAGTACCGGCCGGTGTGGATACCGGTGATCGCATTCGTCTGTCCGGCGAAGGCGAGGCGGGTGCGCAGGGTGGACCGACGGGCGATCTGTACGTGGTGATCAATGTGCGCGAGCACGCGATCTTCCAGCGCGACGGCAAGCACCTGTTCTGCGAAGTGCCGATCAGTTTTGTTGATGCTGCACTGGGCGGCGAGCTGGAGATTCCGACCCTTGATGGTCGAGTCAAACTGAAAATCCCTGAAGGGACCCAGACCGGCAAGCAGTTCCGTGTCCGCGGCAAAGGCGTTGCGCCTGTGCGTGGCGGTGGAGCCGGTGACTTGATGTGCCGTGTGGCGGTCGAAACTCCGGTCAATCTGGGTCGTCGTCAGCGCGAATTGCTGGAAGAGTTCCGCAGCTCGCTGGCGGACGACAACAGCCATTCGCCGAAAACCACCGGTTGGTTCGAAGGCGTGAAGCGCTTCTTCGGCGATTTGTAAGGAGACAGGCATGCGACGTATTGCAGTGATGGGCGCCGCCGGGCGCATGGGCAAAACCCTGATCGAGGCCGTGCAGCAACAGCAGGGCGCGGGTCTGACGGCGGCCATTGATCGTCCGGACAGCTCGCTGGTCGGCGCAGATGCCGGCGAACTGGCTGCGCTGGGTCGTATCGGAGTGCCGCTGTCGGGTGATCTGGATCGCGTGGTCGACGAGTTCGACGTGCTGATCGACTTCACGCACCCGACGGTGACGCTGAAGAACCTCGCGTTCTGCCGCAAGCATCACAAGGCGATGATCATCGGTACCACCGGTTTCAGCGTTGAGGAGAAGCAGTTGCTGGCGGAAGCGGGCAAGGACATTCCGATTGTCTTCGCGGCCAACTTCAGCGTCGGCGTTAATCTTTGCCTGAAGCTGCTCGACACCGCTGCCCGGGTGCTGGGTGATGATGTCGATATCGAAATCACTGAAGCCCATCATCGGCATAAAGTCGATGCGCCGTCCGGTACTGCCGTGCGCATGGGTGAAGTGATTGCCGATGTGCTGGGGCGTGATCTGAAGAAGGTGGCGGTTTACGGTCGTGAAGGCCAGACCGGCGCCCGCGCTCGCGAAACCATCGGCTTCGCCACGGTGCGCGCCGGTGACATCGTCGGTGATCACACCGTGCTGTTCGCCGCTGATGGTGAGCGTGTCGAGATCACGCATAAAGCGTCCAGTCGCATGACCTTTGCCAAGGGTGCAGTACGTGCTGCCTTGTGGCTGGATGGGCGCGAGCCGGGTCTTTATGACATGCAAGACGTGCTCGACCTGCGTTAAGAAGTGCCTGAAATCGGGTTCAAACACGGCGTTTGAGCCCGGTTTTACTCCGCCAAGCGACGTCCTGTCGCATTCTCCGGCCTTTAAGGCTCATTGGCGGTAGACCGAAAATGCCTTTTTCTGTAAGCTACAGCTTTAGTGTGTTCACTAAAAGCGCGCAGAATAATTCAGTGAATGAGCGGGGTGACGTGTCCATACGTCACTCCGCTTTTTTACACCTGCGATCGCCCTTTCAGGCTTTATTTACGGGAGGTCTTCTTGACTAAGCCAGCCATACTCGCCCTTGCTGATGGCAGCATTTTTCGCGGCGAAGCAATTGGAGCCGACGGTCAAACCGTTGGTGAGGTGGTATTCAACACCGCCATGACCGGCTATCAGGAAATCCTTACCGATCCTTCCTACGCCCAACAGATCGTTACCCTGACTTACCCGCACATCGGCAACACCGGCACAACGCCGGAAGACGCCGAGTCCGACCGCGTATGGTCCGCTGGCCTGGTCATCCGTGACCTGCCACTGGTTGCGAGCAACTGGCGTAACACGATGTCCCTGTCCGACTACCTGAAAGCCAACAACGTAGTGGCAATCGCCGGTATCGACACTCGCCGCCTGACACGCATTTTGCGTGAAAAAGGCGCGCAGAACGGCTGCATCATGGCAGGTGACAACATCTCCGAAGAAGCCGCCATCGCCGCCGCCCAGGGTTTCCCTGGCCTCAAAGGCATGGACCTGGCGAAAGTCGTCAGCACCAAAGAGCAATACGAGTGGCGCTCGACTGTCTGGGATCTGAAAACCGACAGCCACGCGACCATCGAAGCCTCCGAGCTGCCCTACCACGTGGTTGCCTACGACTACGGCGTCAAGCTGAACATCCTGCGCATGCTGGTCGAACGCGGTTGCCGCGTGACCGTGGTGCCGGCTCAGACTCCAGCCGCTGACGTTCTGGCGATGAAGCCGGACGGCGTGTTCCTGTCCAACGGCCCTGGTGACCCTGAGCCTTGCGACTACGCGATCCAGGCGATCAAGGACGTGCTCGAAACCGAGATTCCGGTCTTCGGCATCTGCCTCGGTCACCAGCTGCTGGCCCTGGCCTCCGGTGCCAAGACCCTGAAAATGGGCCACGGCCACCACGGTGCCAACCACCCGGTCCAGGATCTGGATACCGGTGTAGTGATGATCACCAGCCAGAACCACGGTTTTGCGGTAGACGAAGCGACCCTGCCGGCCAACGTCCGCGCGATTCACAAATCGCTGTTCGACGGCACCCTTCAAGGCATCGAGCGTACCGACAAAAGCGCCTTCAGCTTCCAGGGTCACCCTGAAGCCAGCCCTGGCCCGAACGACGTAGCGCCATTGTTCGATCGCTTCATCAACGAAATGGCCAAGCGACGCTAATCGCTCGCCTTGATGTTGCAAAGCTTGAGGGGCGGTCCCGAACATCGGCGGCCCCCCTCAAGGCTTCACAGATTGAACAAGACGGCTTGCCGACTGACCTGCGGATTTGAGTGACAAACCCATGCCAAAACGTACAGACATTAAAAGCATCCTGATTCTCGGCGCTGGCCCGATCGTGATCGGCCAGGCCTGCGAATTCGACTACTCCGGCGCCCAGGCCTGCAAAGCCCTGCGCGAGGAGGGTTACCGCGTCATCCTGGTGAACTCCAACCCAGCGACCATCATGACCGACCCGGATATGGCCGACGCCACCTACATCGAGCCGATCAAATGGCAGACCGTTGCCAAGATCATCGAGAAAGAGCGTCCGGACGCGCTGCTGCCGACCATGGGTGGCCAGACTGCTCTGAACTGCGCCCTGGACCTGGAGCGCGAAGGCGTTCTGGAGAAGTTCGGCGTAGAGATGATCGGTGCCAACGCTGACACCATCGACAAGGCCGAAGACCGTTCGCGCTTCGACAAGGCGATGAAATCCATCGGCCTGGACTGCCCGCGTTCGGGTATCGCCCACAGCATGGAAGAGGCCAACGCAGTGCTCGAGAAGCTTGGCTTCCCGTGCATCATCCGTCCGTCCTTCACCATGGGCGGCACCGGTGGCGGTATCGCTTACAACCGCGAAGAGTTCGAAGAAATCTGCGCCCGCGGTCTCGACCTGTCGCCGACCAAGGAACTGCTGATCGATGAATCCCTGATCGGCTGGAAAGAGTATGAGATGGAGGTTGTCCGCGATAAGAAGGACAACTGCATCATCGTCTGCTCCATCGAAAACTTTGACCCGATGGGCGTGCACACCGGTGACTCGATCACCGTTGCTCCGGCACAAACCCTGACGGACAAGGAATACCAGATCATGCGTAACGCCTCTCTGGCGGTACTGCGCGAGATCGGCGTGGAAACCGGCGGCTCCAACGTCCAGTTCGGCATCTGCCCGGACACTGGCCGCATGGTAGTCATCGAGATGAACCCGCGTGTATCCCGCTCTTCGGCACTGGCCTCGAAAGCCACTGGTTTCCCGATTGCGCGTATCGCTGCCAAGCTGGCGATCGGCTACACCCTGGACGAGCTGCAGAACGAAATCACCGGCGGCGCTACTCCTGCATCCTTCGAGCCGTCCATTGACTACGTCGTGACCAAGTTGCCACGCTTCGCCTTCGAGAAATTCCCGAAAGCCGACGCGCGCCTGACCACTCAAATGAAGTCGGTCGGTGAAGTCATGGCGATCGGCCGGACCTTCCAGGAATCCCTGCAGAAAGCTTTGCGCGGTCTGGAAGTGGGCGTTTGCGGCCTGGACGAGAAGCTCGACCTGAGCAATCCGGAAAGCATGAGCATCCTCAAGCGCGAACTGACCGTGCCGGGTGCCGAGCGTATCTGGTACGTGGCTGACGCGTTCCGCGCCGGTCTGTCGGTCGAAGACATCTTCGGCATGAACATGATCGACCCGTGGTTCCTGGTGCAGATCGAAGATCTGATCAAGGACGAAGAGAAGGTCAAGACCCTGGGTCTGGCTAGCATCGACCGCGACTTGATGTTCAAGCTCAAGCGCAAAGGCTTCTCCGACATGCGTCTGGCCAAGCTGCTGGGCGTGACCGAGAAGGCGCTGCGTCGCCACCGTCACAAGCTGGAAATCTTCCCGGTCTACAAGCGCGTTGACACCTGCGCGGCCGAGTTCGCCACCGACACCGCCTACATGTACTCGACTTACGAGGAAGAGTGCGAAGCCGCACCGACGGGCCGCGACAAGATCATGATCCTGGGCGGGGGTCCTAACCGCATCGGCCAAGGCATCGAGTTCGACTACTGCTGCGTACACGCGGCACTTGCCCTGCGCGCCGACGGTTACGAGACCATCATGGTCAATTGCAACCCGGAAACCGTTTCGACCGATTACGACACCTCCGATCGCCTGTACTTCGAGCCGGTGACCCTGGAAGACGTGCTGGAAATCTGCCGCGTCGAGAAGCCAAAAGGCGTGATCGTCCAGTACGGCGGCCAAACCCCGCTGAAACTGGCTCGCGCCCTGGAAGAAGCTGGCGTGCCAATCATCGGCACCAGCCCTGACGCCATCGACCGTGCCGAAGACCGTGAGCGTTTCCAGCAAATGGTTGAGCGCCTGAACCTGCGTCAGCCGCCAAACGCCACCGTGCGTAGCGAAGACGAAGCGATTCGTGCTGCCGCCAAGATCGGTTACCCGCTGGTGGTTCGTCCGTCCTATGTTTTGGGCGGTCGTGCGATGGAAATCGTCTACGAAGAAGAAGAACTCAAGCGCTACCTGCGCGATGCGGTGAAGGTGTCCAACGACAGCCCGGTGCTGCTCGACCACTTCCTCAACTGCGCCATCGAAATGGACGTGGATGCGGTTTGCGACGGCACCGACGTGGTAATCGGCGCGATCATGCAGCACATCGAGCAGGCCGGCGTTCACTCCGGTGACTCGGCGTGCTCCCTGCCGCCGTACTCGCTGCCTGCGCACATCCAGGACGAGATGCGCGAACAGGTCAAGAAAATGGCCCTGGAACTGGGCGTCGTCGGTCTGATGAACGTTCAGTTGGCGCTGCAAGGCGAAGACATCTACGTCATCGAAGTCAACCCGCGCGCTTCCCGTACCGTACCGTTCGTGTCCAAGTGCATCGGTGTTTCCCTGGCCATGATCGCGGCACGCGTGATGGCCGGTAAAACCCTGAAAGAAATCGGCTTCACCAAAGAAATCATCCCGAACTTCTACAGCGTGAAAGAGGCGGTGTTCCCATTCGCCAAATTCCCTGGTGTGGACCCGATCCTGGGCCCTGAGATGAAGTCCACCGGTGAAGTGATGGGCGTGGGTGACACCTTCGGCGAAGCGTTCGCCAAGGCACAGATGGGCGCCAGCGAAGTGCTGCCGACCGGCGGCACCGCGTTCATCAGCGTGCGTGACGACGATAAGCCACTGGTTGCAGGCGTGGCCCGTGATCTGATCAACTTGGGCTTCGAAGTGGTCGCCACTGCCGGTACTGCCAAGCTGATCGAAGCCGCAGGCCTGAAAGTGCGCCGTGTGAATAAGGTGACCGAAGGTCGTCCGCACGTGGTCGACATGATCAAGAATGACGAAGTCACGCTGATCATCAACACCACCGAAGGTCGTCAGTCGATTGCTGATTCGTACTCCATTCGTCGTAATGCCCTGCAGCACAAGATCTACTGCACCACGACTATTGCTGCTGGCGAAGCCATCTGCGAAGCGCTCAAGTTCGGTCCCGAGAAGACCGTACGCCGCTTGCAGGATCTACACGCAGGATTGAAGGCATGATCAAGTACCCTATGACCGTCCAGGGCGCGAAAGCCCTGGAAGAAGAACACGCTCACCTGACCAAGGTCGTCCGTCCGAAGCTCAGCCAGGACATCGGCACGGCCCGCGAGTTGGGTGACTTGAAGGAAAACGCCGAATACCACGCTGCCCGTGAGCAGCAAGGGATGGTCGAGGCGCGGATTCGTGACATCGAGGGCCGGATTCAGAATCAGGTGATCATCGACGTCACGACCATTCCTCACACCGGCAAAGTGATTTTCGGTACCACCGTTGAAATCGCCAACGTCGAGACTGATGAAAGCGTCACTTACCACATTGTGGGTGAGGATGAGGCTGACTTTAAACTCGGCAAGATTTCGGTGGGCTCACCACTGGCCCGCGCCTTGATTGCCAAGGAAGAGGGTGACGTGGTTGCCGTGAAAACGCCTGGCGGCGTTATCGAGTACGAGATTGTCGAAGTACGCCACATCTAAACGCAGGCGCCCGCTCCGTGCGGGCTCCATGCTTTGGCAGCTCACTCAGATGTTGTGGGTGGGCGGCTTGTGGCTGTTACACATCGGTCTGCTGCCGGCGCTGGGCCAGATTGGCCTGGCGCCGCTGCTGATTGACGAAATTGCAGGCATGCTTGATGCGCTGATGGTGGGTTTCGCCACAGCGTGTGTGATTTTTCAGGCTTTGGTGCTGATTCAGGCCGAGGGCCTTGTCAGTCTATGGCGCGATATTCGTGGGAAACTGCTGCTGATGGCGCTGTATGCGTGCGGGATGTTCTTCGCGGTGCGCGTCGGTTGGCCGGATGCCGTGCGCTGGCAGGTGTTCAGTTACCTTGTTCTGGGCTTTTCCGGGGTGGTGCTGGTGTTGCAGCCGGTGCCAGGATGGAGTGGCAGGGTGCGCGAAGCACACCCTTGACCCTTGCCATCACTTGAAGCGATGAACGTTCGACAGCTGCTTGTTGACGCTGAAGTTCTTGCGGTAAATCAGTGCCATCTTGCCGATGACCTGAACCAGGTCCGCTTTGCCGACCTTGCACAGTTCTGCAATGTTCGCCAGGCGCGACTCGCGATCGAGGATGTTGAGCTTGATTTTAATCAGCTCGTGATCCGCCAAAGCGCGTTCAAGTTCGGCTAACACACCTTCAGTCAAACCGTTGTCAGCCACAATCAAAACTGGTTTCAGATGATGGCCAATGGATTTGTACTGTTTCTTCTGCTCTTGAGTGAGCGGCATAATCTGACCCCTGCGTCTGATCTTGTAAAAAGCGGCGGCCAGTTTACCCGAGCGAGTCCGGGACCGCCCAGTTAATCACGACCCGTTTTATTTTCGAGGTGGCCCGTGGCCCGTTCCAAGACAAGCCTTAAATGGCTGCAAAGACATGTCAATGATCCCTATGTGAAGCAGGCGCAGAAGGATGGTTATCGCTCGCGTGCGAGTTACAAGCTTCTGGAGGTCCAGGAGAAATACAAACTGATCCGTCCGGGTATGAGCGTTGTCGACCTGGGAGCGGCGCCCGGCGGCTGGTCGCAGGTCACCAGTCGGCTGATCGGTGGTCAGGGGCGACTGATCGCCTCGGACATCCTGGAAATGGACAGCATTCCGGACGTGACTTTCATCCAGGGTGACTTCACCCAGGACGAAGTGCTCGCTCAGATCCTCGAAGCCGTGGGTAATTCGCAGGTGGACCTTGTGATTTCCGATATGGCCCCCAATATGAGTGGTACGCCTGAGGTGGATATGCCCAAAGCCATGTTTCTATGTGAGCTGGCTCTTGATCTGGCGGCTCGGATACTCAAGCCGGGTGGTAATTTCGTGATCAAGGTGTTTCAGGGCGAAGGGTTTGATGCTTATGTGAAGGACGCTCGTCAGAAATTCGACAAGGTCCAGATGATCAAGCCGGATTCTTCCCGCGGCAGTTCCCGCGAGCAATACATGCTGGCTTGGGGCTATCGTGGCCGTAGCGAGTAAATCGAGGTTTTTTTGCGGGTCGATAGGATTTTCGTATTTCGCCCCGTGAGCATTAGCGAATATTGTGTAGAAAGTGTTTCACAAAGGGTTACAGACGGCGCCTGCCAGAGTCGTAGGTAATGTAGTAAGTTAGGCCGGTGAATATCATGCGAAGCGCGCGCCATTAGCGGAGCTTGCTTCAGAGGGTAGTTAATTGAACGATATGGCAAAGAATCTGATCCTGTGGTTGATCATCGCGGCTGTCCTGGTGACGGTGATGAACAACTTCTCCAGCCCTAACGAGCCGCAGACCCTCAACTATTCCGACTTCATCCAGCAGGTCAAGGATGGCAAGGTCGAGCGCGTAGCAGTTGACGGCTATGTGATTACCGGTAAGCGCACCGATGGCGATAGCTTCAAGACCATTCGTCCTGCCATTCAGGACAACGGTCTGATCGGCGATCTCGTGGATAACCACGTCGTGGTCGAAGGCAAGCAGCCTGAGCAGCAAAGCATCTGGACTCAACTCCTGGTCGCCAGCTTCCCGATCCTGGTGATCATCGCCGTGTTCATGTTTTTCATGCGGCAGATGCAGGGCGGTGCGGGCGGCAAGGGCGGGCCGATGAGCTTCGGCAAGAGCAAGGCACGCCTGCTCTCCGAAGATCAGGTGAAAACCACCTTGGGTGACGTTGCCGGTTGCGACGAAGCCAAGGAAGAGGTCGGTGAACTGGTCGAGTTCCTGCGTGATCCGGGCAAGTTCCAGCGACTGGGCGGCCGCATTCCACGCGGCGTGCTGATGGTGGGTCCTCCGGGTACCGGTAAAACCTTGCTGGCCAAGGCGATTGCCGGCGAAGCCAAAGTACCGTTCTTCACCATTTCCGGTTCCGATTTCGTCGAGATGTTCGTCGGTGTCGGTGCCAGCCGTGTTCGCGATATGTTCGAGCAGGCCAAGAAACACGCACCCTGCATCATCTTTATCGATGAAATCGATGCTGTCGGTCGTCACCGTGGCGCCGGCATGGGTGGCGGTCATGACGAGCGCGAGCAGACACTCAACCAATTGCTGGTTGAGATGGATGGCTTTGAAATGAATGACGGCATCATCGTCATTGCTGCTACCAACCGTCCCGACGTACTGGACCCTGCGTTGCTGCGTCCGGGCCGTTTCGACCGTCAGGTTGTGGTAGGTCTGCCGGATATTCGTGGTCGTGAGCAGATTCTCAAGGTTCACATGCGCAAAGTGCCAATGGGTGACGACGTCGCTCCTGCGGTGATTGCACGTGGTACGCCTGGTTTCTCTGGTGCCGACCTGGCTAACCTGGTGAACGAGGCCTCGTTGTTCGCTGCCCGTACCGGCAAGCGCATCGTCGAAATGAAAGAGTTTGAACTGGCGAAAGACAAGATCATGATGGGCGCCGAGCGCAAATCCATGGTCATGTCGGAGAAAGAGAAGCAGAACACCGCTTATCACGAAGCGGGTCACGCCATCGTCGGGCGTGTCGTGCCAGAGCACGATCCGGTCTACAAGGTGTCGATCATCCCGCGCGGTCGTGCGCTGGGTGTGACGATGTTCCTGCCGGAAGAAGATCGCTATAGCCTGTCCAAGCGTGCGCTGATCAGCCAGATCTGCTCGCTGTACGGTGGCCGTATCGCTGAAGAAATGACCCTGGGCTTTGACGGTGTTACCACCGGCGCGTCCAACGACATCATGCGTGCCAGCCAGATTGCGCGGAACATGGTGACCAAGTGGGGCCTTTCGGAAAAACTCGGTCCGTTGATGTATGCCGAAGAAGAGGGCGAAGTATTCCTTGGTCGCGGCGGCGGTGGTCAGGGTGCGAGCTTCTCTGGTGAGACAGCCAAGCTGATTGACTCCGAAGTGCGCAGCATCATTGACCAGTGCTACGGCACGGCCAAGCAGATCCTCACGGATAACCGTGACAAGCTCGACGCCATGGCGGATGCCTTGATGAAGTACGAGACGATCGATGCCGATCAGATCGATGACATCATGGCCGGACGTACCCCTCGCGAACCACGCGACTGGTCGGGTGGCGGCACCGGTACTTCCGGGACACCTCCGGTGGTCCAGGATGAGCGTCCGCAAACACCGATCGGCGGTCCGGCTGCTGACGTCTAAGGTTTGAAATGACTTCTGTTCAGTCCTCGACCCGGTTGCCTTGCGGCAACCGGGTTCTTGATTTGGCCCAGACGCATGTCATGGGTATTCTCAATGTCACTCCCGATTCCTTTTCTGATGGCGGCCGATACAGCCAGCTCGACGCGGCCCTGCGCCACGCCGAGGCGATGGTAGCGGCGGGCGCCACGCTGATCGATGTCGGTGGCGAATCGACCCGGCCCGGTGCAAGGGCGGTTTCGCCACTTGAAGAGCTGGAGCGCGTGGCGCCTATCGTTGAGCTCATCAATCGCGAACTGGATGTGATTATTTCGGTTGATACCTCCACTCCGGCGGTCATGCGCGAAACCGCACGGCTCGGAGCGGGCTTGATCAATGATGTGCGCTCGCTGCGCCGAGACGGTGCCCTGGATGCGGCAGCCGCCACCGGATTGCCGGTGTGTCTGATGCATATGCTCGGTGAGCCGGGCGATATGCAGGATAATCCGCACTACGAGGACGTGACTAAAGAGGTCTGCGAGTTTCTCGCTGAGCGTATGGCCCAGTGTGCGTTGGTGGGAATCCCTGCTGAGCGGATTATTCTTGATCCGGGGTTTGGGTTCGCAAAAACCTTGCAGCACAATCTAAGCTTGTTCAAACATATGGAAGACCTGCATGCCTTGGGGCGGCCCCTGTTGGTTGGGGTTTCGCGAAAGAGCATGATAGGTCAGGCCTTGAATCGCCCGGTTGGAGAACGCCTGTTT
Source organism: Pseudomonas sp. FSL W5-0299 (assembly GCF_005930655.1). Taxonomy (NCBI): domain Bacteria; kingdom Pseudomonadati; phylum Pseudomonadota; class Gammaproteobacteria; order Pseudomonadales; family Pseudomonadaceae; genus Pseudomonas; species Pseudomonas sp. FSL W5-0299. Next base: position 623,423 of record NZ_RXHX01000001.1, read on the forward strand.
GGCGGTCTAGCGCTCGCGGCGCTGGCTTCGGCCAAGGGTGCGCGTATATTGCGCGTCCATGATGTAGCCGAAACAGTGGACGTGGTGCGGATGATCGCCGCAGTGGAATCAGCCGAATAAGAATGATGGAGCACTTATGAGCAAAAAATACTTTGGCACCGACGGTATCCGTGGTCGGGTCGGTGAATACCCGATAACTCCTGATTTCATGCTCAAGCTCGGTTGGGCTGCAGGCATGGCGTTCCGCAAAATGGGCGCCTGCAAGGTGCTGGTCGGCAAGGACACCCGGATCTCCGGTTACATGTTTGAGTCCGCGCTCGAGGCTGGTCTGACGTCGGCAGGTGCTGACGTGATGCTGTTGGGCCCGATGCCAACGCCGGCGATCGCTTACCTGACGCGTACCTTTCATGCTGAAGCCGGTATTGTGATCAGTGCCTCGCACAATCCTCATGATGACAACGGCATCAAGTTCTTCTCCGGAAAGGGCACCAAACTGCCGGATGAAGTCGAACTGATGATCGAAGAGTTGCTCGACACCCCGATGACCGTGGTTGAGTCGAGCAAGATCGGCAAAGTTTCGCGAATCAACGATGCCTCTGGCCGCTATATCGAATTCTGCAAGAGCAGCGTGCCGACCGGTACCAACTTCGCCGGCCTGAAAATCGTGATCGACTGCGCTCACGGCGCGACCTATAAGGTTGCACCTAGCGTGTTCCGCGAGTTGGGTGCCGAAGTCGTTGTGCTTTCTGCTCAGCCAAACGGCTTGAACATCAATGACAATTGCGGTTCGACCCATATGGGGCAGTTGCAGGCTGCGGTATTGGCCGAACACGCCGATCTGGGTATTGCCTTTGACGGTGACGGTGATCGCGTCTTGATGGTCGACCACACAGGCGCCATCGTAGATGGTGACGAGTTGCTGTACATCATCGCCCGCGATCTGCATGAGCGCGACAAGCTGCAAGGCGGCGTGGTTGGTACATTGATGAGTAACCTTGGGCTCGAATTGGCCCTGGCGGATCTGTCGATTCCTTTCGTGCGTGCCAACGTTGGCGACCGTTATGTGATCGCTGACTTGCTGGAGCGTAACTGGTTGGTAGGCGGTGAGAACTCGGGTCATATCGTCTGCTTCAATCACACCACCACAGGTGATGCGATCATCGCGGCGTTGCAGGTGCTGATGGCGCTGAAAACGCGCTCGGAAGGACTTGCTCAGGCCCGTCAGGCGCTGCGCAAGTGCCCTCAGGTGCTGATCAATGTCCGGTTCGGCGGGGGCGCGAGTCCGCTCGACCATCCGGCGGTCAAGGAAGCCAGCGACCGTGTTACCCAGGCTATGGCCGGCCGCGGGCGCGTGTTGTTGCGCAAGTCCGGGACGGAGCCGTTGGTGCGGGTGATGGTTGAAGGCGAGGACGAAACACAGGTCCGTGGCTACGCCGAAGAGCTGGCAAAACTGGTTACTGAAGTTTCTGCCTGAATTCGGCTTGCCAGCCATGATTGTGTTGGGTAACATCTGCGCCCACTTTGACCGACGAGGTACAGCATGCGTCGCCCTATGGTAGCTGGTAACTGGAAGATGCACGGTACCCGCGCCAGCGTCGCTGAGCTGATCAATGGCCTTCGTCATCTGGCCTTGCCGAGCGGTGTTGATGTAGCGGTATTCCCGCCTTACTTGCATATCAATCAAGTGATTGATGGCTTGAACGGCAAGTCGATTTCGGTCGGCGCGCAGAACTCTGCGGTGGAAGCCATGCAAGGTGCACTGACCGGTGAAATCGCGCCGAGTCAATTGGTGGATGCAGGTTGTTCCCTGGTTCTTGTCGGGCATTCCGAACGCCGCCAGATTATGGGCGAGCAGGACGGTGTGCTGATTCGCAAGTTCGCAGCGGCGCAGGCATGTGGCTTGATCCCGGTGTTGTGCATAGGGGAAACCCTTGAGCAGCGCGAAGCCGGTAAAACTCTAGATGTTGTCGGGCGTCAGCTAGGCAGTATCATAGAGGAGCTGGGTGTAGGTGCCTTTGCAAATGCAGTAATTGCTTACGAGCCAGTCTGGGCCATTGGCACTGGGCTGACTGCTTCGCCGCAACAAGCGCAGGATGTGCATGCAGCCATTCGCGCTCAGTTGGCGGCAGAGAATTCTGAGGTCGCACAAGGTGTGCGGCTTCTATACGGCGGCAGCGTGAAGGCGGCCAATGCGGTCGAACTGTTCGGCATGCCGGATATCGATGGGGGGCTCATTGGTGGAGCTTCCCTGAATGCAGATGAGTTCGGTGCGATTTGTCGCGCCGCGGGAAACTGAAAAAATGCTGGAAACAGTCGTAGTCGTTTTTCATCTGCTGGGTGCATTGGGCGTAGTTGCTCTGGTATTGCTGCAGCAGGGTAAAGGTGCGGATGCTGGCGCGTCTTTCGGAGCAGGTGCTTCAAATACTGTGTTCGGAAGCCAAGGTTCCTCTACCTTTCTTAGTAAGTTTACTGCTATACTTGCCGCCGGTTTCTTCATAACCAGCTTAGGGTTAGGTTACTTTGCTAAAGAGAAAGCTCAGCAGCTGACTCAAGTAGGTTTGCCAAACCCGGCAGTGTTGGAAGTTCCAAAGCAACAACCGGCTTCTGATGATGTACCGGTGCTTCAAGAGCAAAAGTCGGCTACTCCAGCGACTGACGTGCCTCCAGCTCAAGAGCAAAAGTAAGAAGGGTTTCAAACGTAGTATTGCCGAGGTGGTGGAATTGGTAGACACGCAACCTTGAGGTGGTTGTGCCCATAGGGTGTAGGGGTTCGAGTCCCCTTCTCGGTACCAATTATCAGGAGAGCCCGCTGTTGCGGGCTTTCTTGTAGGTGGAAGGTTACATTGACCCTGTCAAGGATCGGTCGTATACTTCCGCCCCAGCTTTGTCGCGGGGTGGAGCAGTCTGGTAGCTCGTCGGGCTCATAACCCGAAGGTCGTCGGTTCAAATCCGGCCCCCGCAACCAGTTTAAGGAGCCCCTTTTAAGGGGCTTTTTGTTAGCTGGACACTTTCTACGCCGCTGTTCGACGGCGTTTCAAGGATGGGCGTTTCGCCCATTTTTTTATTTTGCATAGCATGCACATACATGCACGAGGGGGTTCAGGTGTCGAGCAAGCTAGAAGAGTTGCAGGCCTTGTTGGCCCCGGTGGTCGTGGCCCTGGGCTATGAATGCTGGGGTATTGAGTTTTCGGCTCAAGGTCGCCACTCAATGTTGCGCGTTTATATTGATAAAGAGGGCGGTGTGCTGGTGGACGATTGTGCCATCGTCAGCCGTCAGATCAGCGGTGTCCTGGATGTTGAAGATCCAATCGCCGTTGAATACACCCTTGAAGTTTCCTCGCCTGGCATGGAACGCCCACTGTTCACTATTGAGCAGTTTGCAAAATTTGCCGGTGAACAAGTGAAGATCAAGCTGCGCTCGCCTTTTGAAGGACGACGCAACTTTCAGGGCCTTCTGCGCGGTGTAGAAGAGCAGGACGTCGTGGTGCAGGTAGAAGACCATGAGTTCCTGTTGCCGATCGATATGATCGACAAGGCCAACATTATTCCCAGTTTTGACTGAGACGCGGATCCCGCGGATCCAATGGCTTGCGAAAGGCGAGGCGTACGATGAGCAAAGAAGTACTGCTGGTTGTTGAGTCGGTATCCAATGAAAAGGGCGTACCGGCAAACGTAATTTTTGAAGCGCTGGAGCTGGCCCTGGCCACTGCTACCAAAAAGCGTTTCGAGGACGAAGTCGATCTGCGTGTGGAAATCAATCGCCACACCGGTGCTTACGAGACATTCCGTCGCTGGACGGTCGTCGAAGAAGCAGACCTGGATGATCCGGCCATCGAAACCTGGCCGAGCAAGGTTGCCGAAACGCACCCGGGCGCCCAGGTGGGTGATGTAGTCGAAGAGAAAATCGAATCCATCGAGTTCGGCCGCATTGCTGCACAGACTGCCAAGCAAGTCATCGTGCAGAAAGTTCGCGAAGCCGAGCGTGCTCAAGTCGTTGACGCTTATCGCGAGCGCCTGGGGGAAATCATCTCCGGCACCGTGAAGAAAGTGACCCGCGACAACGTGATCGTCGACCTGGGCAACAACGCTGAAGCGTTGCTGGCTCGTGAAGACATCATCTCTCGCGAAACCTTCCGGGTTGGCGTGCGCTTGCGTGCGCTTCTCAAGGAAATCCGCACCGAGAACCGCGGCCCGCAGCTGATCCTGTCGCGTACCGCGCCGGAAATGCTGATCGAGTTGTTCCGCATCGAAGTGCCGGAAATCGCTGAAGGCCTGATCGAAGTAATGGCAGCCTCCCGTGACCCGGGTTCGCGTGCCAAGATCGCGGTCCGCTCGAAAGACAAACGCATCGACCCGCAGGGCGCTTGCATCGGTATGCGCGGTTCGCGCGTCCAGGCAGTGTCGGGTGAGTTGGGCGGTGAGCGTGTGGATATCGTCCTGTGGGATGACAACCCGGCTCAGTTCGTAATCAACGCCATGTCCCCGGCTGAGGTTGCGGCAATTATCGTTGACGAAGATGCCCATGCAATGGACATCGCCGTTGGCGCAGACAATCTGGCTCAGGCCATCGGTCGCGGTGGTCAGAACGTGCGTCTGGCTAGCCAGTTGACTGGCTGGACCCTGAACGTGATGACCGAATCGGACATCCAGGCTAAGCAGCAAGCAGAAACCGGCGACATCCTGCGCAACTTCATCGACGAGCTGGAAGTCGACGAAGACCTTGCACAGGTGCTGGTAGATGAAGGCTTCACCAGCCTGGAAGAGATTGCCTACGTACCGTTGGAAGAAATGCTCAACATCGAAGGCTTTGACGAAGAAACCGTCAACGAGCTTCGCGCTCGCGCCAAGGATCGTTTGTTGACCAAAGCCATCGCTACTGAGGAAAAGCTGGCAGACGCCCATCCGGCCGAAGACCTGCTCTCGCTTGAGGGTATGGACAAGGATCTGGCGATGGAACTGGCGGTGCGCGGCGTAATTACCCGCGAAGACCTGGCCGAGCAGTCTATTGACGACCTGCTCGACATCGACGGCATTGACGATGATCGTGCCGGCAAGTTGATCATGGCCGCCCGAGCCCACTGGTTCGAGTAATTAGGCGCGGCCTGAGGAGAGAAGTGCATGACGCAAGTCACGGTGAAACAACTGGCCGATGAGGTCAAAACACCGGTAGAGCGCCTGTTGCAGCAGATGCGTGAGGCAGGTCTGCCGCACACCGCCGCCGATGAAGGTGTGAGCGATAGTGAGAAGCAGTCTTTGCTGACTCACTTGAAGAGCAGCCACAAGGCGAAAGTGGAAGAACCGCGCAAGATCACACTGCAGCGCAAAACCACCAGCACCCTGCGTGTTGCTGGCAGCAAAAGCATCAGCGTTGAAGTACGCAAGAAGAAAGTCTTCGTACAGCGCAGCCCGGAAGAAATTGAAGCCGAGCGCAAACGCGAACTGGAAGAACGTCGCGCAGTAGAAAATGCTGCTCGTCAGAAGGCTGAAGAAGAAGCCAAGCGTCGCGCCGAAGAAGAAGCGCGTCGCCAGCCTGCTGCTGCGCAATCCGCTACTAACGACGCCGTTGCAGCCCCTGCTGCAGTTGCCGAGCCAGTACGCGAAAGCGCGCCGGTTGTAGCCGCTGCTCCAGCACCGTCTGCTGACGTTCGCAACAAGCAGAACGAACAGCGCCGTCCGGACAAACCACGCGCCGACGATAACAATCGTCGTGGCAGTGGCGATGGTGAGCGCAAAAACGCTCCGCATCGTGCTTCGGTTAAAGAGAAAGCGCCTGCTCCACGCGTTGCCCCACGTACTACCGACGAAGAAAGCGATGGCTTCCGTCGTGGTGGTCGCGGCAAGGCCAAGCTGAAGAAACGCAACGCCCACGGTTTCCAGAGCCCAACCGGCCCTGTCGTGCGTGATGTGCAGATCGGCGAGACCATCACTGTTGGCGATCTCGCCAATCAGATGTCGGTCAAGGCTGCTGAAATCATCAAGTTCATGTTCAAACTGGGTACGCCAGCGACCATCAACCAGGTGCTTGATCAGGAAACTGCTCAACTGGTAGCCGAAGAACTGGGCCACAAAGTGACCCTGGTCAGCGACACCGCCCTGGAAGATTCCCTGGCCGAGTCCCTGAAGTTTGAAGGTGAGACGTTCTCCCGTGCGCCAGTCGTGACCGTAATGGGCCACGTTGACCACGGTAAGACGTCGCTGCTCGACTATATCCGTCGTGCCAAGGTAGCTGCAGGCGAAGCCGGCGGTATCACCCAGCACATCGGTGCGTACCACGTTGAAACTGATCGCGGCATGGTCACTTTCCTCGATACCCCGGGTCACGCCGCGTTTACCGCAATGCGTGCCCGTGGTGCCAAGGCGACTGACATCGTGATCCTGGTGGTTGCAGCGGACGACGGCGTAATGCCGCAGACCATTGAAGCGGTCCAGCACGCCAAGGCTGCCGGTGTTCCACTGGTTGTTGCAGTGAACAAAATCGACAAGCCGGGCGCTGATCTCGATCGCATCCGTAGCGAGCTGTCGGTTCACGGCGTGACTTCGGAAGAGTGGGGCGGCGACACTCCGTTCGTATCGGTTTCGGCGAAAGTCGGTACTGGCGTGGACGAGTTGCTCGAAGCTGTTCTGCTGCAAGCCGAAGTTCTGGAACTGAAAGCGACGCCTTCGGCTCCTGGCCGTGGTGTGGTGGTTGAATCGCGTCTCGACAAGGGTCGTGGCCCGGTTGCAACCGTTCTGGTTCAAGACGGTACCCTGCGCCAAGGCGACATGGTCCTGGTCGGTTCGAACTATGGCCGTGTACGCGCCATGCTCGACGAGAACGGCAAGCCGATCAAAGAAGCCGGTCCTTCCATCCCTGTCGAGATCCTCGGCCTGGACGGTACCCCGGACGCTGGCGATGAGATGAGCGTGCTGTCGGACGAGAAGAAAGCCCGTGAAGTGGCTCTGTTCCGTCAAGGCAAGTTCCGTGAAGTCAAACTGGCTCGCGCTCACGCCGGCAAGCTGGAAAACATCTTCGAAAACATGGGTCAGGCAGAGAAGAAGACGCTCAACATCGTCCTCAAATCCGACGTCCGTGGTTCGCTGGAAGCGTTGAACGGTGCCTTGAACGGCCTGGGTAACGACGAAGTGCAAGTGCGTGTTGTCGGTGGCGGCGTCGGTGGTATCACCGAGTCCGACGCTAACCTGGCACTGGCCTCCAACGCTGTACTGTTTGGCTTCAACGTGCGTGCCGATGCTGGCGCTCGCAAGATCGTCGAACAGGAAGGTCTGGATATGCGTTACTACAACGTGATCTACGACATCATCGAAGACGTCAAGAAAGCCCTCACCGGTATGCTGGGCAGCGATGTTCGCGAGAACATCCTGGGTACCGCTGAAGTGCGTGACGTGTTCCGTTCGCCGAAGTTTGGCGCGATCGCCGGTTGCATGGTTATCGAAGGTGTTGTTCACCGTAACCGTCCAATCCGTGTACTGCGTGAAGACATCGTTATCTTCGAAGGCGAGCTGGAATCCCTGCGCCGCTTCAAGGATGACGCTTCCGAAGTACGTGCCGGCATGGAATGCGGTATCGGCGTGAAGAGCTACAACGACGTCAAAGTCGGTGACAAGATCGAAGTCTTCGAGAAGGTTCAGGTTGCTCGCAGCCTCTAACTCGCGCACTTCAAGGGCCACGCCAAGCCGCCGCATGCAAATGCGCGGCACCGCGTCAGGACTCTAAACGCAACGCCCGGTCTGGCTTTTGTCAGGCCGGGCGTTTGCCGCTTTCAGACCCCTCGGGTTTCACCGTGGGGCAGTAACAGGTAACAAGACATGGCAAAAGAATACAGCCGTACCCAACGTATCGGCGATCAGATGCAGCGTGAGCTGGCACAGCTGATCCGTCGTGAAGTCAAAGACCCGCGCGTCGGTCTGGTCACCATTACCGCTGTTGAAGTCAGCCGTGACGTCGGTCACGCCAAGATCTTCATCACCGTGATGGGCCAGGACAACGCCGAAGACATCGCGCAAAGCATCAAGGTGCTCAACTCAGCCGCCGGTTTCCTGCGCATGCAGTTGGCTCGTGAAATGAAGTTGCGCAGCGTTCCGCAGTTGCACTTCCACTACGACGAAAGCGTCGTGCGTGGCGCGCACCTGTCGGCCCTGATCGAGCGTGCGGTGGCTGAAGACAATCAGCACCCGGTAGCGGCTGAACCCGAAGACGCCAAGGAGTAATCGGTGGCTCAGGTCAAACGTATCCGTCGTAACGTCAGCGGTATCATTCTGCTCGACAAGCCATTGGGGTTCACCTCCAACGCCGCGTTGCAGAAGGTTCGCTGGCTGCTGAACGCCGAGAAAGCCGGTCACACAGGCAGTCTCGATCCGCTGGCCACCGGCGTGTTGCCGTTGTGCTTCGGTGAGGCCACCAAGTTCTCGCAGTACCTGCTCGATTCCGACAAGGGTTACGAAACCCTGGCGCAACTGGGCAAGACCACCACCACGGCCGATGCCGAGGGTGAAGTTTTGCAGGAGCGTCCGGTGACCGTTGGTCGCGCAGATGTCGAAGCTGTTCTGCCGAATTTTCGCGGGCAAATCAGTCAGATACCGCCGATGTACTCGGCGCTCAAGCGTGATGGCCAGCCGCTGTACAAGCTGGCCCGTGCAGGCGAAGTAGTGGAGCGTGAACCGCGTTCTGTTACTATTGCGCGCTTGGAATTGCTGGCCTTTGAAGGTGATACTGCGCGGCTTGCGGTGGATTGCAGCAAAGGCACCTATATTCGCACCCTGGTGGAGGATATCGGTGAGCAACTCGGTTGTGGCGCTTACGTGGCTGAATTGCGACGTACCCAGGCCGGGCCTTTCACGCTGGCGCAGACGGTCACGCTTGAAGAGTTGGAAGCGGTACATGCCGAAGGCGGCAACGAAGCGGTCGACCGCTTCCTGATGCCATCGGACAGCGGCCTTCTGGATTGGCCACTGTTGCAGTTCTCGGAGCACAGTTCGTTCTACTGGCTTAACGGCCAACCGGTACGAGCCCCGGATGCACCGAAGTTCGGCATGGTACGGGTACAGGATCACAACGGTCGCTTCATCGGTATCGGTGAAGTGAGCGAAGACGGGCGCATCGCGCCACGTCGACTGATTCGGTCAGAATGACCGGACGAGGGTGGCTGTTAACAGGCACGGTCACTACTCATTTTTAGATACAGGGATTTGTCCCTGGCCTGTTGAAGCTGTTTCTTTGAAACAGTTTCCTGATAAAAGGATTGCCTCATGGCTCTCGACGTTCAAGAAAAAGCTCAAATCGTAGCTGACTACCAGCAAGCTGTTGGTGACACTGGTTCGCCAGAAGTGCAAGTTGCACTGCTGACCCACAACATCAACAAGCTGCAAGGTCACTTCAAGGCCAACGGTAAAGATCACCACTCCCGTCGTGGTCTGATCCGCATGGTTAACCAGCGTCGTAAGCTGCTGGACTACCTGAAAGGCAAGGATCTGGGTCGTTATCAGGCTCTGATTGGTCGCCTGGGTCTGCGTCGCTAATAAGCGATTGCGCTAGAGGTTGGTTGTCTGTCGTGCGCCAGTGGGTTTCCCGCTGGCACATGGCAGGCTCCCAGCCTCAAGTTTTATCTGGATAGTCGTTTTACCCTGGACAGGCGTTGGGCCGATTCCCGACATTGCCCAAGAATTTCGCAAGAAGACAAGTTCCCCAAGAGCCACAAAAGAAGGTAGGACACCGTGAACCCGGTAATCAAAAAATTCCAGTTCGGTCAGTCGACCGTTACCCTCGAGACTGGCCGTATCGCCCGTCAGGCCTCCGGCGCAGTATTGGTCACCGTTGACGACGACGTCAGCGTGTTGGTGACTGTGGTCGGCGCCAAGCAAGCCGATCCAGGCAAGGGCTTCTTCCCTCTGTCTGTTCACTACCAGGAAAAGACTTACGCTGCCGGTAAGATCCCTGGCGGTTTCTTCAAGCGTGAAGGCCGTCCTTCCGAGAAAGAAACCCTGACTTCCCGACTGATCGACCGTCCGATCCGTCCGCTGTTCCCAGAAGGCTTCATGAACGAAGTGCAGGTTGTCTGCACCGTCGTTTCCACCAGCAAGAAAACCGATCCGGACATCGCTGCGATGATCGGTACCTCGGCTGCGTTGGCTATCTCCGGTATTCCTTTCGATGGCCCGATCGGCGCTGCCCGCGTGGCGTTCCACGAAAGCACTGGCTACCTGCTGAACCCGACTTACGAACAACAGAAAGCTTCGAGCCTGGACATGGTCGTTGCCGGTACTTCGGAAGCCGTATTGATGGTTGAATCGGAAGCCAAAGAGCTGACCGAAGACCAGATGCTGGGCGCGGTACTGTTTGCTCACGACGAGTTCCAGGTGGTGATCAACGCCGTCAAGGAACTGGCCGCCGAAGCTGCCAAGCCGACCTGGACCTGGGCTCCACAGCCAGAAGCCACTGCTCTGCTGGGCGCTATCCGTGCCGAGTTCGGCGACGCGATCTCCCAGGCTTACACCATCACCATCAAGGCCGACCGTTACGCTCGCCTGGGTGAGCTGAAAGACCAGGTGGTTGCCAAGCTGTCCGGTGAAGAAGGCCAGCCTTCGTCCAGCGAAGTCAAAGCCGCTTTCGGCGAAATCGAATACCGCACCGTTCGCGAAAACATCGTAAACGGCAAGCCACGTATCGACGGTCGCGACACCAAGACCGTACGTCCTTTGAACATCGAAGTCGGTGTTCTGCCAAAGACTCACGGTTCGGCGCTGTTCACCCGTGGCGAAACCCAGGCGCTGGTTGTTGCAACACTGGGCACCGCCCGTGACGCACAGCTGCTGGACACCCTGGAAGGCGAGAAAAAAGACCCGTTCATGCTGCACTACAACTTCCCTCCGTTCTCGGTAGGTGAGTGTGGTCGCATGGGTGGCGCTGGTCGTCGCGAAATCGGTCACGGCCGTCTGGCCCGTCGTTCGATTGCAGCCATGCTGCCTGCTGCCGATGTGTTCCCATACACCATTCGTGTTGTGTCGGAAATCACCGAATCCAACGGTTCGAGCTCGATGGCTTCCGTTTGCGGCGCTTCCCTGGCTCTGATGGACGCCGGCGTTCCGATGAAGGCACCGGTTGCCGGTATCGCGATGGGTCTGGTTAAAGAAGGCGAGAAGTTCGCCGTCCTGACCGACATCCTGGGTGACGAAGACCACCTGGGCGACATGGACTTCAAAGTAGCCGGTACCGCCAAAGGTGTTACCGCGCTGCAGATGGACATCAAGATCAAAGGCATCACCGAAGAAATCATGGAAATCGCTCTGGGCCAAGCCCTGGAAGCGCGCCTGAACATCCTCGGTCAGATGAACCAGATCATTGGTCAGTCCCGCACCGAACTGTCGGAAAATGCTCCGACCATGATCGCGATGAAAATCGACACCGACAAAATCCGTGATGTCATCGGTAAAGGCGGCGCGACCATTCGTGCGATCTGTGAAGAGACCAAGGCTTCGATCGACATCGAAGACGACGGCTCGATCAAGATCTTCGGCGAAACCAAGGAAGCGGCTGAAGCAGCACGTCAGCGCGTTCTGGGCATCACCGCAGAAGCTGAAATCGGCAAGATCTACGTTGGTAAGGTTGAGCGCATCGTCGACTTCGGCGCATTCGTCAACATCCTGCCTGGCAAGGACGGTCTGGTACACATCTCGATGCTGAGTGACGCTCGCGTTGAGAAAGTGACCGACATCCTGAAAGAAGGCCAGGAAGTGGAAGTACTGGTACTGGACGTGGACAACCGCGGCCGTATCAAACTGTCCATCAAAGACGTAGCAGCGGCCAAGGCTTCGGGCGTTTAATCACCCCCGCTTGATTGCTTCAACGTTATAAAAATGCCCCGCAGTGAAAGCTGCGGGGCATTTTTTTGTCTGTGAAACAGGGTGTGAAGTTGCTGGCTTTCGAACCCGGTGCTAGGTTTAGCCCACCGCCCGTGTAGCTCAGCCGGTAGAGCAGCGCACTCGTAACGCGAAGGTCGCAGGTTCGATTCCTGTCTCGGGCACCATTCCCCCTGTTATTTCACCTTTCTGCTCAAATCTTCCACGGTGCGTTTCAGCTGATCCAGTTGGTTGTCCTGATCGCTGACTTCCCGCTTAAGGCTGGACAGGTCGCTGGAGCTCGAGCTGGAACTCGATCCGGCGCTGCGCTTGAGGTCTTCCACCTGGCTGGCAAGCCTTTTCAAGTCGTTTTCCTGTTCATTGACGGTACGCTTGAGGTCGTTCACTTCGCTGGAGCTTGAACTGGAGTTCGAGCCGCCGCTGCTGCGCTTCAGATCGTCCATCTGACTGGCGAGCTTTTTCAGACCGTTTTCCTGTTCGCTCACCGCGCGTTTCAGATCACTCACTTCGCTTGAGCTAGAGCTTGCGCTTGAGCTGGAATTCGAGCTGCTGCTGCGCTTGAGGTCGTCCATCTGACTGGCGAGCTTTTTCAGTCCGTTGTCCTGTTCGCTGACCGTCCGCTTGAGGTCGTTGACTTCGCTGGAACTGGAGCTGGAATTCGAGCTGCTGTTACGTTTGAGCTCGTCCACGGCCTTGGCAAGGTTGACCAAACCGGTGTTCTGTTCGCTGACCGTGCGTTTCAGGTCGTTCACTTCGCTGGCGCTGGAACTGGAGCTCGAACCACTGTTGCGTTTGAACTCGTCCATGGCCTTGGCGAGGTTTTTCAGCGCCGTGTCCTGATCACTGACGGTGCGCTTGAGTTTATCCACTTCGCTGGCAGTCGAACTCGAACCGGACACCGTGTTCTTTTTCAACTCTTCGATGAGCCGCGCCTGTGTACTGACGGTTTTCTTCAGCTCTTCAAGATCTGCCGTATCGGTTTTAACCATTCTTTGTAATTTTTCCACGTCTTCGATACTGAGGCCTGATTTGACCATCACGTCTGTGCCGTAATAGTTGTGGAAAACCAAAAATTTATCGGAAGAGTTTGCGCTGTCGAATTTGTACTCCAGACCGGCTTGAGCCGAATCGGGCATTGCCAGGCTACCGAGAAGAAGGGCAGCCATGCCGGTTGCAAACAGGGTAGATGGAAGCTTGGGAAAATTGCGCATCACCGGTTCCTTGTGAAGTGCCTAGCTGGCACATCGCTATGACTTTACCTTTTGAACGTTGTTCCTGGGTAGCGAAGGAAAATTTTCAGAAAGGCCGATCAACGGTTTTTTTGTAGATTTGATGTAAAAGTCCATATAAATCGTCGACCAAACGTCCTATATTCGGACGTTGCACACGTACCACTTCTGCAGTTTTCAGATGATCCCCGAATGGTTCTGAAGGCCAGACAAACCGGGCTTCACACGGTTTTTTGCGTCAGAGAGATCCTTGATGATCCAGATCCATCTTCCATTCCCCAGATCAGCGAGAACGCCATGACCGTTAAAGAATTGACCCAAGAAGCCAGACACGAAGAAGCGCTTAAAAAGTACCTGCTTGAATCACCCCAGCTAGCGGAAGAGATCAAGGACCTGCCCGCCGACGATCAGAAAGACCAGATCCAGTGGGCGTTCGAGGATGAGGCGGAGTCCCAGGGCTTGCAGCCATGGGAACTGACGCTCAAGTACACCTCGACCCCTGAAGAGTTCGAGGCTGCGCGCCTGGTGCTGCACAAGGAGGCGGCCGAGGTGTTGGGCGTCGAGTGGGAAGAGTACTGCGAGATGAACAATCTGGTGGTTTGAGAGCAGCTTCAGGCTTCAGGCTTCAAGCGGTAAGCTGCAAGTAAAAGCAAAACTGCTTGAAACTTGGAGCTTGCCGCTCGAGGCTGCGTTTTAGAGGCTTAAGCGCATCGACAGGTCGACAGCCTTCACATCCTTGGTCATCGCACCAATCGAAATGTAATCCACCCCGGTTTCGGCGATCGGCAGCAGCGTGTTTTCGTTGATACCACCGCTGGCTTCCAGTTTCGCCTTGCCCGCGTTCAGGCGCACGGCTTCACGCATGTCATCCAGGCTCAACTCATCGAGCATGATGATGTCGGCACCCGCCGCCAGGGCTTCTTTCAATTCCGCCAGGCTTTCCACTTCAATCTCGACCGGCTTGCCCGGGGCGATCTTGTGCGCGGCGTTGATGGCCTCAGGAATGCCACCGCAGGCGGCGATGTGGTTTTCCTTGATCAGGAAGGCGTCGTACAGGCCGATGCGGTGGTTGTGGCAACCGCCGCAGGTCACGGCGTACTTCTGCGCCAGACGCAGCCCTGGCAGAGTTTTACGGGTGTCGAGCAGCTTCACCTGGGTCTCGGCGACAAAATCCGCCAGGTATTGCGCGCGCGTGGCCACGCCCGAGAGCAATTGCAGGAAATTCAGTGCGCAGCGTTCGCCGGTCAGCAGCGAGCGTGCCGGGCCCTCGAGGTGAAACAGCGCCTGATTGGGTTTCACCCGTTCGCCGTCACGCACCTGCCAGTGCACCGCGACCCGTGGATCGAGTTGCCGGAAAACGGCATCGACCCATGCGGTGCCGGCAATGACCGCGGCATCGCGGGTGATGATGGTGGCTTTTGCCAGGCGTTCGGCCGGGATCAGCTGTGCGGTGATGTCGCCGCTGCCGATGTCTTCGAGCAACGCACGGCGCACGTTGGCTTCGATTTCGGCGGTCAAATCGGCGAGACGTAGATTCGGCATAACGGGCTCCACAAACAAAGTGGCCCGATTATAGGGCCATGGCGCGAGGCAACCCAAGGCATCAGAGGCGTTCCCCTCACCTGCAAACCTGCATTTGGTCGATTCCCTTGAATCATCGGCACTAAGTCAACGTCTTTCCTATGCGTCTATTTTGATACGTAGCACAGAGTCTGCTGGTACATGGGAGCGCTTTTGCAAGATAATCCGCCTTGCTTTTGACGTCATGGCTTTGACGTTCGTTTGGATTTACGACTATTCGCAGAATCACCGTTTCAGGAGGCTTGGATGCACAACGACGGGAATGTAGTGCCTTTGCACAAGGCGGCTACCGGTCAGGCGACGCAATCGCCGCTCGCCCGCCTGCCTGTGATTCTGCTTCAGGTTCGCGACAAGGCCACTCAACAGCTCAGGCATGGCTTGCAGGAGCTGTTTGATAACGCCGACGACACGCTGTTCGAAATGGCTGATCGGGCCCGCAGCGATGTCGAGCAGAACCTCTTTTTCGAAGCCATGCGCGACTTGCGACTCAAGCGAAAAAGCATCGAACGCGGTTTTCTCGAACACTTCTTCGAGGCGTTCGTCAGTCTCTCGCAGCACGACAGCGCACAGGCGGCCTTGCCTCAGGCATTGGCGTTTGAACCCGATGCATTGCCCAATGACGATCTGGAACGCAGCGTCGCGGTGGACGCCATGGTCAGCAAAGTGCTGAACCGCGACGGGTTCGCTCTTGACCAACTGACAGCCCGACTCAGTGCTTTGCTGGGCAAGGCGCTGGACGATGAGCACAACCCGCTGGGGCCTGCGCGGCTCTGCGAGTATTTCTTGCAGGCTTGGCGCAACCTGGGGGTGGAGATCAAGGTCAAGCTGATCATTCTCAAACTATTCGATCGCTACGTGCTCAGCAGCACTGATCAGCTGTACGCCGAAGCCAATCAACTGCTCATCGCGACCGGCGTGTTGCCCGACCTCAAGCCCGCTCCCACGCGGCGAGCCAGCGATCATGCCGCCGCCAGCGCCTATGCCGAACCGATCGAAGTCGGCATCCACTCGGGCCATACACCGGTCGACGATGGCGTGCAGGAAGTCTTTGCCGCGTTGCAGGAGCTGCTGCTACACGTGCGCGGCAGTGTCGCGCCGACCCTCGAAGCCAGTGCCCAGACACAGCCCATTTCCACCCGAGACCTGTTGCGCCTGCTCTCGCACTTGCAGCAATACGTGCCGGCGCTGGCGACCCAGGACGACTTCGATCTGCGTAACCAGCTCGAACAGCTGCTAACCCGGGTCAGCGTCAAAAGCGGCAAGTCGCGCGTGGTCGGCGTGGCTGACGAAGACGTGATCAACCTGATCGCCATGCTCTTCGAATGCATCCTTGATGACCGCAACCTGCCTGACTCCCTCAAGGCGCTGATTGGTCGGTTGCAGATTCCCATGCTCAAAGTGGCGGTGCTCGACAAGAGCTTCTTCAGCCGGGCCAGCCACCCGGCCCGGCGTCTGCTCAACGAAATCGCTGCCGCCGCGATGGGCTGGGGCGAGTGCGATGACCACGAGCGTGACAGCCTGTACCTGCGCATCGAGCAAGTGGTCCAGCGCCTGTTGAACGACTTTGTTGACGATCCGGCGATCTTTTCCGAATTGCTGGCGGATTTTCTCGCCTTCACCAGTGATGAGCGCCGCCGCAGCGAACTCCTGGAACAGCGTACCCGTGACGCCGAGGAAGGCCGCGCCAGGACCGAACTGGCTCGCCAGCGTGTCGAGCAGGCGCTGAATCAGGCGTTATTGGGCAAAGTGCTGCCCCAGGCTGTGGTGGTCTTCGTGCAGGAGGCCTGGAGCAAAGTGCTGTTGTTGACCTGCCTCAAACATGGTGATGCGTCGGCGCAATGGCAGGCCGATGTGCAGACTATGGAGCAATTGATCTGGAGCGTGCAGCGCCATGACGAGCCCGATGCCGGCCTGCGTTTGTTGGCGCTGGTGCCCGGGCTGCTGAAGGCCTTGCGCGACGGATTGAGCAGCTCGGCGTTCGATCCGTTCGCCACCAGTGAGTTTTTCAGTGAGCTGGAAACCTTGCACGTGCAACGGTTCGAGCGCCCGGGTCAGGCGGCTGAACAACCCGTCGACCCGCCGGTTATGGTCGAAGTGCTGCAGCAAATCGTGCTGCACACGGCGGACGAAGGCCTGGCCGATGTGGTGTCTGTGCGGTTGCCGGCGGACGATGCCGGTTTGCTTCAGGTCGATCAACTGCGTCCGGGCTGCTGGGTCGAGTTTCAGGAAGACGATGAAAACACCCTGCGTTGCAAGCTGGCAGCGATCATCGATTCCACCGGCAAATACATCTTTGTCGACCGCACGGGAATGAAAGTGCTGGAGCGCAGCCGCACCGGCCTGGCCCTGGAATTTCGCCGTGGCGCGGTGCGGGCGCTGGACGATACCTTGCTGTTCGACCGGGCCCTGGAGTCGGTGCTGGGCAATCTGCGGCGTCTCAATCGCGGCAAGTGATCGCGCCCCGAGGGCCTATCGCGGCATACTGGGCGCCAACACAGTCGTCGTTGAAGGAACCTGTATGCAGTTGGACCCCGCGAGCGGTTGGTGTCAGGGCGTGCGTGTATGCCGCTCGCCCAACTTCAATGCGCGCCCCTCGGGCGAAATTTCCTTGCTGGTGATCCACAACATCAGCCTGCCGCCAGCGCAGTTCGCCACCGGCAAGGTGCAGGAATTTTTCCAGAATCGTCTGGATGTCACGGAGCATCCCTATTTTGCAGGTATTGCTGACCTGCGGGTGTCTGCGCACTTTCTGATCGAACGTGACGGCACCGTCACTCAGTTTGTCTCTTGTCTTGAGCGCGCCTGGCACGCCGGTGTCTCGAGTTTCGAGGGGCGGGAGACCTGCAACGATTTTTCTGTGGGCATCGAACTTGAGGGCACGGATGATCTTCCGTTCGAGGACGCCCAGTATCAGGCGTTGACGACTCTGACCCGACAACTGCAAAGCACATTTACGGCGATCACGGCGCAACGCATCTGCGGGCATAGCGACATCGCACCGGGGCGCAAGACGGATCCGGGACCCGCGTTCGACTGGGCACGCTACCGCGCCGCCTTGGCAAAAGCCGCTTTGGAACAAGAGGAACAACGATGAGTTTTCTGGTGTTGCTGTTGGCCGTCTGGATCGAGAAATTCTCGGCCTTGCGCCATCGGGTCCAACGTGACGGCGGTTGGGTGCGTGAACTGAACAAGCTTGAAGTCAGCCCGCGCCTGATTGATCGGCCATGGCTGGTATTGGTGGTGCTGGTGTTGTTGCCGGTGGCGCTGCTGGGTTTGTTGCTGGTGGTGCTTGAACCGGTGGCCTACGGGTTGCTGGCATTGCCGGTGCACCTGCTGGTGGTGATTTACAGTCTGGGTCGCGGCGATTTGCTGGCCGGCCTGGGACCGTTTCGCGATGCCTGGCGCCGGGAAGACCTGCAAGCCGCCGCCCATGTGGCGAAGCGCGACGTGGACATCTGCGCCGATAGCGGCGAGCAACTGCTTGAGCGGGTCGAAGGGCATTTGCTGTGGGAGGCATACCAGAGCTTTTTCGCGGTGATTTTCTGGTACTTCGTGCTGGGCCCGGTCGCCGCACTGAGCTACCGGCTGCTGGCGCTGGCTGAAGAGCACGGGCAGAACCCTGCTGTGGTCGAGCGCGCTGCACAGTTGCGTCATGCGTTTGATTGGGTGCCGGTGCGTCTGTTGGCGGCCAGTTTCGCGCTGGTCGGAAATTTTGTCGCGGTCAGCCGCGTCATGCTGCATGAACTGCTGAACTGGAACATCAGCGCTGCCCAGTTGATCGAGAAAGTTGGCCTGGTGGCTGGCGAAATTCCTGCACCGGTCGTCGGACCGGACGGTATCAACAGCCTGGACCGGATCTGGGAACTGCTGCTGCGCGCGGCGGTGCTCTGGTATGCAGGTTTTGCGTTGTGGACGGTCCTTCCGTAAACCAACGGCTGTCTTGTGTGAACGTCTTTGTGGGAGAGGGGGCTTGCTCCCGCTGGGCGCGCAGCGCCCTCAAACGGCCAGGCGAATATGTCAGGAAAACCCGCTCGCCTGCATTGCGTCTGCTTCGCAGACGAGCGGGAGCAGGCTCCCTCGCCACAAGATGATCATCGATCTCAAGTCCGGCGATCTGCCGTTAACCTTAAGTTACAAAACCCTCAGCCGATTTAAGCTATACAGGGATAGCGCTGAATAGTGGCTATCTGCCGTCGACCCGCGCCTGCCAATAAAAATAAGAATCAAAAGGGAGACTTCCAGTGAAGAGCTTGCTCTATCCCGCCGTCGCGCTGATGAATCGCCTGAGCTTCGGCATGAAGTTCAGCCTGATCAGTGTGCTGTTCCTCGTGCCGATGCTGGTGACCAACTTCTATCTGGTCCGCGACTCCTATCGTGAATTCCAGGGCACACAAGTCGAGCTGCAAAGCCTCGACCTGCTCGGCAGCAGCCTGACCCTGCGGCGTGATTTGGAAACCCTGAACAACCTGGTGCAAATCAACGTCACTCTTGGCCAGTCCGGCAAGGCCGGTAACGTCGAGACGAAGATCAGCACTCTGGAGCAAAGTGTTCTGGCCCGCCTGCAAGGGCTGACGGCGATGACCACTGATCCGGAGCAGATCACGGTTTTCGATGGCAAGCGCGATGAAATGATCGCGGCGTTCAAGGCCCAGCAAGCGGAAAACTCCCTGCAAAGCAAAAGTGGGATGATCGGCAAGTTGCTCGGCAGCGCGCAGATTTTCAGCCAGATCATCGCCAGTCAAGCCGGCCTGAGCCGCGATACCCAGAGCGACATGCGTCAGCTCAGCGAACTCATTACCAACGTCACTCCGCCTGTGACGCAGATCCTGGGCGACGGCCGGGCGATGGGTTCCTATTCGCTTGGGCAAGGTTTTCTGAATTCGTCGTCGAGCACCCGATTTGATGAGCTGCTGGCGCAGATCGAAAAGCTCCAGGGCGAATACGGTCTGAAGCTCAATGATGCATTGGGCTCCAGCAAAGCGGCGCGTGACACCCTGGCCGCCCAGGCCGAGAGCAGCAAGGCCTCGCTGAAAAAGGCCAGTGAACTGTTCGAAGAACAGGTGGTGATGGCCGACACCCTCGATGCGCCATGGCAGGCCTTTTACGACCAGGTCACCGGCCTGATGGACCAGACCTACCAACTCAACGAAGCCACCCTGGCATTCCTCGGCACCCAGTTGCAGCAGCGACTGGAGCAGAACCGCACCCATATGGTCTTGCAGGCCGTGGCGCTGTCGGTGGTGTTTGTGTTGATTTTCTACCTCTACGGCGGCTTCTACGCCTCGACCCGCACCACCCTCAAACGTCTGGGCGCGACGCTGGACAAAGTTGCAGCGGGCGACATGACCGTCACCTTCCGGGCCGAAAGCCGCGATGAGTTGGGCGAGTTGGGCGAGGTGTTCAACGGCACCGTGAAGAAAATCCATGACCTGATCGAGCGGGTAGGCCAGACCGTCAACGAGGTCGAGCGCCAGGCCGGACAAGTCGAAAGTGTCTCTGCCCAAAGCAACCAGGCGGTGGCGGGGCAGCGTTCGCAGATCGAGCAGGTCGCCACGGCCATGAACCAGATGTCTGCCACCTCCCTTGAGGTGGCGCGCAGTGCCGCCGCAGCAGTCAGCAGTGCCCACAGCGTCAACGACGAAACCATCAGCGGTCGCGGCCTGGTGGCGTCCCAGCAGGGCAGCATCGCGCAACTGGCCAGCGAGATCGATCAGTCGGTGCGGGTGGTCAACCAATTGGCCAGCGACAGTCAATCCATCAGCCGCGTGCTGGAAGTGATCAAGAGCATCGCCGAGCAGACCAACCTCTTGGCGCTCAACGCCGCGATCGAAGCCGCTCGGGCCGGTGAGCAAGGGCGTGGTTTTGCGGTGGTGGCCGATGAGGTGCGGACCCTCGCCAAGCGCACTCAGCAATCGACCGAAGAAATCGAGCAGATGATCACCAAGCTCCAGAATGGTGTCGGCGCGGCGGTGAAAGCCATGGGCGTCAGCCATCAGGTGGCCGATGGCACCGTCGGGCAGTCGGAAAAGGTCCAGCAGGCGCTGGAAAACATCCTCGGTGCCGTCGGCATGATCGTCGACCAGAACCAACAGATCGCCGCCGCAGTGGAGCAGCAGACCGCGGTGGCCCACGACATCGACCAGAACATCGTCGAGATCAACCGCGCGGGTGAACGTACCGCCGAAGGGGCGCACCAGACCGAGGATGCCAGTCGAGCATTGTCGGCCCAAGTGTTGGAACTCAAACAATTGATCAGCGCGTTCCGGGTCTGACGGCACACAAGGATCAAATGTGGGAGCGAGCCTGCTCGCGATAGGGGTGCGTCAGTCAGTAATGATGTCGACTGACACACCGCTATCGCGAGCAGGCTAGCTCCCACAGGTTTTAGTGCAGGGCTGATTTACCAGTTGAACAACTCGCAGGCATTGGCCGTGCTTGCGGCCGCCAATCGCTCGGGGCTGATCGCCATGATGCCGGCCAGCGCCGAGCAAATCGCCGGCAGGTGCGCCGGGCTGTTGCGTTGACCGGGAAACATGGCGGGCGCCATGTCCGGTGAATCGGTTTCCAGCACCACTGATTCCAGGGGCAGGTCAGCGAGGACGCGGTGCATGCGCAGCGCCTGCGGCCAGGTCGCGGCGCCGCCCAGGCCCAGTTTGAAACCGAGCTTGATGTATTCGCGCGCCTCTTCCTTGCTGCCGGCGAAGGCATGAATGATGCCCGCGCGTTTCAATCGAAACCGTTTGAGCGTGGCAATCACCGCGGCATGGCTGCGCCGCACATGAATCAGCGCCGGAAGATTGAAGTCCACCGCCAGTTGCAGTTGCGCGTCGAACAAGGCCTGCTGGCGCTCACGGTCGAGGGTTTCGATGAAGTAATCCAGACCGATCTCGCCCACGGCACACAATTGCCGATGACCCGCCAGGCGGGTCAGCCAGTCACCGAGTTCGAGTAAATCGTCAGGGCGATGCTGGTCCAGGTACACCGGGTGCAAACCGAGCGCCGCATGCAGGTCGGGATCGCTTTGCACCAGGTCCCAGACCCGCTGCCAATTGCCCTGATAAACCCCCAGCACCACCATTCGCCGTACCCCGAGGGCGCGGCTTTCGGCGAGCAGCGCCGTGCGGTCCTCGTCGAAGTCCGGAAAATCCAGATGAGTGTGGCTGTCAATCAGCTCCACGGTTCAGTCCTGGCGAATACGCTGCTTGAAGGTCCGCGCGATGGCTTGCACGCCGGGTTGGTAGTCGGACTGCTCGATGGCGGCCAGCGCCAGCGCCAGCGCCTTGTCGGCAATCAACTGATGCTGCTGGGCCATGGCATTGACCGGCAGCGGCAAGAAGTCCAGCAACTGCGTGTCGCCGAAGGTGCCTAGGCGCAGCGGACGGGTTTTCAGCGGGAAGTCGTGCAAGGCATCGAACACGCCTTGAAGCAGCACGTAAGACGTGGTCACCAGCGCATCCGGCAAATGCCCCAGGCGCTGCAACAATTCCTCCATCAACTGCTTGCCGCACTCACGGCTGAACGATTCGCCGTGCTCGATCAGCACGTCGCCTTTGAACCCGCTTAACGCCTCCTTGAACCCGGCGGCACGTTCCTGGCTGATGCTCAGCTCGGGGCGGGCACCGATCAGCGCGATTTGCTTGGGCAGCGGGTCGAGCAGGCTGCGGGTCAGTTGCAGGCTGGCCTCGCGATCATCGCTGATCACCGAACAGAAATGCTCAGGCTCCATCACCCGGTCGATGGCGATGATCGGAATGCCTTTGGCCTGCAACAGACGATAACTGTCATCTCCGGCCGGCAGGCAACTGGCGACGATCAAGGCATCACAGCGCCGGGCGCGGAACAGTTGCAGCAATTGCCGCTCACTGTCCGGCGCATCGTCGGAACTGGCGATCAGCAATTGATAACCGCGCGCCCGGGCGCCTTGCTCGAGCAGTTTGGCGATTCTTGCGTAACTGGGGTTTTCCAGGTCCGGCAGAATGAAGCCCAAAGTGCGGGTGTGCCGACTGCGCAGCCCCGCCGCCTGAGGGTTGGGCGTGAAGCCATGTTGTTCGACGACCGCACGAACGCGCTCGACGGTGGCACTGCTGATACGTTGCTGCTCGGCCTTGCCATTAATGACATAACTGGCGGTGGTAACGGACACACCGGCCAACTGTGCGATATCACTGAGTTTCAACTCGGGATTTCCTTGTTTGTTCGAGCTTGCCCCGACATTTTCGCCAATCCTACCCGATTCGGGCAGACGACCATTGTCGCAACGCTTCCGACAAGTTGGACTTCAAGGATGGGACATAATCGAGTAACGTGCCAATCATTCTAGATTAAACGTTTCAGCAAGCGTATTTTCTACGTTATAAGCGCATTTGGCCGGTTCTGCCGTGAAACCGCCAAAAATGATGACGAAGCGCCTAAGCTGGAATCATCCAAAACAATACCTGGCGCCCACAGACGCCAAAAAGGAGAAAGCATGCTCGAGCTCACCATAGAGCAGATATCCATGGGCCAGTCGGCTGTGGATAAGTCCGAAGCCTTGCAATTACTGGCCGGGCATCTGGTCACCGATGGCCTGGTAGCCGAGGGTTATCTCGCCGGTTTGCAGGCCCGGGAAGTCCAGGGCTCGACCTTTCTCGGTCAAGGTATTGCCATCCCTCACGGTACGCCGGAAACCCGCGATCAGGTGTTTTCCACCGGTGTGCGGCTGATGCAATTCCCCGAAGGCGTGGACTGGGGCGACGGCCAGATCGTTTACCTGGCGATCGGCATTGCCGCCAAATCCGATGAACACCTGCGACTGCTGCAACTGCTGACCCGTGCCCTCGGAGAAACCGACCTGGGCCAGGCCCTGCGTCGCGCCAGTTCCGCCGAAGCCTTGTTGAAACTGCTGCAAGGGGCACCGCAGGAACTGGCGCTGGATGCACAAATGATCGGCCTTGGTGTCTCCGCCGATGACTTCGAAGAACTTGTATGGCGCGGCGCGCGTTTGCTGCGCCAGGCCGATTGCGTGAGTAACGGGTTCTCCGCCGTCTTGCAACAGGTCGAAGCGCTGCCGCTGGGCGATGGCTTGTGGTGGCTGCACAGCGAACAAACGGTCAAGCGTCCGGGCCTGGCGTTCGTCACGCCGGACAAGCCCATGCGCTACCTCGGCCAGCCCCTCAGTGGCCTGTTCTGCCTGGCCAGCCTCGGCGAGGCGCATCAGGCTTTGCTCGAACGCCTGTGTGCGCTGCTGATCGAAGGCCGTGGCCATGAATTGGGTCGCGCCACCAGCAGCCGTAAAGTCCTCGAAGTGCTGGGCGGTGAACTGCCGGCGGACTGGCCGAGCGCGCGCATTGCGTTGGCCAACGCCCACGGTTTGCATGCCCGCCCGGCGAAGATCCTCGCGCAGTTGGCGAAAAGTTTTGAAGGCGAGATCCGCGTGCGCATCGTCGATGGCCACGACAGCGCCGTGTCGGTGAAGAGCTTGAGCAAACTCCTCAGCCTCGGCGCCCGGCGCGGTCAGGTATTGGAGTTCGTCGCTGAACCGAGCATCGCCGCCGATGCCTTGCCAGCCTTGCTGGCCGCCATCGAAGAAGGCCTCGGTGAAGACGTCGAGCCGTTGCCCGCCGTGAGCCAGCAGCGCGAGGTGTTTGCCGATGTCGCCGAAGTGCTCCTGGCGCCAGTGTCCGGCAGTCTGGTCCAGGCCATTGCCGCTGCACCGGGCATCGCCATTGGCCCGGCGCACATTCAAGTGCTGCAAACCATCGAATACCCGTTGCGTGGCGAGTCTGCCGCCATTGAGCGTGAACGTCTCAAGCAGGGCTTGGTACACGTGCGCCGCGACATCGAAGGCTTGATCGAACGCAGCAAATCCAAAGCCATCCGCGAGATTTTCATCACCCACCAGGAAATGCTCGACGACCCGGAATTGACCGATGAAGTCGACACCCGCCTCAAGCAAGGCGAAAGCGCTGAAGCGGCGTGGATGGCGGTGATTGAAGCGGCGGCCAAACAACAGGAATCGTTGCAGGACGCCTTGCTCGCCGAACGGGCTGCCGACCTGCGCGACATCGGTCGTCGGGTGCTGGCGCAACTCAGCGGCGTCGAAACCCCGAGTGAACCCGATCAGCCGTACATTCTGGTGATGGACGAAGTCGGCCCGTCCGACGTTGCCCGTCTCGATCCGACCCGTGTGGCCGGCATTCTCACGGCCCGTGGCGGCGCGACCGCTCACAGCGCGATTGTCGCCCGGGCGCTGGGCATTCCGGCCTTGGTCGGCGCTGGTGCGGCGGTGTTGCTGCTGGCGCCGGGCACGCCGTTGCTGATTGATGGTCAGCGCGGTCGCCTGCATGTGGACGCCGACGCGGCAACCTTGCAGCGCGCCACCGAAGAACGCGACACCCGCGAACAACGCCTGAAAGCCGCCGCCGAACAACGCCATCAACCGGCGCTGACCACCGACGGCCATGCGGTCGAAGTGTTCGCCAACATCGGCGAAAGTGCCGGCGTGACCAGCGCGGTGGAGCAGGGTGCCGAAGGCATCGGCTTGCTGCGCACTGAACTGATTTTCATGGCCCATTCCCAGGCGCCGGACGAGGCCACCCAGGAAGTCGAATACCGCCGCGTCCTCGACGGCCTGGCCGGTCGTCCCCTGGTGGTTCGCACCCTCGATGTCGGTGGCGATAAACCACTGCCGTACTGGCCGATTGCGAAAGAAGAAAACCCGTTCCTCGGCGTGCGTGGCATTCGCCTGACCTTGCAGCGTCCGCAGATCATGGAAGCGCAATTGCGCGCCTTGCTCCGTGCAGCGGACAACCGTCCGTTGCGGATCATGTTCCCGATGGTCGGCAGCGTCGATGAGTGGCGCCAGGCGCGGGACATGACCGAGCGTCTGCGTCTGGAAATCCCGGTGGCTGATCTGCAACTGGGGATCATGATCGAGGTGCCATCGGCGGCCTTGCTGGCGCCGGTGCTGGCCAAGGAAGTCGACTTCTTCAGCGTCGGCACCAATGACCTGACTCAATACACCCTGGCCATCGACCGGGGGCATCCAACCTTGTCAGCCCAGGCTGACGGCTTGCACCCGGCGGTGCTGCAACTGATCGACATCACCGTGCGCGCGGCCCATGCCAACGGCAAGTGGGTCGGCGTGTGCGGCGAGCTGGCAGCCGATCCGCTGGCGGTGCCGGTGCTGGTCGGTCTCGGCGTGGACGAACTCAGCGTGTCCGGTCGCAGCATTGCCGAGGTCAAGGCACGCATCCGCGAACTCAGCCTCAGCCAAACCAGAATTCTCGCCCAACAGGCCCTGGCCGTGGGCAGCGCCAATGAAGTGCGCGCATTAGTGGAGGCCCTGTAATGGCCAAAATCCTGACCCTGACGCTCAACCCGGCGCTGGACTTGACGGTGCAGTTGCCGCGCCTCGAGCCCGGCCAAGTCAATCGCAGCGACGAAATGCACACCCACGCCGCCGGTAAAGGCGTGAACGTGGCGCAGGTGCTCGCCGACCTCGGCCATCAGCTGACGGTCAGCGGTTTCCTCGGTGAGGACAACCTTCAAGCGTTCGAAACCCTGTTCGCCAAACGCGGTTTTGTCGATGCGTTCATCCGGGTGCCCGGGGAGACGCGCAGCAACATCAAACTGGCGGAAAACGATGGGCGGATCACCGACATCAACGGTCCGGGGCCGATGGTCAATGCGACGGCTCAGCAGGCGCTGCTGGATCGACTCGAGCAGATTGCGCCCGGTCATGACGCGGTCGTGGTGGCCGGCAGCCTGCCGCAGGGGATAAGCCCGCAGTGGTTGCAGGCGTTGATTGAACGTTTGAAAAACCTCGGTCTGAACGTTGCCCTCGACAGCAGCGGCGAAGCCTTGCGTGCAGCGCTCAAGGCCGGCCCGTGGTTGATCAAACCGAACACTGAAGAGCTGGCCGACGTGCTGGGCTGCGAGGTGATATCGGTGGCGGCACAAGCCGAAGCGGCGAGCCGTTTGCACGCTCAAGGCATCGAGCATGTGGTGATCTCCCACGGGGCCGATGGCGTGAACTGGTTCAGTGTCGGCTCGGCGATGCACGCCACGCCGCCCAAGGTCAGTGTCGTCAGCACCGTGGGCGCAGGCGATTCGTTGCTGGCCGGCATGCTCCACGGTTTGCTCAGTGCCGACACGCCTGAACAGACCCTGCGCACCGCCACGGCAATCGCCGCGATGGCGGTCACGCAGATCGGTTTCGGAATTGGCGATGTCGCGCAGTTGGCGCGGCTCGAACAGGGCGTGCGCATCCGCACCCTGACAGAACAATAAGAGGGTTTGTCATGAAACTAGCCATTGTTACGGCCTGCCCGAACGGCATGGTCACCAGTGTGCTGTGCGCCCGTTTGCTCGATGCAGCGGCCCAGCGTCAGGGCTGGAGCACCAGCGTCGAAGTGGTCGATGCCGCGCATCCGGAACGTCAGCTGTCGGCTGCCACGATTGAAGCGGCCGAGTGGGTGTTGCTGGTCACCAGTGCGCCGGTGGAGATGTCGCGATTCATCGGCAAGAAAGTGTTCCAGAGCACGCCCGCGCATGCCCTGCAGGATGTCGAAGCGGTGCTACGACGCGGGGCTGAAGAAGCTCAGGTGTATGTCGCGCCCGAAGCTGTCGAGCAACCTGCTACCACCGTTCAAAACGCGCCACGCCTGGTGGCGATCACGGCGTGTCCGACCGGTGTCGCTCACACGTTCATGGCGGCCGAAGCCTTGCAGCAAGCGGCCAAGCGTCTGGGCTACGACCTGCAAGTGGAAACCCAAGGCTCGGTCGGTGCGCGCAATCCACTCAGCGCTGCAGCGATTGCCGATGCCGATGTGGTGCTGCTGGCGTGCGATATCGAAGTCGCCACCGAGCGTTTTGCCGGCAAGAAAATCTACCGTTGCGGTACTGGCATTGCGTTGAAGCAAGCCGAGGCGACGCTGAATAAAGCGCTGGCCGAAGGCAAGCAGGAAACCGCTTCGACCGGTGCCAAAGGCCCGGCCAAACAAGAGAAGACCGGCGTCTATAAACACCTGCTGACGGGCGTGTCGTTCATGCTGCCGATGGTGGTGGCGGGCGGTCTGATGATCGCCTTGTCGTTCGTGTTCGGCATTTCCGCATTCAAGGAGGAAGGCACACTCGCCGCCGCTCTGATGCAGATCGGTGGCGAGACCGCGTTCAAGTTGATGGTGCCGCTGCTGGCGGGTTACATCGCCTACTCGATCGCCGACCGTCCGGGCCTGGCGCCGGGAATGATCGGTGGCCTGCTGGCGAGCACCCTCGGTGCCGGTTTTATCGGCGGGATCATTGCCGGTTTCATTGCCGGTTATGCGGCGCAGGCGATCAATCGTTATGCGCGCTTGCCGCAAAGTCTTGAGGCACTGAAACCGATTCTGATCATCCCGTTGCTGGCGAGCCTGTTCACCGGCCTGGTGATGATTTACATCGTCGGCAAACCGGTGGCGGGGATGCTCGAAGGGCTCACGCACTTCCTCGACAGCATGGGCACCACCAACGCGATTCTGCTCGGTGTGCTGCTCGGCGGGATGATGTGCGTCGACCTTGGCGGGCCGATCAACAAAGCCGCGTATGCGTTCTCGGTGGGGCTGCTGGCCTCGCAAAGTTATGCCCCGATGGCCGCGACCATGGCCGCCGGTATGGTGCCGCCGATTGGCTTGGGCATCGCCACGTTTATCGCACGGCGCAAATTTGCCCAGACCGAGCGCGAGGCCGGTAAAGCGGCGCTGGTATTGGGGCTGTGTTTCATCTCCGAAGGGGCGATTCCGTTTGCCGCCAAAGACCCGTTGCGAGTGATTCCGGCGAGCATTGCCGGTGGCGCGCTGACCGGTGCGTTGTCGATGTATTTCGGCTGCAAACTGATGGCGCCGCACGGTGGGTTGTTTGTGTTGGCGATCCCGAATGCGATCAACCATGCGCTGTTGTATCTGCTGGCGATTGTGGCGGGGAGCCTGCTGACGGCGGTGGCGTATGCGCTGCTCAAGCGGCCGGAAGCTGTTGAGATGGCACTCGAACCCGCCAAAGCCTGACACCACGTTGTAGGAGCGAGGCTTGCCCGCGAAGACGGTTTAACATTCAACAAATAGGTGTCTGTAAGATCGCCTTCGCGGGCAAGCCTCGCTCCTACAGGGGGGGCGGTGTCACACCGGTTTCATGCGCACGTGCTTTAGTTTTCCTTTTCAGGGAGAACACCATGAGCGAATTCGACCTCGGCCGTCGCCGTGTCATGCAAGCCGTCGGCGCCGGGCTATTGCTTCCAGGGCTGGCGCCGGCCGTCATCGCCTCGGTCAAGGACCGTCCGCAGCTCACCGATGGCGTGCAGTCCGGCGATCTGATGGGCGATCGGGCGATGATCTGGAGCCGCAGCGACCGACCGGCGCGGATGGTGGTCGAATGGGACACCCGCAGCCTGTTTGGCAACCCACGCCGATTCGTCTCGCCATTGGCCGATGCGCGTAGCGATTTCACCGCACGGGTCGAGCTCACGGGGCTGCCGGCCGATCAGGCGATTTTCTATCGCGTGTATTTCGAAGACGCCCAAAGCGGTGTCACCAGTGAACCCTGGTTCGGTCATTTGCGCAGCGTGCCGCAAACCCGGCGCGACCTCCGTTTTGTCTGGAGCGGCGACACCGTTGGCCAAGGCTTCGGCATCAACCCGGACATTGGCGGCATGCGCATCTACGAAGCCATGCGTCTGCGCCTGCCCGACTTCTTTATCCACAGCGGCGACACCATCTACGCTGACGGCCCGGTGCCGGCGCAACTGGCCACCGAAAGCGGCCGGGTGTGGCGCAATATCACCAGCGAAGCCAAGAGCAAGGTCGCCGAGACACTCGACGATTATCGCGGCAACTACCGCTACAACCTGATGGACGAGAACATCCGTCGCTTCAACGCCGAAGTCCCGCAGATCTGGCAGTGGGATGACCACGAAGTGGTGAACAACTGGTCACCGGGCAAGCAATTGGATGAGCGCTACAAGAGCAAAGATATCCACAGCCTGGTCGGTCGCGCCCGCCAGGCCTGGCTCGAATATGCGCCCATGCGTTTGCAGAGCGCCGATGGCGGCGGGCGGATTTATCGCAAGCTCAGCTACGGGCCGATGCTGGATGTGTTCGTGCTGGACATGCGCAGCTATCGCGAAGCCAATGACGACAACCTCGGCACTGCCAAACCGTTTCTCGGTCGTGAGCAACTCGACTGGCTCAAGGCTTCGTTAAAAGCCTCCAGTGCTCAATGGAAGGTCATCGCCGCCGACATGCCGATCGGCCTCGGCGTCCCCGACGGAGAAGTCAGCCCCGGTGTGGCACGCTGGGAAGCAGTGGCCAACGGTGATCCCGGACCGGCCCAGGGACGTGAACTGGAAATCGCTGAACTCTTGGGCTTTTTACGGGCGCAGCAGGTGCGCAATTACGTGTTCCTGACGGCCGATGTGCATTACTGCGCAGCCCACCATTACCACCCGGACCGCGCCGCATTCCAGGACTTCGAACCGTTCTGGGAATTTGTGGCCGGGCCATTGAATGCCGGGAGCTTCGGACCCAATCCGCTGGACAAGACCTTCGGGCCCGAGGTGGTTTTCGAGAAAGCACCACCGGCGCAGAACACCTCGCCGTTTGCCGGGTTCCAGTTTTTTGGCGAGGTGAATATCGATGGGCAGACGGGGGAGATGAGTGTGGTGTTGCGGGATCTGGATGGGGTGGCGGTGTTTGAGCGCAAGCTTCAGCCAGCCTGACCGTTTCCACCAACAACACACAACCAATGTGGGAGCGAGCCTGCTCGCGAATGCGGTTTCACATTCAACAGCGTCGTTGTCTGACCCACCGCTTTCGCGATCAGGCTCGCTCCCACAGGGATTGTGGTGGTTCAGTAGACGTCGCGGCGGTAGCGACCCTGCTCGATGAGGCGGTCGACTTCTGCAATCCCGAGCACTTCATTCAGTACGTGATCCACCCCTGATGCCATTCCCTGCAAGCTCCCGCAGATGTAAATCACGGCGCCGTCAGCCAGCCATTGCTTCAATAGATCGGCCGACTCACGTAGCCGATCCTGCACATAAATCTTCTCGGCCTGATCCCGCGAGAACGCCAGGTCCAGTCGCTCCAGGTCGCCTGAAGTCAGCCATTCCTCAAGCTCATCGCGGCACAGATAGTCGTATTCCCGATGACGCTCACCGAACAGCAGCCAATGCCGTTGCTGCCCATCGGCAATGCGTGCCTTGAGCAAACTGCGCAGTCCAGCCAGCCCGGTGCCGTTGCCCAGCAGGATCATCGGCACCGGCTCGGTCGGCAGGTGAAACCCGCTGTTGCGCCGCACTCGCAGGCTGATGGTGCCCCCCACGGGAGCGTGTTCGGTCAGCCAGCCGGAGCCGATGCCCAGGCTGCCATCGGTGTGCATTTCCTGGCGCACGATCAGTTCCAGAATGCCGTCAGCCGCAATCGAAGCAATGGAGTATTCGCGCATGGCCAACGGCACCAGTGCATCGACCAGTGCCTGAGCGTGCAGGCCGACCAGATGGGTTCTGTTTTCCGGCAGTTGTCGGCTGGCGAGGGCGTGCTCCAGCGGTTGCGACAAGCCATTGAAGGTCACCATCGCCCGGCCTTCAATACCCAGGCCATCAAGGAAATGCTCGATTGCCCACGGGCAATTGCGGGGCAGGACTTCCACCAGATCCCCCGCCAGCCAACTGCTGGTGGTCGGTGCGGTGAGGCCCAGCAAGTACACCGGTGAGCCGCTGCTGTCCGGGTTCATCAGCTCGCGGCGGGTCAGGGTCCAGTTGTCGTAGCTCGGCGCCTGCCAGGTGTCGACCGGTGCTTGCCCGGTCAACAGGCCGAGTTGCTGCTGCCAGTGACGCAAGGCGTAAGGGTCGCCGCTGTCGACTTCCACTGGGGCGAACAACGTCTTGCCGCCATGCTCGCCAAGCCAGGTGTGCAAGCGTCGGGCGAAGCCGCAGAAGTGTTGATATTGGCGATCACCGAGACCCAATACCGCGTAGTTCAGGCTTTCCAGGTTCGACGCCTGGCCCAGCACCTTGCGTTCGAAACCGCGGGCGCTGTCCGGCGCTTCGCCGTCGCCGAAGGTGCTGACTACGAACAGCGCATTGCTGGATTCACGCAAATCCTGTTCGCTGACATTCGCCAAGGGTTGGACTTTTACCGGCAGGCCGGCCGCCTGCAATTGCCCGGCAGTTTGCCACGCCAGTTGCTCGGCAAAGCCACTTTGGCTGGCGAAGCCGATCAACCAGGCTGGCGCATTGTTGCCCGTTTGCGCGAAGTTTTTGCGGGCGTCCTTGATCTGCTTTTTCTTGCGGCGACGGTCCAGGTACAACAACCAGCCAGTGACAAAGAACAGCGGCATGGTCAGCGCGGTGAGGGTCAGGATGATCCGCCCGACGATGCCGAAGTAACTGCCCACGTGAAGCGCGTAAATGCTGGTCAGCAGTTGTGCCTTGAGGCTCTTGTCGCTGTAACGGTCATGCCGTTTGACGAGGCCGGTGGCCGGATCGAGGCTGATCTGGTTCAGCGCACGGTCATGGGGCGAGGAGTTCAACAGGTAGAAGACCGTCGCCGGTTGGCCGGCCACGGGCGGCATGCGGATGTTGTAGGCACTGAGTGCCGGACCTGCGGCGCTGTAGATGCTGCTCCACATGGCGGCGTAATCGGCGGTGGGCGCCGGGCCGCTTGGGGCAGGACCTCGACCGCCGCGCACGCGCTCGTTCTGCGGAGAGTCGGACAGCAATTGGGTCAAACCCTTGTTGTACCACTCATAGGACCAGGACAACCCGGTCAGCGCTGACAGGAGGTAAAACACCAGGCACCAGGTGCCGGCCACCGAGTGCAGGTCCCAGTTGAAACTGCGGCCCTTTTTCTTCCAGTCGAGGGTCAGCCAGGCGCGCCAGTTTTTCCATTGGCGCGGCCAGCGCAGGTACAGGCCGGACAGGCAGAAAAATACCAGGATCAGCGTGCAGGCCCCGGTGATCTGCCGCCCTGTATCGCCCATGGCGAGGAAGCGGTGCAGTTGCAGCATCAGGCCGAAGAAGTCCTGACCGATGGCTTCACCCATGAACTGGGCGGTGTACGGATCGAAGTAGCGCATCTCGCCCCGGCGTTCGCCCGGTGGCGGGGTGAAACTCACCCGCGCGGCGTTGCCGCTGTCGGTCTCGACCCAGAGCATCGCGACTTTCTTGCCGGAGGCGCCCTCGATTTTTTCCACCAGTTCGGCGGGCGGCAGGACGCCGGCAACTTGCTTCTCGACCTGCAACACAGAAGGATTGAGCACGCTGAGGATCTCATCCTCAAACGACACCATCGCCCCGGTGATGCCCATCAGGGCCAGGACCAGCCCGGCACTGATGCCGAAAAACCAGTGCAACTGGAACAGGGTTTTCTTCAACACGTCGCTCGCCTTGTTCGTTCGAAATAATCATCACGGCGCGCATTATGCCGTGGGTTGCTGAGAAACATTCTTTTTACGTACAAAAGCCCCGTTCATGCAGATGAACGGGGCCTGACCTTATATCGCCGGCTGCTTTATGTGGGAGCGAGCCTGCTCGCGAAGGCTGTAGCCGTCGCCACAGATGAGATGCGGCAACCATCCATTCGCGAGCAGGCTCGCTCTCACATTGATCAGAAGTGGAAGTTGGTGCTCAGCAATGCCGTGCGGCCCGCCGCCTGGTTGGCGAAGTGGGTCGAGAAGGCTTTGTCGTAGTAGGTTTCGTCGGTCAGGTTCTGCACGTTCAGTTGCAGGTCGACGTTTTTGCTCAACTTGTAGGCAGCCATTGCGTCGTAACGAACATAGGACTCGACCATGGTGGTGTTGGCCACGCTGCCGAAGACGTCGTCGACATAGAACGCACCACCACCGATGGTCAGCTTCGGCGTGACCTGATAGGTCGTCCACAGGCTGGCACTGTTTTTCGGGGTGTTCGGCAGTTCGTTGCCATCGTTGGCTTTACCCAGCGGGCCACCGTCTATTTGCTCGCTGTCCATGTAGGCGTAACCGGCGAAGACTTGCCATTTTTCGGTGATCTTGCCGCTGGCCGACAATTCGATGCCCTGCACGCGGGTTTTACCGGCGTTTTCATAGGACGTGGTGTCGACCTGGACGCGGGCGTTGTCTTTCTCGGTGCGGAAGATATCGGCGGTCAACGACAGGCGATCGTTCAGCAAGTCCCACTTGGTGCCGATTTCGTAGTTCTTGGTGGTTTCCGGCTCCATGTCGCTGCTCAGCAGATTGCCGTTGCGATCCGGCGTGCCGCCCAACGGGTTGCCTTCCTGACCTTCGCCCAGCGTGTTGCCCGGTGGCGTGGCGGAGGTGGCGTAGGACGCGTAGATGCTGCCGTTTTCGGCCGGTTTGTAAACCACGCCGAACTGGCCGGTCACGAACTCGCTGACGTCATCCCCTTTGGAGGTGGTCACGCTGGATGCGTTGTAGGTTTTGTATTTGGTGTCGAAATGGTCGTAACGCAGGCCCATGTTCACCAGCCATTGCTCGGACAACTCTAGGGTGTCGAACACATACAACGCGTAGGTATCGGACTCGGTATCAGTGCCGGCGTAGTTCCGCGAGATCGCACCGTTCCATGGGTCGTTCGGGTTCGGGTTGGCCAGCGAGGTGCAGTTGTAGCCGCTTGGCGCGCCGATCAGTGCCGGCGAGCAGTTGGTGGTCGACGCCGCGGTTCTCGGGGTGGTGTCGACGTTGACGTTGTACGAGGATTTCTGGCTTTCCTCGCGGCTCAGCTCGATGCCGGTGGCGAAGCTGTTCTTGAAGCCCGCAATGTAGACGTCACCAAACAGATCGGTCTGGTTCGTGGTGGTCTCGGTGTTGCTCACGCGGGTGTTGGCCCGGCGCCAGACGCTGCCGTTGTTCACGTTGCCCTTGCTGTCGTCCGGCTGGGTCAGGATGTAATCCTGCATGCTGCTGCCGTGGCGCAGGGTGTTCTTGACGGTCAGCGCATCGCTCAGGTCGTGCTCGATGGCAAAGGTTGCCGTGTCGGTGCGGCCCTTGCGGAAATCGCGATCCAGCCCGTAGAAGTTGCTGTGATCGCCGCCGGCGAACGGCTTGTCCGGATTCGACTTGGTGCGGGCGGCGGAACCTGCGACAGGGATGGTGTACGGAATGCCCGAGTCTGGCGTGTCGTTGCTTTCCAGATGGTAGTAATCGAGGTTGACCCGGGTGTCGGTGCCCAGGCCGAATGCCAGCGATGGCGCGATGCCCCAGCGGTCGTAGTCGACGCTGTCACGGCCGGCGACATTGCTTTCGTGGCTCATCAGGTTCAGACGGCCAGCGGCGGTGTCGGTGAACTGGTAGTTGCCGTCCAGGGTGTAACGCTGGGTCTGGTCCGAACCCCAGGTAAAACCACCGTCGAACGAGTCGCCCAAGTGGGCCTTTTTGCTCACCAGGTTAATGCTGCCGCCCGCCGCGCCACGGCCGCCAATGGCCGAGTTCGGACCTTTGCTGACTTCGATGGACTCTACGGCGAAGATCTCGCGGCTCTGCGAACCGGTGTCACGCACACCGTCCAGATAAGTATCGCCTTGCGCGTCGAAACCACGAATGAACGGACGGTCGCCTTGTGGGTTTCCACCTTCACCGGCACCAAAGGTGATGCCCGGAACGGTGCGCAGCGCATCCTGCATATTGAGGGCGCCGGTGTCCTTGAGCACTTGCTGCGGGATGACGGTGACCGAGCGCGGTGTGTCCACCAGCGGTGCGGTGTACTTGGGCGAGGAGGCTTTTTCAACGTTGTAGGAAGTCGCATCCTGGGCTTCGCCAGTGATGGAGGTCGCCCCCAGGGAAATCGCATTGCCCGGCGCTTTTTCGTCGGCCTTTTCGGCTGCGAAAACCATGTGGCCGGCAGAACCGGCCGTGATCGCCACGCCAATTGCAGACGCGAGCAAACGCGGTGAACTGACCGGTAAATGTGAGTGTTGGCGTGACATGTGAATTCCCCTCCCCAAGGATTTGAGGCCGCGGAATATAGGGTAGACGCGTATTTGTATCAATTGCGAAACGTTACTATTCGCGAGGAATTTACATTCTTTACAATTTAACCTTACGGTTTTTGATGATTGGTTCGTCGTGGGGGTTTTACACAGTCAATAAGAATCAATACCATTGCCGCCTCTTTACCTCCAGGTGTCCTCCCATGCTGCTGCACATTCCCGGCGTGTTCGCGAAAGAAGAAGTGCAGCGCATCCGCGAGGCTCTGGAGCAGGCGGATTGGGCCGATGGCAAAATCACCGCCGGCTACCAGTCGGCCAAAGCCAAGCACAACCTGCAGCTGCCTGAAGGTCATCCTCTGGCCAAGGAAGTGGGGGCGGCGATGCTTGAGCGGCTGTGGAAAAATCCGCTGTTCATGTCCGCGGCTTTACCGCACAAAGTGTTTCCTCCGTTGCTGAACTGTTACACGGCGGGCGGCAGTTTCGACTTCCATATCGACAACGCCGTGCGTCAGCCCAAGGGCGGTATCGAGCGGGTCCGCACCGACCTGTCGGCGACGCTGTTTTTCAGCGAACCGGGGGACTATGACGGCGGCGAACTGGAAATCCAGGACACCTTCGGCACCCAGCGCGTGAAATTGCCGGCCGGCGACATGGTTTTGTATCCCGGCACCAGCCTGCACAAGGTCAACGCCGTCACCCGCGGCACCCGCTATGCGTCGTTCTTCTGGACCCAAAGCCTGGTGCGCGAAGACAGTCAGCGCGCGTTGCTGTTCGAGATGGACGGGGCGATCCAGCAATTGACTCAGGACATGCCCGATCACCCGTCGTTGATCCGCCTCACGGGCACATATCACAACCTGTTGCGTCGTTGGGTCGACGTATGAGTTTCCAATTGCGCCGCGAGGAAGTCCTCGACGGTGATTCCCTCAAAGCCATGCTGGAAGAAAGCCCCGCTCGTGCAGCCCAGGCGATTCTGATCGCTGCCCGTGAAAACATTCTCGATGCTCAAGCCTTGCTAGGGCAGATTCTGCTGGACGGGAAGGGCATCGGGCAGGACCAGCCGCTGGCCGTGCGCTGGTTCGGGATTGCCGCCCGGCGCGGGCATCTGATGGCGCGCAACATGCTCGGTCGTTGTCATGAACATGGCTGGGGGTGTGCGGCGGACGCTTCGGTTGCCGCGCAGCATTATCGAATCGCCGCCGACGCCGGGCTGGATTGGGCGATGTACAACTACGCCAATCTGCTGGCGACCGGGCGAGGTGTGATGGAGGATCAGGTGCAAGCGCTGAGTCTTTATCGTCGCGCCGCAGAACTGGGCCATGCGAAGTCGATGAACCTGTTCGGTCGTTATCTGGAAGAAGGACGGGGCTGTCCGGCGGATCCGCAAGCTGCGCGTGAGTGGTATCGACGCTCGGCGGTCGGTGGTGATTTTCGTGGGCAGTTCAGTCATGCCGCTGTGCTGGCCGACGAGGGGCATATCGAAGAAGCGCTGCGTTGGTTACGCAAGGCGCGGGACGGCGGAAATATAAATTTCCTGCGGGTGGCGAGTCAGACGTTGTTGACTGCGCAGAACGGGCAAGTTCGCGAATTGGCTACCGATTACGCTCAGCGCTGCGCCGACCTTGAGCGGGAGCTCGTCCCCCTGCAAGCGCTGTAGAGTGCCGGGGGAGAAGTTTTCAGACACAAAAAAGCCCATGACATGTCATGGGCTTTTTGATTGTCGCTTCAGCGCTTACAGGTAAAACGATTTCAACGGCGGGAAGCCATTGAATTCAACCGCGCTGTAACTGGTGGTGTAGGCACCGGTCGACAGCCAGTACAGACGATCACCGATGGCCAGGTTCAGCGGCAGACCGTACTTGTAGTTCTCATACATGATGTCGGCGCTGTCGCAGGTTGGGCCGGCGATGACCACTTCTTCCATCTCGCCTTTCTTCTCGGTCCAGATCGGGAACTTGATCGCTTCGTCCATGGTTTCGATCAGGCCGGAGAACTTGCCCACATCCGTATAAACCCAACGCTCGACGGCGGTACGGGATTTACGCGCCACCAGCACCACTTCACTGACCAGGATGCCGGCGTTGGCGATCAACGAACGGCCTGGCTCCAGGATGATTTCCGGCAGGTCATCACCGAAGTCTTCCTTGAGGAAGCGGATGATTTCTTCGGCGTAGGTTTCCAGGCTGTTGGTGCGAGTGATGTAGTTGGCCGGGAAGCCGCCGCCCATGTTGATCAGCTTGAGGTGGATGCCGTCTTCTTCTTTCAGGCGTTCGAAGATCACTTTGACCTTGGCGATCGCCGCGTCCCAGACGCTGATGTCGCGCTGTTGTGAACCGACGTGGAACGAGATGCCGTAAGGCACCAGGCCCAGGTCGCGGGCGAGGATCAGCAGGTCCATGGCCATGTCGGTCTGGCAGCCGAATTTGCGCGACAAAGGCCAGTCAGCCGTGGTCGAGCCTTCGGTGAGGATGCGCACGTAGACTTTCGAACCCGGCGCAGCCTTGGCAATGTTGCGCAGGTCTGCTTCGGAGTCGGTGGCATACAGACGCACGCCCTTGTCATAGAAGTAGCGGATGTCCTTGGATTTCTTGATGGTGTTGCCGTAGCTGATGCGATCCGGGCCAACGCCCTGGTTCATCACTTTGTCGAGCTCGTAGATCGACGCGATGTCGAAGTTCGAGCCTTTCTCTTTGAGCAGGTCGATGATTTCGACGGCTGGGTTGGCCTTGACCGCGTAGTAGACCTTGGCGAATTCGAAACCGGCGCGCAGGTCGTCATAGGCCTGGCTGATCATCGCGGTGTCGATCACCACGAACGGGGTTTCTTGTTTGTCGGCAAACGCCTTCATTTTGTTGAAGGTATCGCGCGCGAAATAGTCTTCGACGTTGATCGACATGCTGGGAACTCCTACTGGCAAACTGAAATTAACAATGGGTGCGAGGGTGTGTCATCAATGAAATCGCGAGTGCGTTGCGCCTGAGCGCGTGCCAGGCAAGGCGCAGGCCGCCGCTAATGGTCATTCCCTTCGCAAGGCCTGCAACGCAGCATGGCGCGCGCTCAGGCACAACCCGAAGGGCCGGGCCTGCTTTTGCGCAAGGCTGCGTTGCTCGTCCCTTATTTGGAACAACCAAACCGCGGGCCTCGCGCCTTGCCCTGCGCACAAAGCAGGCTCCGGCGCACTCGTGATTTCATTGATGACACACCCTCCTGAACGTCCTCCGTATCCCCACTTTGGTTCGCCTACTTCCCAAGGCATGTCGCCGAAAGCAAAAAGGCCACGGGAGGCGGTGCTTTCCCTTGGCCTTGCTGTCTCGTCGTCAGTACTTGAGCCGGATGGATCGTTTCCAGCATGGACGTTCGGCGCGAACTTTAGGGCGTGAGGGGCTTGAGATCAACAAAAAATGTCGCGTTTTTGCACGCTTCCGTCGTGCGGTCCTGGATAGCTACTGATGTAACCGACCTGCATGACAGTGTGATGTTCCCTTGGTAGGGAAATTTGAGGGAGGGCAGCGGGATTTGTGGTGCGCCATCACGATTCTGCTCGCGAAGGCACTAGATCCGGCGACAGCAGGGTTGGCCGACCCTTAGGTACTTGCCCAAACACCGGTAACTCTCTAATTGTTGAGTTATCTTCATGCGGATCCCCTCCACGGAAACAAATTGAGCACCGCATAAGTAATGATCGTTTGAATATCTCTCTATAGTCGAAAAGGTAATCTAAACTTTCCGGATGTTTCGAAAATGATATTAAAAACTACTGTAACCTGTTATTTGTGTCAGTAGATCGCTCTCCTCATCTATCCGATACTCGAGATCGAAAGTGAGTTGAAAATTTCGGTCGAATGGAATTCGCTCGTACGGTCATAGATGCATTGCCATTATTAGGGTGAGTACTTCCCTGCGCGTTTTAGTGTGTCGGATTTCGCACGTGTCTTGCGTTTTCCTAAATAACGCAATGGGAGACTAATGTGTTTAATAATGTATTGTTAAAAGCGGCGCGCGTCACTTTGATGGTAGGAGTTGCCGCTGGCTCTCCTCTCTTGCAAGCAAGTCCCGGCACAGATACGGCAACGCTGATGGAGTATTGGTATCGTCTCACCGCCAGGGATTGTGGCAGCGGAAGGCTTGCATCTGACTGTTCCGGATTGATTCTTCGGGGGACGGACAGCAAAAAAGTATTCCGTCCATGGAATGCTGGTCCGAACTCGCATAACGCTGAGGCGGGTGGCAACGGTGTTGTTTCCAATGGAGGCGTGTCTGCTTCCTATCTGCGCAAGGACGCGGAATACGATGGTTTGGGTTTGCTTAAGTTTAATGGTTTTGCTTTGATACCTAATGATTTTATAAATGAAAATGACCAATTCAAAGTCACAGTGCTTTGTGCGTTTCCTATTGATGCCTGGACTTATAATCGAAACAATAACGGTTGTGGTGATTATTTTCAGGATGGCGACATCAATAATACCGTTGGTGTTCAAGAGGATTATTGTCAAAAGCTTAAGATCAGTAGCGCCTCGGGCTGGATGGCTTATTTTGATCGTCAGACCAAGGATCCGGATCCTATCAAGGCTCATCGATTTCAATGTGGGTTCGATACGACCGCAGATTATTTTGGAACGTTCAATAAGGCGGATGCTTTTAATGCCTTTATTGAAGGGCGGAAATTGATAGCCCATGATCCTGAAGAAAAAATCAGAGCTCAAACCACTCAAACGGAGTTGCGACTGCGCGTTTGGCCTGACGATAATTTTTGGAAAAGAGACTGGAACCTCAGCAGGACCCATTTTGATTCTCCCGACCCAGATGATACAAACCCGGCGACAGTTGCAAATCAGGTATTTAAGGCACTGCCTATCGCAGCATTTACGTATATCGGTGGCATCGACTTCGTTGAGACGAATGGCAAAAGCTTCGCGGGTCGCGCGCTCGCTCAGGATGACCAGCGTAGATGGAACGAGGAGATTCCATCTGGTAAAGGCGGCTGGAAACCAGTCATAAAAGTACAAATGCCGCGCACGATCGTCGAGGATGCCAAATTTGCCTATTACCCGGGCGATCAGGTCGTTGCACCGCCGGTCGACAATCGGTCCTGTGACAAATACATCGAGAAGGCTGTGTGGATTGACGACTACAAAGAGCCAGTGCTGGGAACCATCTCATCACTGACGGTGACACCAACCGAGTGCGGAAGGAAAGCCGGAGTGGGGAAAACAAATGTGGTATTTGCGGAATTAGCCAATCTGGCGGCTAACAATTCCAGTAAGGAATGGAATTTCGATCACATCGGCAGCACCATGCGCCGTCAACTCGCCTGTCATCTTGATTCCCCTGACATCGCCGCGAACAAGGCGACCTGGAGCCTTGAACCGCGTCGCCCGTACGTCGCTCATGAGGTAATAATGGAGCTGCAGGGTGACAATAAATGCAACCCTCACTAAGACGTTGAAAGCGGCGTCCATATCGCCGCCTGGTTATCAAACAGGCGGCGACAGATTAGGGTCAGGCCAGCGCAGTCTCGGCCGGCGAAACGATGCTGGTCTTGCCCCCACGGGACTTGCCGGAACTCAGGTACTCGGCAATCGATTCCTGAGTCACTTCCCCCAGGAACACCCGCTCCGCATCCATCACCGGCAACCACGAGCGGTTGAACTCGTACATACGCGACAGCAGGATGCGCAAATGCTCGTCAAACGCCGCCGTGGCGTTGAACTCGCGCAGGTATTGCGCGCAAGTCCCGGTTTGACGGTGCAGATCGCGACGACGCACATAGCCCAGTGCCTTGTTGTCAGCACAGGTGACCACGACATAGCGACGGTCCAGTTCGTCCATCAACTCCAGGGCTTCGGCCACCGGGGTTTCCGGGCTGACCGACGGCGCGTTGTCCGCCGCGTCTTCGGCTTTCACCAGCAACAGACGCTTGAGGGTGCTGTCCTGGCCGACGAAGTTGCTGACAAAGTCATCCGCCGGGTGCGCCAGCAGCGTGTCCGGGTGATCGATCTGCAGCAGCTTGCCAGCGCGGAAGATTGCAATCTTG
The DNA here is from genome assembly GCF_005930655.1 of Pseudomonas sp. FSL W5-0299. Taxonomy (NCBI): domain Bacteria; kingdom Pseudomonadati; phylum Pseudomonadota; class Gammaproteobacteria; order Pseudomonadales; family Pseudomonadaceae; genus Pseudomonas; species Pseudomonas sp. FSL W5-0299. The sequence goes on from NZ_RXHX01000001.1 coordinate 665,056, forward strand.
TCGCCCAGCTTGATCGCTTCGTCGATGTCGTGGCTGACCATGATCACAGTCTTGTTCAGCGCCCGTTGCATCTCGAAGAACTCGTTCTGGATCATCTCGCGATTGATCGGGTCGACCGCGCCGAAGGGTTCGTCCATCAGCAACAACGGCGCGTCGGCCGCCAGTGCCCGAATCACACCGATCCGCTGCTGCTGACCGCCGGACAACTCACGCGGGTAGCGATTCAGGTACTGCTTGGGTTCCAGCTTGATCATGCTCATCAACTCGCGGGCGCGGTCGTGGCATTTCTGTTTGTCCCAGCCCAACAGGCGCGGAACGATGGTGATGTTTTCCTCGATGGTCATGTTCGGGAACAGGCCGATCTGCTGGATCACATAACCGATGTTACGGCGCAAGGTCACGGCGTCGAGGTCGGTGGTGTCTTCGCCGTTGATCAGGATCTTGCCCGAGGTCGGCTTGATCAAGCGGTTGATCATCTTCAGCGTGGTGCTTTTGCCGCAGCCCGATGGCCCGAGGAATACGCAGATTTCGCCTTCATTGACGGTCAGGCTCACCGAGTCCACGGCTTTCACATCTTTGCCGTTGCTTTGGAAGGTCTTGCTGAGGTTTTGAAGTTCGATCATTTGAGCAGTCCTTTTGGAGTCAGCGTGCGTTGCAGCCATTGCAGAAGCAGGTCGGCGAAGATGGCCAGGAGACTGACCAGCACGGCGCCGACGATCAGCATCGACATATCGCTGCGGCTGATTGAAGCGAGAATAAGTACACCGAGGCCACCGGCACCGATGGTCGCGGCGATGGTCATGACACCAATGTTCATGACCACGGCGGTGCGCACACCGGCCAGAATTACCGGCACGGCGATGGGCAGTTCGACCATGCGCAGGCGCTGGCCGAAGGTCATGCCGATGCCGCGAGCGGCTTCGCGAATGCCCGGTTCGACGCCGGTCAGCGCCAGGTAGGTGTTACGCATGATCGGCAGCAGCGAGTACAAAAACACCGCCGTGATTGCCGGCATCGGACCGAGGCCCTGGCCGAATTTCGAGTAGAACGGCAGCAACAGGCCAAACAGCGCAATCGACGGCACGGTCAGCAGCACCGTGGCGCTGGCTTGCAGCGGGCCGGCGAGGGTCGGGAAGCGCGTCATCAGCACGCCCAACGGCACGCCCACGAGGATCGCCAATGTCACGGCGATGCCGACCAGGGTGATGTGCTGCCAGGTCAGGTGCAGCACCAGCGGCCAGTCAAGATGGGAAAAGGCGTTCAGAAATTCCATGTCTTTTCCTCCTCAGTTCAAGGGATGCTGGCGCAGAAAGTCTGCGGCAACGGATGAAGGGCTTTCGTGATCGACATCGACCCGCGCGTTGAGCTGGCGCATGGTGGCGTCGTCGAACAGTTCAGCCAGCGGCTTTATTTCTTCCGCCAGTTTTGGATGGGCGTCGAGGTAGTCCTGACGCACAACTGGCGCGGCGGTGTAGTCCGGGAAGTAGTGCTTGTCGTCTTCGAGCAGTTTGAGCTTGAAGGCGTTCAAGCGACCGTCGGTGGTGTAGACCAGACCGGCAAACACCTGGCCATTGCGCAGGGCGGTGTAGACCAAACCGGCATCCATCTGCCGAATGTTCTTGCGGGACAGGTTCATGCCGTAGAGATCGACCATGCCGTCCAGACCGTCGGAACGGTTGGCGAACTCGGTATCCAGCGCCACCAGATGATTGGTCTTGGCCTCAGCCTGCAGCACCGTGTTCAGCTCGCTGATGGTGTTGATCTGCGGGTAAGCCTTCGCGGTGGTTTCCGGCAGGGCCAGGGCGTAGGTGTTGCTGAATTTCGACGGAGTCAGCCAGATCAGGCCTTTTTTCGCGTCGAGTTCCTTCACCTTGGCGTAGGACTGCGCACTGTCGAGCTTCTCGGTGATGTGGTTGTAAGCCACCAGCGAGACGCCGGTGTATTCCCACATCAAATCCAGCTGACCACTTTCGTGGGCGCTACGGGCCAGGTTGCTGCCCAGACCGCCGGTCACCTGAGTGTCGTAACCCTTGGTGCGCAGGTATTGGGAGGTGATTTCCGCCAGCAGGGTTTGTTCGGTGAACACCCGGGCGCCGATGCGGATGACCGGTTTTTCTGCGGCTTGGGCGATTCCTGCGAACAGCAGGGCGCAGCCTAGAAACAAGCATATTTTTTTCATGAGATTTCCTTTGCCGAGGCTTAAGACGGGCGCAAGCCGCGTTCGAGCCAGAGGCGGCTGGCGAGTGTCACCAGGCCGTCGAGCAGCAAGGCCAGCAGGGCGGTGCAGGCCGCGCCGAGCAGCAGTTGCGGCTGATTGTTCAAGGCGATGCCAGGGAAAATCAGGCTGCCCAGGCTGTTGGCGCCGATCAGGAACGCCAGCGGTGCCGTCCCGACGTTGATCGCCAAGGCCACGCGCACGCCGCCGATGATGATCGGTACAGCGTTCGGCAGTTCGACCCGCCACAGCACTTGCGTCGGTGTCATGCCGATGCCGACGGCCGCTTCCTTGAGGGAACCCTGAACGTTTTTCAGGCCTTCATAGGTGTTGCGCACAATCGGCAACAGCGAGGCGAGGAACAGCGCGAAGATCGCGGGGCCGCTGCCGATGCCGAGGATCCCCAGGGCGATGGCCAGTACGGCAAGAGGCGGCACGGTGTTGCCGATGTTGAAGATCTGCATGAAGCGTTCAGCGCGGCCCACCATGCTCGGGCGGCTGAGGAAGATACCGGCGGGGATGCCCACAACGAGGGCGGCCAGCATGGAGACAAGGACGAGGATCAAGTGAGCTTGCAGGTAAAACAACAAATCGTCGCGGTAATGTTCGATCGTGTTGATGCCAATCCAGTGGACCAGCAGGGCCAGGAGAGCGACGACAACCGCACCTCCTATCAGCCCCTTGCCATAGCGAATAGCCACAGGCGGACTCCTTTTTTCTTTGTCGGCGAACGCAGTCCCGTGTGGCATGCCATTCCTGGCTGCCGGGAAAAACAACGTTCGCGAGAAGCAGCTCTTCATGCTGATGCAACCGCATGAGATCGAGCCATAAGCGCAGCCTCGTCAGGCTAACTTGCAGGTTTTTCAAACCCTGCTACGAGAGCTGTAACAGGGGAGTGGACGTCTGCACCTTTTAAAAGGTTCCATAATTAGCAGCAATTAGCCACCCTTGATCTCCCTTTGGACCTGTCGATCGCCATGGGCGAGAGGGCGAACGGTGGTCCGTGACGGTCGGTTTGCGCTATACTCGCCGCCCTTTTTTGAATCACCTGCCAGGCGATTTCCCATGACCAAACAGGCCGCCGAAGTCGCGAAACGCCGCACTTTCGCCATTATTTCCCACCCCGATGCCGGTAAAACCACCATCACCGAGAAGCTCTTGCTGATGGGCAAGGCGATTGCGATTGCGGGCACGGTGAAATCCCGTAAATCCGACCGCCATGCCACCTCCGACTGGATGGAAATGGAAAAGCAGCGTGGTATCTCGATTACCACGTCGGTCATGCAGTTCCCATATCGCGACCACATGATCAACCTGCTCGACACCCCGGGCCACGAAGACTTCTCCGAAGATACCTACCGCACCCTGACGGCGGTGGACTCGGCCTTGATGGTCCTCGACGGCGGTAAGGGTGTAGAGCCTCGGACCATCGCGCTGATGGACGTCTGCCGTCTGCGTGACACGCCGATCGTCAGCTTCATCAACAAACTCGACCGTGACATCCGTGACCCGATCGAACTGCTAGACGAAATCGAAGCGGTCCTGAAGATCAAGGCGGCGCCGATCACCTGGCCGATCGGTTGCTACCGTGACTTCAAGGGCGTTTATCACCTCGCCGACGATTACATCATCGTGTACACCGCGGGCCACGGCCACGAGCGCACCGATGTCAAAATTATCGAGAAGCTCGACTCCGACGAAGCTCGCGCGCACTTGGGCGATGAATACGATCGCTTTGTCGATCAGCTGGAACTGGTGCAGGGCGCCTGTCACGAATTCAATCAACAGGAATTCCTCGACGGTCAGCTGACGCCGGTGTTCTTCGGTACTGCCCTGGGCAACTTCGGTGTCGATCACGTGCTCGATGCCGTGGTCAACTGGGCGCCGAAACCGTTGGCCCGTGTTGCCAACGAGCGTACCGTCGAGCCAGTCGAAGAGAAATTCACCGGCTTCGTGTTCAAGATCCAGGCGAACATGGACCCTAAACACCGCGACCGTATCGCCTTCATGCGTATCTGCTCCGGCAAGTACGAAAAAGGCATGAAGATGCGCCACGTGCGCACCGGCAAGGACGTGCGGATCGGCGACGCGCTGACCTTCTTCTCCTCCGAGCGCGAGCAACTGGAAGAAGCGTTTGCCGGCGATATCATCGGCCTGCACAACCACGGCACCATCCAGATCGGCGACACCTTCACCGAAGGCGAAGCCCTGAGCTTCACCGGTATCCCGCACTTCGCCCCGGAACTGTTCCGTCGCGTGCGCCTGCGTGATCCGCTGAAATCCAAGCAACTGCGTCAAGGCTTGCAGCAATTGGCAGAAGAGGGCGCCACCCAAGTGTTCTTCCCCGAGCGCAGCAACGACATCATCCTCGGCGCCGTCGGTGTGCTGCAGTTCGATGTGGTGGCCAGCCGCTTGAAAGAGGAATACAAGGTCGAGTGCTCTTACGAGCCGATCACCGTCTATTCCGCTCGCTGGATCGATTGCGACGATAAGAAGAAATTCGAGGAGTTCCGGGTCAAGGCCGTGGAAAACCTGGCGGTCGATGGCGGTGGTCACCTGACGTACCTGGCGCCGACCCGGGTCAACCTGGCGTTGATGGAAGAGCGCTGGCCGGACGTGAAATTCCGTGCGACGCGTGAGCATCATTAAACGCTGAGTTGCAAAATCAAAAGCCCCGGTCGCGAAAGCGCCGGGGCTTTTTCATGCCCGACACAATTCCCTGTGGGGGCGAGCCGGCTCGCGATGGTGGTCAGGACGCCACGGGTTATCAGGCGGCCCGCATTCTCGTTGACGTCTTTCGCGAGTGCTGGCCGGACGTGAAATTCCGCAAGGCGGGCGAACATCATCAAGCGATGAGTCAGTACGCGTACGTCAGGCATTTCTGTAGGCGTTTTTACGGAGTTCTGTAGCTGGGCTCTGCTTTTTACTTCTCTAGTCTTTTACGCGAGACATGGAAGTCGTTGACGTCTAGCTTTCGGTGGACATTTCGCAAGTAGCGACTTTCCACGAGCAGGAGCACAAGACAAATGGACGTAATGAAAACCGATGCGGCTGCACTGACAACCCAACGACCTCTGACTCCCATTTCTGTCATCGAACGTTACTACGATCTGATCGTCAGCAGTGCTCCCTGTTTCGAAGTCAGCATCCGTGACGACGCTTTTGAGCCTTCCATGAAGCTGCCCGAAATGGAGCCGCGAATGCAGGCCTTCCTTTCTGTCGCCACTGCGCAATTTTTTGAGATGGGCCGTTACCGAGGTATGCCGTTGCGTTTGTTCGACCTGAGGCAAAACGCAAATACTCAAACCACAAAGACCTTTGCCTCGACGCTGATCGTTGCGCGCGCCATTCGCCATATTCAGGATACCGGCGACAGTATTGTGTTGTTTTCCCCCTCATCCGGAAACAAAGCCATCGCTCTACGTGATGCGGTTCTACGGGCAATTAAAAACAAGCTGGTCCACCCAGAGCAGTTACGCATTGTCACGCTGACGCCTGCCCTGACGACTGAAAAGTTGCGTAGATCCGAACTTTACGACGATCCTCGATTGCGTGCTTTGAATCCTGTGTTCGTGCTGGATACTGAGTCGCCGGAAGCAGTAAAGGTTGTTGGACAACAGTTCAAGGATCTCTTCAATCGTCGTCCATTGGGTGATTCGAAGTTGTGGCATTCCCTCCGGCTCGAGAACTACCGGTTTTCTGATCAAGCCCGGGCTTTTTTTGATTTTGAGTATGGTGACGCCTGGGACACTGACCGCAAGACCGTGCATGTGCATGCTGTGTCGAGTGCTTATGGTCTTCTGGGATATTGCTCAGGTGTGGATGTGATGAAGCGTCACGGGACACAGGTTTCCACTCCGTCATTTTTGTTGGTTCAACATCTTGCAACCAGCGACATGGTTCTGCACTTGCTCGACGGAAATTTTGAGGGTGCTTCTGCTCCACGCTATAAGCAGGGGGCCGACGGTTTATGGGTGCAGTCGGAGTCTGCGCACTTTCCTGCCACAACATGGAGTCCAGACGAAGTACTCGAACACACTTTTTATACACACCTGCCACCTACCGCAGTGGAAATGACTGCGCGGGTCAGGGCCAATGGCGGCTCGGGGATAGTCGTTTCGCTTCATGAGTGCATGCAGCGCTACAGTGAATGCGCTCAATTTCTCGCGAATACGCCCGTCAGCTTGCCAGCCGATCCTCGTGATCTGAAAGAGTGGTCATTGGTGATGGCCATGACAGGTTGCCTGAATGCAATTGATCGACATCTACTTGAGGGTATGGACGGTTGCACCATCCACGCGTCGGGCACCTATTGCGGGCGGGATTTTGAAGGCATTCCCACAGAGGGTTTGTCTTTTATTGATAGTGCTGAAGAGATGATGGAGATCCTTCGCAGCCCTTGTAATCCATGAGCTTTGATCCTCACATGATCAGCAAAGCGCTCTGCCATTTTCGCGTTTATCGGGGCGACTCCAGAGCTGGAGAATCGGCATGCCTGGTTTATGCAGGAGTGGCGGAAGGTTTGGTTTATATCGCACCGTTTGTGGCGCAGTGTTTTTATGAGAAGTCGTATATAGAGCAGGAAGGAACTCTGGAGTGGCACCAGCTTGAGGGTTTCATAAAGCAGGATCAAACCGACTTGTACTTGTTGATGGCTCCCTTGGAGGTCATTCAGCAATACCGGCAGCCTGGCGATATTGTCGGCGTGAGCAGGATTCACCAGCAAGTTGATGTTTCAGCTGGATGGCAGCAGGTACTGAGCCAATTCTCCCATCGAGAAAACAAGCGTCGCACTCTATTGGCCGGACAAGGTTTTGATTTCGATGTGTCGTTTGAAGATAAAGACTTCTTTGCGTTCTATCGGTCGATGCACGTCCCGACAATGAGCGCCCGTTACGGGTGTTTTGCGCGAAGCGTGCCGGAGCAAGCGGCTTATCTCGACTTATTTAAACAAGGCGTTTTGTTTCGAGTTCATTTAAAGGGTGAGTGGGTGGCGGGCAGTATTTCCCAGATTAATGAATCGACACGCACCTTGAATGCGCGGTTGATCGGAGTGAAGGAGGGAGCCGCCGTCTACCGGGCCAATGGAGCGCAGAATTATGTCTACCACGCGATCCTTGAGTGGGCATCCGACCATCCAGCGATTGATTGTGTCGACTTCCAGGGCTGCGAGCCATTTCTGAGCAAAGGAACATTCCAGTACAAGAAACGCTTTGGGACGACGGCAGTTGTTCCTGAAAACGCATTCGGTCAATGGCGGTTGTTGATTCGGGCAAGGGCGCTTTGTGTGTCCACCAGACACTTTCTGATCAATAACCCTTTACTGGGTCTGGATGCCGAGGGGCGGTTACAAGCGCAATATTTTTTTGATGCAGAGCATGAGGTTCGCTCGGATATTCCTTTCGCTTCAAAGGGCATCCAAAGCGAAGTAAGGCGCAACCTGGATCAATGGGATGACTGATCGGTACATTTACCCGATTCGGCTCAGTGGCTATTTCTGCCCAATGGCCTGGGTGCTTGCTGCGTTGATTTTTATCAGCCGTTTGAGCGCCATGGTGAAGCTGTTCATGGCGTTGTACCTGCGTCAGGCGTTGGCGTTGCCGATTGAAACCGTTGGATGGTTGTTGTCCGGGTACGGAGCCGGCTTGTTGATAGGGTCGATGGGGGGAGGACTGCTGAGTGAGCATTTCCCGACGGCTCGACTCACTGCCGCGCTGTTTTTTGTTTCAGCGTGGATTTTGGTCTTGTTGGGACTGGTTACAGATGTGCTTTTGTTGGCAGGTCTGCTTCTGTTCAGCGGGGTACTTGATGGTGCGATTCGCACCCTTCATCAGCGGTTGATCATGGAGTATTGCGAGGTTGCACAGCGGACTCGCTCGCAGTCATTGAACCGTGTTGCCAGCAATTTGGGCATGGCAGTTGCCGGAGTGGTGGGTGGCGTCCTGGCGCAGACGGATTTTCGTTGGGTATTTTTTCTCAGTGCCGCCATGTCTCTGCTGGCCTTGGTCTGGTTTGTTCGGGCGACACATCAGCGAGATATTCTGAGGCAGGATGAGGACTCTGAGGGGGCTTCAGGTTCTTGCGTACCGTATCGCGACAAGCCTTTCCTCTGGCTGTTGGGGGCCTCAGTCTTGCTCGGTCTTGCCTTTGAGCCGGTCTACAGCATGTTGGGCAACTATTTACTTGATTACTATCGGTTGGGTGCTGAAGTCATTGGTTGGCAATTTGCGCTCAACGCAGTGCTGGTGGTGGTACTGCAAATCCCGATATCTCATTGGAGCGAGCAATGGAGCGCACGCTGGCGGCTGCTGGCAGGCAGCATTTTGCTGGCCTGCGGGCTTGGCATGTTGCCCTTGGGCGCCGGTGTGTTTTATCTCTGCCTCTCGACCGCTATCTGGACGCTTGGCGAAATTCTCTTCATGCCTACTTTGAACGTGATGGTCATGAAGCGCGCACAAGCGGGAAAAAGCGGGCACTACTTTGGTCTTTTCTCAATGTGTTGGAGCGCGAGTGTGCTGCTTTCTCCGACGCTTGGAGGCCACCTTTATGGCCACTTTGGTGGGCATAGTGTCTGGCTTGGGTGTGCGGCCTTGGCGATCTTGTCCATGCCACTGGTTTGCCAGGCAACTCGCAGATAGCTCGCGTAATTTAGCTGATCTGGTTATAGGCATTATTCAAATCCGTTCTCCCCACCCACTGCATTTCCCGCGCATCGTTAGAGTCCTATCTGGAGAACCCAACCCGCCCCATCGGGACCGGATGTCTACCAGTGCCGTCGGGCCACCACGTTTCACCTGCGATAAGGATGGAATCAGCCATGAGCATTTTTCAACGCATTGTGTTGTTGCTGAAAGTTTGGGTACTGCTGTTGGTTGGCATGTCAGCGGCCTGGGCGGAATGCCCGGACCATCGTGAGCAGGCTTCGAGTGGGCAGGTGACGCACACTGGGCTGATGATCGCCGCGTCCGAGTCGGAGCCAGGCGACCAAGGGCAGGGCGGCAGTGCGGACGACGATGATTCGACCACTGATGAACCGGACAGCGATGATGAAGGCGACAGCCAGACATAAACCGCAGGCAAATGAAAACCCCTTCTGTCCCGGCTGATGCGCAGCCGGGGCAGAAGGGGTTATTGAACAGCTCACCTATTGCTGTGGGAGCGAGCCTGCTCGCGAAAGCGGCGTGTCAGTCGACATTGATGTTGACCGGGTTAACGCCTTCGCGAGCAGGCTCGCTCCCACATTTTTTTATGCCGCGCCGTCGAGGAACTGCTCGGCGTAGTGGCAAGCCACCTGACGGCTGTCGAGCAGGCGCAGGGCCGGCTCTTCGGTGCTGCAGCGCTCGGTCGCGTAAGGGCAGCGCTTGTGGAATGCGCAGCCGGACGGTGGGTTCAGCGGGTTGGGCAGTTCGCCGACGATCTTGATCTTCGGCTTGTTCGGGTCCGGGTGAATGGTCGGGGTGGCCGACAGCAGCGCCTGGGTGTACGGGTGCAGAGGACGCTCGTAGATGTCGTTCTTCGGACCCATTTCCACCGGGCGGCCGAGGTACATCACCATCACGTCATCGGCGACGTGTTGAACCACCGCCAGGTTGTGGGAGATGAACACGTAGGCGGTGTTGAACTCTTGCTGCAAATCCATGAACAGGTTGAGCACCTGCGCCTGAATCGATACGTCCAGCGCCGAGGTCGGTTCGTCCGCGACCAGCACTTTCGGTTGCAGCATCATCGCGCGAGCGAGGGCGATCCGCTGGCGCTGACCGCCGGAGAACATGTGCGGATAACGCTGATAGTGCTCAGGACGCAAGCCTACCTGCTTCATCATCGCCTGTACTTTCTCGCGACGTTCCGAGGCGCTCAGGCTGGTGTTGATCAGCAGCGGCTCGGCGAGTTGATCACCGACTTTCTGCCGAGGGTTCAACGAGGCGTAAGGGCTCTGGAACACCATCTGCACGTCTTTGCGCAGTTGTTTGCGCTGAGCCTTGTCGGCGCCGGCGACTTCCTGCCCGGCGATTTTCAAGGAGCCGGAGGAGGGCTCTTCGATCAGCGTCAGGGCGCGGGCCAGGGTGGATTTGCCGCAGCCCGACTCACCTACAACGGCGAGGGTCTTGCCGGCTTCCAGTTCGAACGACACACCGTTCAGGGCGCGCACGGTCGCATGGCCCTTGAACAGGCCACGGGACACTTCGTAGTGACGGGTCAGGTCGCGGGCGGTAAGTACGACGGCCATTACGCCACCTCCTGATTCAGCGGGTAGAAGCAGCGGGCGAGGCTGTTGCTTTTCGGGTCCAGGGCTGGACGCTGGGCGCGGCAGCTGTCTTGCACATACGGGCAGCGTGGCGACAGCAGGCAACCCTGCGGACGGTCATAGCGACCGGGAACAATGCCCGGCAACGTGGCCAGGCGCGTGGCACCCAGGCTGTGCTCCGGAATCGCCTTGAGCAGCGCTTCGCTGTAAGGGTGTGCCGGAATGTCGAACAACTGAGGAACCTGACCCACTTCAACCGCCTGGCCGGCGTACATCACGCACACACGCTGAGCGGTTTCGGCCACGACCGCGAGGTCGTGCGTGATCAGCACCAGGCCCATGTTCTGCTCTTTCTGCAACGCCAGCAGCAGGTCCATGATCTGTGCCTGGATCGTTACGTCCAATGCCGTGGTCGGTTCGTCGGCGATCAGCAGTTTCGGTTCGCCGGCAATCGCCATGGCGATCGCAACACGCTGGCTCATACCGCCGGAAAGCTGATGCGGGTAGGCGTCCATACGACTGGCGGCGCCCGGGATTTCCACTTTTTCCAGCAGTTCGATGGCGCGTGCGCGGGCCTGCTTGCCGGACATTTTCAGGTGCAGGCGCAGCACTTCTTCAATCTGGAAGCCGACGGTGTAGCTCGGGTTCAGCGCGGTCATCGGGTCCTGGAAGACCATGGCCAGGTCTTTGCCGACGATTTGCCGACGCTGACGGTTGCTGAGCTTGAGCATGTTCTTGCCGTCGAAATTCAGCGCGTCGGCGGTGACGATCCCCGGGTGCTCGATCAAGCCCATCAGCGCCATCATGGTCACGGATTTACCGGAACCCGACTCGCCAACGATGGCCAGGACTTCGCCCTTGTCCACGGTAATGTCGAGCCCGTCGACCACCGGAACCGCGTTCTTGTCGCCGAAGCGAACGTTGAGATTCTTGATTTCTAACAGTGACATTTGAATCTCCTCAGGCGGCGTTCTTGAGTTTCGGGTCCAGCGCATCGCGCAGACCGTCGCCCATCAAGTTGATTGCCAGCACGCTGAGCAAAATGGTCAAACCAGGCAGACTTACCACCCACCAGGCGCGTTCGATGTAGTCGCGAGCCGAAGCCAGCATGGTGCCCCACTCAGGGGTTGGCGGTTGTACACCAAGGCCGAGGAAGCCCAGTGCCGCGGCATCGAGAATCGCCGAAGAGAAACTCAGGGTGGCCTGAACGATCAGCGGCGCCATGCAGTTGGGCAGCACGGTGACGAACATCAGGCGTGGCAGACCGGCACCGGCCAGACGCGCGGCGGTCACATAGTCGCGGTTCAATTCGCCCATCACCGCAGCGCGGGTCAGACGAACATAGGACGGCAACGAAACCACGGCGATGGCAATAATGGTGTTGATCAGACCAGGGCCGAGGATGGCGACAATCGCCACCGCCAGCAGCAGGGACGGCAGGGCCAGCATGATGTCCATCAGACGCATGATGGTCGGGCCGAGCAGTTTCGGGAAGAAGCCGGCGAACAGGCCCAGAAGGATGCCCGGAATCAGCGACATCACCACCGACGACAAGCCGATCAGCAGGGACAGGCGCGAACCGTTGATCAGGCGCGACAGCAGGTCGCGACCCAGTTCATCGGTGCCGAGCAGGAACTGGATCTGCCCGCCCTCCAGCCAGGACGGCGGGGTCAACAGGAAGTCACGGTATTGCTCGCTCGGGTTATGCGGAGCAACCCACGGCGCGAAAATCGCGCAGAAAATCACCAGCAGCATGAACATCAGGCCGGCAACGGCGCCTTTGTTCTTGGAAAACGCTTGCCAGAATTCTTTGTAAGGGGACGGGTACAGCAGGCTTTGATCGACTGTTACCGTTTGATTTTGAGTTGAAGCTGGAGTGGTCATGGTCATGATGATCTCAGCGCTGGTGACGAATGCGTGGGTTGGCAAAGCCGTAGAGGACGTCCACGACGAAGTTCACCAGAATCACCAGGCAGGCGATTAACAGGATGCCGTTCTGCACCACGGGATAGTCCCGTGCGCCAATGGCTTCGATCAGCCATTTGCCGATGCCGGGCCAGGAGAAGATGGTTTCGGTCAGAACCGCACCGGCCAGCAATGTGCCGACTTGCAGGCCGACCACGGTCAATACCGGGATCAGCGCGTTGCGCAGGCCGTGAACAAAAACCACGCGCGACGGCGACAGGCCTTTGGCGCGGGCGGTACGGATGTAGTCTTCGCGCAGCACTTCGAGCATCGACGAACGGGTCATCCGCGCAATCACCGCCAGCGGGATGGTGCCGAGCACGATGGCCGGCAGGATCAGGTGATGCAGGGCATCAAAGAACGCACCGACGTCATCGGCCAGCAGCGTGTCGATCAGCATGAAGCCGGTCCGCGGCTCGATGTCATAGAGCAGGTCGATCCGCCCGGACACCGGGGTCCAGCCCAGGGATACCGAGAAGAACATGATCAGGATCAGGCCCCACCAGAAGATCGGCATCGAGTATCCCGCCAGGGAGATGCCCATCACCCCATGGTCGAACAGGGATCCTCGCTTGAGTGCCGCGATCACCCCGGCCAGGAGGCCCAGGATGCCGGCGAACAACAGCGCGGCCATGGACAGTTCCAGGGTCGCGGGGAATAGAGAGCTGAACTCGGTCCAGACACTTTCACGGGTACGCAGGGATTCGCCAAGGTCGCCGTGGGCCAACTTGCCGATGTAGTCCAGGTACTGGGCATACAGCGGTTTGTTCAGGCCAAGGCGTTCCATTGCCTGAGCGTGCATTTCGGGGTCGACCCGACGTTCGCCCATCATCACTTCCACGGGGTCGCCAGGAATCATGCGAATCAACGCGAAAGTCAGCAAGGTGATGCCGAAGAATGTGGGGATCAATAACCCCAATCGGCGGGCAATAAAACTAAACATCTTGTGTGGTACCTCATCAGCCGGTTAGGCGTGCCCGGCATTCCTGGGTCAGGAATGCCGGTAGTTTCTTATCTACTTCACCTGGGTGGTGGCGAAGTTATTAGTGGTGAGGGGGCTAATGTGATAGCCCTCTACGTTGTTGCGCATTGCGGTAAACATACGGGTGTGCGCCATGTTGATCCATGGCTGGTCCTGATTGAAAACCTCCTGGGCTTGCTCGTAGAGCGCTGCACGTTCCGCCGGGTTCACTTTAGCCCGTGCCTGGTCAATCAGGGTCTGGAATTTCTCATTGCACCAGCGCGCGTAGTTTTCGCCGTTCTTGGCGGCTTCGCAACTCAGATTAGGCGTCAGGAAGTTGTCCGGGTCGCCGTTGTCGCCCGCCCATCCGGCGGAAACCATGTCGTGCTCGCCGTTTTTGGCGCGTTTGAGCATTTCACCCCATTCCATGACGCGAATGTCGACCTTGATCCCGACCTGGGCCAGGTCAGCCTGCATCATCTGCGCGCCGAGCATCGGGTTCGGGTTGGTCGGCCCGCCGCCGTTACGGGTGAACAGCGTGAAAACAGTGCCCTCCGGCACGCCCGCTTCCTTGAGCAGGGCACGAGCCTTGTCCAGATCACGTGGCGGGTTTTTCAGCTCGTGGTTGTAACCCAACAGGGTGTCCGGGTACGGGTTGACCGCCACTGTTGCGTTGCCTTTGCCAAACAGCGCGTTGACATAAGCCGCCTTGTCGAACGCGATGTCGATGGCCTTACGCACACGCACATCGCTCATGTATTTGTGCGAGGTGTTCATGGCGATGTAGGAAACGGTCATCGCGTTCATCTCATCAACCTTCAGGTTGGTGTCTTTCTTGATGCTCGGGATGTCATCCGGTTTCGGATACAGCGCGACCTGGCACTCGTTGGCCTTGAGTTTTTGCAGGCGCACGTTGTTATCGGTGGCGATGGCCAGGATCAGCGCATCAGCCGGTGGCTTGCCACGGAAGTAGTCCGGGTTGGCCTTGAAGCGAACCTGGGCATCTTTGTTGTAGCGCTGGAAAACGAACGGGCCGGTGCCGACCGGTTTGTTGTTCAGGTCGCCGGTCTTGTTGGCCTTGAGCAACTGGTCGGCGTACTCGGCTGAGTAGATCGAGGAGAAGGCCATGGCGACGTCCGCCAGGAACGGCGCTTCGCGACGGGTCAGGGTGAATTTGACGGTGTTGTCGTCAACTTTCTCGACGCTTTTCAGCAGTTCCTTGAAGCCCATGCTTTCAAAGTACGGGAAGCCCACGCTCGACAGTTTGTGCCATGGGTGGTTCGGGTCCAGCTGACGCTGGAAACTCCAGACTACGTCGTCGGCGTTCATGTCGCGGGTCGGCTTGAAGTATTCGGTGGTGTGAAACTTGACGCCTTTACGCAGGTGGAACGTGTAGGTCAGACCGTCCTCGCTGATCTCCCAGGAGTCGGCCAGTGCCGGAATCACTTCAGTGGTGCCGGGCTTGAAGTCGGCCAGACGATTGAAGATGGTTTCGGCCACCGCATCGGCTGTGACTGCAGTCGTGTACTGGACCATGTCGAAGCCTTCCGGACTGGCTTCGGTGCAGACCACCAGGGGTTTGGCCGAGACGCCAACAGCGACACTCAGCAACGCGGCTGCAATGGCCGCACGTAGGGGAAGCATTTTCATCAAGAACCCTCTGCAATCGGTTAAAGGACAAAAGCCGAACGGCCGATTCGTCACTGAATCAGCCGTTCGGCAGGTGTATTACAGAATGTTGAACGGGATGGTGGTCACGAGACGGAACTCGTTGAGGCTGCCATCCGCCTGGTTATCACTGGCGCGGTGAGCGGTGTAGGTCGCGCGGATAGCCGTGGCCTTGAGCGGGCCGCTCTGTACGGCGTACGAAGTACCAATGCCGTATTCATAGTGGGTTTCGCCGTCCATCGACTGCACGCCGTCGTAACCGCCGCCGGCATAGTGAGTACCGTCGATGCCCCAGCCGCGAGCCTGGTAGATGTTGAACTTCAGGCCTGGAATGCCGTATTCAGCCATGTTCAGGCCGTAGGCGATCTGGAAGGATTTCTCGTTCGGGCCGTTGAAGTCCGACAGCAGGGAGTTGGCCAGGTAGATGCCGTTGGTTTCGTGCAGGTAGTCGAAGTACTCGTTACCGTTCACTTCCTGGTACGAGAAGGTCAGGCTGTGGGCCTGGTGAGTCAGGCCCAACGACAGGGAGTAGGTGTCGTTGTCGATTTCGCCCAGCAGCTTTTTGCCTTCGTCGACGGTTTTGTAGTAATTCAGGCCGGTGGTCAGGCTCAGTACCGAGCTGTCACCCAGAACGTGGGTGGCGCCGAAGTAGTACTGGTTCCACAGGTCTTCGGCCTGGGTGCCCCACAGGCTGGTGGTCAGGCTGGCGAACGGCGTGTAGGTGATACCGGCGGTGTTGACGTGATCGGCTTCAGCGGTACCGTCGCCGTATTCGGAACGGAATTTGCGCTGGCTCTGTTCGGTACGCGGCGAGTTACGGTCAAAGGTGGCGATGTCGAAAGTCAGGTTTTCCAACTCTTCGCTGTGCAGACTGACACCCTCGAAGCTCGAAGGCAGTGGACGGTTACCGATGACATCTACTTGCGGGCTGCTGAAGTTCTGGCGACCGGCAGTCAGTGTGGTATTGGAGAAACGCGCCTTGACGTTGGCCAGGCCCAGTTTGCTCCACTGATCAACAGCGTCACCGCCATTTTCAGTCAAAGTACGGTTGTTGCCACGGCCGCCACGACCTGGCTCGGGAGCACCACCGTTACCGGATGCGAGGTCTTTGCGATCGCGGTCCAGAGCAATGGCGTTGTACGCCGCCACTTCGGTGCTGAAACCGACAGTACCCTCGGTGAAGCCCGAGTTGTACTTGATGATCGTGCCTTGAACCCAGTTGATTCGACGGTCAGTCGTACGAGTCTCACCATTTTTACGATAGTTGAGCGTCGCGCCCCGCTTGAACGACTCATTCGCATACCAGTTACGCGTGGAACCGGTGATCGATTGGCCTTCAACAAAGCCGGTGGCTTCGCTTTGGGCGCTTTTCTCTTTCACGGTAACCGGGGTGAAAGCCTGGCTTTGGGTTTCTGCGTAAGCCGAGGCGGTTACGCTGCTGATGGCCAGGGCCAATAACGCGGTGCTGCTCAGTTTCATGGGTGAAGCTCCTTACTTTCTTTTTTTTAATGCCGGTCTTTTTTGGTGATCCGGCTATTTGGTTTAGAACTCATACAAGGCTTCGCAAACGTTTGCTTTATGCCGGATTGGCGAATTACGGCAATACGTTTGCGTGAGGGCGCAATGCGCCCCCAGCGTTCTGGCTAATCGGTTATTGGTCGATACTGACGCCCGAGAACACGTTACGACCGAATGGACTCACCTTGAATCCTTCGATTTTGGCGCTCAACGGCTGGTTAACCGTTGAATGGGCGATAGGCGTGATCGGCACTTGTTGCTTGAGGTAGTGCTGCGCCTGTTTGTAGAGCACGGTGCGCTGGTCGCGGTCGGTGACGACCTTGGCCTGCTTGATGAACTTGTCGTAAGCCGGATCGCACCACATGGAGTAGTTGTTGCCACCAATGGCGTCGCAGCTGTAAAGCGTGCCGAGCCAGTTGTCCGGGTCCCCATTGTCGCCGGTCCAGCCAATCAGGCTGACGTCGTGTTCGCCATTCTTGGTGCGCTTGATGTACTCGCCCCATTCATAGCTGACGATCTTCACTTTGAGGCCGATTTTTGCCCAGTCAGCCTGGAGCATTTCGGCCATCAACTTGGCGTTCGGGTTGTAAGGGCGCTGAACGGGCATCGCCCACAAGGTGATTTCGGTGCCTTCTTTCACGCCGGCAGCCTTGAGCAGTTCCTTGGCTTTTTCCGGGTTGTAGGCAACGTCCTTGATTGTGTCGTCGTAGGACCATTGAGTCGGTGGCATGGCGTTGACGGCCAATTGACCGGCGCCCTGGTAAACGGCGTTGAGAATGCCCTGCTTGTTCACCGCCATGTCCAGCGCCTGACGCACTTCGAGCTGGTCGAAAGGCTTGTGGCGCACGTTGTAGGCGATGTAGCCCAGGTTGAAGCCGGGCTTCTCGATGAGCTTGAGTGCCGGGTCGTTCTTCAACGCGGGAACGTCGGCGGGGCGCGGGCTCAATGTGATCTGGCACTCATTGGCCTTGAGCTTCTGCACCCGCACCGACGCGTCGGTGTTGATCGAGAAGATCAGGTTGTCGAGCTTGACCCGGCTCGGGTCCCAGTACTGCTTGTTGCCGGTGTAGCGGATGTTGGAATCTTTCTGGTAGCTCTTGAAGGCGAACGGGCCAGTGCCGATCGGCTTCTGGTTGATGTCGCTCGGCTTGCCTTCGGCCAGCAGTTTGTCGGCGTATTCGGCGGACAGAATAGCGGCGAAGCTCATGGCGATGTTCTGGATGAACGCGGCGTCGACGCTGTTGAGCGTCATGACCACGGTCAGCGGCCCGGTCTTCTCGACCTTGGCGATGTTCTTGTTCAGGCTCATCCCGTTGAAATACGGGAACTCGGTCGGATAAGCCTTACGGAAAGGTTGTTGCGGATCGAGCATGCGATTGAACGTGAACAGCACGTCATCGGCGTTGAAATCACGGGTCGGCGTGAAGTACTTGGTCGTGTGAAATTTCACACCTTCGCGTAGGTGAAAGGTGTACTTGAGGCCGTCCTCGGAAATATCCCAGCGAGTGGCCAGGCCGGGTACGACGTTGGTGGCGCCTTTTTCAAACTCTGCCAATCGGTTGTACAACGGCTCGGCGGCATCGTTGTCGGTCGATGTCGTGTACTGCGCAGTGTCGAAGCCAGCCGGGCTGCCTTCGGAGCAGAACACCAGGCTGTTATTGGCGGCCTGGCTGATGGAAGTGGCGGCCAACAGGCCGGTGCCCAGCAATGCGGATAAAACCAAGGTATGGCGCATGACGCTCCCTTTTCTTGTTCTCTAAGTGTCTTCAATGAACCGCCGTCCCGTCCGCGGACGTGGAGGCATCACTGAGTTCAAACCATGCCATGCAGCAAAACCGAGAGCCCACGCATGAACTGGTCAGATCCCGACGGTATGAGCCGTGGGTCCGGCAGTAAATGCGTAGAGTCCGAAAGACTTGTGGGAAAAGGCAACGCATCCGACATCACGATGGTCATCCGTGACGGAATTGGATGTAGGCGTTTTCCTACTTTCTCGGCAGATAAAACAACGGCGACGTTAAATACGTCGCCGTTGCAAAACCTTATTTGCTGACGCTGACGCCGTAGAAGGAGTTCAAGCCAAACGGGCTGATCTTGAAGTCCTGCACGTTGTCGCGCATGGGTTGGAACACCGTCGAGTGAGCGATAGGTGTCATTGGAACAGCGTCTTTGAGGACGTGCTGCGCCTGTTTGTACAGTTCGGTGCGCTTGCCCTGATCGGTCGTGCGCTTGGCCTCTTTGACGATGCCGTCGAACTTCTTGTCGCACCACTTGGAGAAGTTGTTGCCCTGCAGCGAGTCGCAGCCGAACAGCACGTTCAGCCAGTTGTCCGGGTCACCGTTGTCGCCGCTCCAGCCAATCAGCATCGCGCCGTTTTCGCCGCCTTTGGAGCGCTTGATGTACTCGCCCCACTCGTAGGTCACGATCTTGGCCTTGATACCGATCTTGGCCCAGTCGGACTGCAGCATTTCAGCCATCAGTTTGGCGTTCGGGTTGTACGGACGCTGTACCGGCATCGCCCACAGGTTGATCTCGGTGCCTTCCTTGACGCCGGCTTCCTTGAGCAGCTCTTTGGCTTTCTCAGGGTTGTACGGCGCATCCTTGATGGTGGTGTCGTAAGACCACTGGGTTGGCGGCATGGCGTTGACGGCCAGTTGACCAGCACCTTGGTAGACGGAGTCGATGATCTGCTGCTTGTTGACGGCCATGTCCAGTGCCTGACGCACTTTCAATTGAGCCATCGGGTTCGGCTGATCGCTGCCCTTGATCTTGTCCATCACGTTGTAGGCGATGTAACCCAGGTTGAAACCAGCCTGGTTAGGCACCTTCAAGGTCTTGTCTTCTTGCAGCGCCTTCAGGTCGGCTGGACGTGGGAACAGAGTGATCTGGCACTCGTTCTTCTTCAGCTTCTGAATACGCACCGACGGGTCGGTGGTGATGGCGAAGATCAGGTTGTCGATCTTGACGTCGTCAGGCTTCCAGTAGTCCTTGTTCCCGGTGTAGCGGATGTTGGAGTCTTTCTGGTAGCTCTTGAACACGAACGGACCGGTGCCGACCGGCTTCTGGTTGATGTCGGCGGCCTTGCCTTCCTTGAGCAGCTGGGCAGCGTACTCGGCGGACTGGACGGAGGCGAAGCTCATGGCCATGTTCTGGATGAACGCGGCATCAACTTCTTTAAGGGTGAACTTGACGGTGTGGTCGTCGACTTTATCGATCTTGGTGATGTTGGTATCCATCCCCATGTCGGTGAAGTACGGGAATTCGGTCGGGTACGCTTTGCGGAACGGGTCGTTCTTGTCAATCATCCGATTGAAGGTGAACAGCACGTCGTCGGCGTTGAACTCACGAGTCGGCTTGAAATACGGGGTGGTGTGGAACTTCACGCCTTCACGCAGGTGGAAGGTGTAAGTCAGGCCATCATCGGAGATGTCCCACTTGGTTGCCAGACCAGGAATCACGGCGGTGCCGCCGCGCTCGAACTGGGTCAGGCGGTTGAACATGGTTTCTGCAGAGGCGTCGAAGTCGGTTCCGGTGGTGTACTGACCAGGATCAAAACCGGCCGGGCTCCCTTCGGAGCAAAACACCAGGTTAGTCGCCGCTTGGGCGAAAGGTGCGGAGGCTAACAAGCCTGCGCCGACTAAAAACGGAATGACCGCGTGTTTAAGCATGTTGGCCTCATGATTTGTTGTCATTTTTGGAATTAGAGGACGACCTCGTGAGTCGTGCCTGCGGATACTTATGCAGGGGCCATACCCATTGCAAGATCCGGAGCGACCACAGGCGTTAAACGGTGGCACGAACGTACCTTAATGTCGCATATGTATAAATTCATGCGCATTTGACCGTTTGCGCAGGGTTTTTTCGGTGCATCTGGCGCACCGCGACGGGGCAATCGGCAAGACTTTCGCACCCGGTTGGAGCGAGGTGTTACTTATTTATACCCATCTTTGAGGGGCGTGGATGAGAGGTGTGGGCGTGAATGAGATTGAGTTGTAGTTGGGTGGGTAGGTGTTTGTTGTTTAAAGGGTTGTTGTGTCTGTGGGGGCAGATTGTTGCGTTACTGTCTGGCAGTGGACATCTGTGGGGATGATTTGGATCCGGGAGGTGATGGAGGCTACGTGGGAGTGGTGGGTAGTACCGAGGGTGCAACCTGTCTGCTGCTTGCGGTAGCACTATTGGCTGTTTTCCACGTGTTGAGCGTCTTATCCCTGAGCTTTTTATGACGGATATGCATAGGTCAAGTGTTGGCGACGAGCCTGTTTGCCGATCCTTGCTTCCAGATGACCCCGGTCCTCTGTAGGAGCGAGGCTTGCCCGCGAAGGCGGCCTGACAGCCGACCTGTCTCTTTCTGTTGCTCCCGATTGATCGTTCCCATGCTCCGCGTGGGAATGCCGCCCGGGAGGCTCCGCGTTTCATTTTTGTGTGTTGAAAGATGTGTAAAAAACACAGCGATTTCCCACGCATTTTTCAGGTTGCCGGGTAGGAAGCAGTGTCTCTAACCTCTGACTGTCGCTGAAGAACTCAGCGAACGGGTGTGAGAACCCGGGAACAGATATGTATGAATCTAGCGCCAGCATCACCATAATTGCCGCCAGCTATACGCTGCCTGTAATGCTCTATGGCGGCTGTGTGCGGGCGGACTTCGGTCCGGCCGGTTCTCTGTTCCCGGTTTTCTCACCCTGCACATAGCTGCCACCACTTTCCGTGTGAGAAACGAAAAGTGATGGCTCCAAAAATGAACAGGGAAAGCAAATGAGCAAAATTGTCCCCGATCCACCCTTCAACACCACAACCCCCACTGCCGAAGCCACCGAAGCCGAAACGCTCCTCAAGGATCACGAAGCCATAAAGCGCGCCCTCGATTATTACCTCGATCCCCCCGATCAATACGCCCCCAAACCCCGCCGTCCCAGCACCATGTTCATGGTCGCCCCGGACATGGACAGCGAAAGTCTCCTGGCACAAGCTTGCGAGTCATTGGCGTCTGCCAGTGTCATGGCCAGTGATTTCGCAGCAAACCTGATCGGCCCGCAGAGAAATACGGTGTTGGCGATTCAGCAGATCATCATGCTGGCGGAGTTGGCAGTGAATCGGGCGCTGGATAACGTCGATCCGGCGTAGACCGCGTTATCGTTTTTCGCGAGCAGGCTCGCTCCCACTGGGGGCGAGTGTGTACATGGGTTTTGTGTACGACTCTGATCCCATGTAGGAGTGAGCCTGCACGCGATGACGGTGGATCAATCACCACAAAATCATCAGACAAACCTGCCGGCTTTCCGCCAGGCAACAAAAAACGGCGATCACTTCAGTGACCGCCGTTTCTGTGTACGGGTTATCGAATCAAGGCATCAACACTTCAATCGCACCATCTGCCGTCATGCTCACCTGGCTGGTGCCGGCCTCAACCTCTGGCGTCACCGGAGCGCCATCCATGCCGGCCGCTTTCATCATCATCGGCCCACGCATGTACGGCTGTGGATAACCGTTGCTGTTCAGGTTCAGGCTGACGATTTTGTAACCCTTGCCACCCAACGCATCGGTTGCCAGCTGCGCGCGGGCCTTGAAGGCGGTGACAGCTTCTTTGAGCAGCGCGTCTTCGCTGGCCTTGCGCGTTGGCGTGGCGATGGCGAAGTCCATGCCACCCATTTTCAGGTCGGTCAGCAGTTCGCCGGTCAGCTTCGACAGTGCGGCGAAGTCGGAGCTTTCCATGCGCAGTTCGGCGCGTTCACGCCAGCCGGTGATTTTCTGGCCCTTGGTGTCGTAGATCGGGTAGCTGTTGCGGCTGCCCTGGCGCAGGGTGACTTCCTTGACTTGTTTGGCCTGGGCCAGCGCTTTGTTCATGGTGGTGCTGACGTCGGCGGCGAGTTTGGCCGGGTCGGTGTTCTGTTCTTCGGTGTAGAGGGTCACGATCATCTGATCGCGGGCCACTTCCTGGCTGACTTCGGCACGCAGGGCGATCTGGTTGTAATGAAGTTCGTCGGCGGCCAGGGCCGGGAGGCTGGCGACGGTGCCAACGCTAAGGGCAAGAAGAGCGGCGCTGCGGCGGAAACTGTGCATGAAAACTCCTTGGAGGTGCGCAGGGGTTAAGGTCCGAGCCTGCGTGAAACCATCAGACTCTAACTTTATTGATCCGGTTCGCACAGTTACAACTTCCATACAGATGGAATGGGGGAGACCGTGTCGAGGCCATTCGCGGGCAAGCCTCGCTCCTACAGGAATGTGTCGTACGCCAATCCTTTGAACGACACATTCCTGTAGGAGCGAGGCTTGCCCGCGAAGGCGTCCTTATAGACGCAGCAGAACTTCCTGCCATGTGGCTGTTTGCCGCACTTTTGCCTGCCAGCCCCCGTGCTTGGTTATACTCCGTGCGATCCGCCTGGAGCGCTCATCAGGAGAGCTCATGCTCGCCCCCGTTCAAATCACTTCCGCCACTCGCCAGAACCTTTGGCGGCTGACCTTCATCCGCACCTTGGTACTCGCCGCTCAGGCTGGTTCCGTGGGCCTGGCCTACTGGTTCGATCTGCTGCCGTTGCCGTGGGTGCAACTGGCGATGACCCTCGGCTGCTCGACGCTGCTGTGCGCGTTCACGGCGGTTCGCCTGCGCACCTCGTGGCCGGTCACCGAGCTGGAATATGCCCTGCAACTGGCCTGTGATCTGTTTATCCACAGTGCCCTGCTGTATTTCTCCGGCGGTTCGACCAACCCGTTCGTTTCCTATTACCTGGTGCCGCTGACCATCGCCGCCGTGACGTTGCCGTGGCGCTATTCGGTGATTCTGTCCGGTATCGCGCTGGCGCTTTATACGTTGTTGCTGGCGCGGTTCTATCCGCTGGAAACCTTCCCCATCGCCCGGGAAAACTTGCAGATCTACGGCATGTGGCTGAGTTTCGCCCTTGCCGCCGCCGTCATCACATTCTTTGCCGCGCGCATGGCCGAAGAGCTGCGCCGCCAGGAAGAACTGCGCGCCATCCGTCGTGAAGAAGGCCTGCGCGACCAGCAATTGCTGGCCGTCGCGACCCAGGCGGCCGGCGCCGCCCATGAGTTGGGCACGCCGTTGGCCACCATGAGCGTGTTGCTCAAGGAAATGCGCCAGGACCATCCCGACCCGCTGTTGCAGGATGATTTAAGCGTGTTGCAAGATCAGGTCAAACTCTGCAAAGAGACCTTGCAGCAACTGGTGCGCGCCGCCGAGGCCAATCGACGCCTGGCGGTGGAAATGCAGGACGTCACCGACTGGCTCGACGAAGCGCTGAACCGCTGGCACTTGATGCGCCCGGAAGCCAGTTACCGTTTCCAACGGCTGGGCCAGGGCACGGTGCCACGCATGGCACCGCCGCCAGACCTGACGCAAGCCTTGCTGAATTTGCTCAACAACGCCGCCGATGCGTGCCCCGAAGGGCTGCAAGTGACGCTGGACTGGAATGCCGAGGACCTGACCATCAGCATTCGCGACCATGGCGCCGGCGTGCCGCTGGCCATTGCCGAACAGATCGGCAAGCCGTTTTTTACCACCAAGGGCAAAGGTTTCGGCCTCGGCCTGTTTTTGAGCAAGGCCAGCGTGACACGCGCCGGCGGCTCAGTGAAACTCTACAGTCATGAGGAAGGCGGCACGCTCACCGAGCTGCGCCTGCCCCGTGTCGCCCGAGGAGACGAACATGAGTGACGAGATCCAAGTTGAAGGCGAAGAACTGCCGCATTTGCTGCTGGTAGACGACGATGCAACCTTTACCCGTGTGATGGCCCGCGCCATGGCCCGCCGTGGTTTTCGCGTCAGCACCGCCGGTTCCGCCGAAGAAGGGCTGACCATCGCCCAGGCCGACATCCCGGATTACGCCGCGCTGGACCTGAAAATGGACGGCGACTCAGGCCTGGTGTTGCTGCCCAAACTGCTCGAACTTGACCCGGAAATGCGCGTGGTGATCCTCACCGGCTACTCGAGCATTGCCACCGCCGTCGAGGCCATCAAGCGCGGCGCTTGCAACTATCTTTGCAAGCCGGCTGACGCTGACGACGTGCTGGCCGCGCTGCTTTCCGAGCATGCTGACCTCGACACCCTGGTGCCAGAAAACCCGATGTCGGTGGACCGCCTGCAATGGGAGCACATCCAGCGCGTACTGACCGAACACGAAGGCAACATCTCCGCCACTGCCCGCGCCTTGGGCATGCACCGCCGCACGCTGCAGCGCAAACTGCAAAAGCGTCCGGTCCGCCGCTGAACGGACGCTGAACGATTAACGCCAGCCCTCGCGATAACCCGAACCGATCATCTATGATCGGTTCGGGTGTGTTCTTTTCTTTATCGAGCCTTTTCCATGAATCAGAACGCTGAGTATTCCGCGGTCAACGATGCTGTGCGCGGGCAGTTTTTTCGCAAAGTCTGGGCGATGACCACGCCGTATTGGCGCAGCGAAGAGAAGGGCAAGGCCTGGACATTGCTGATCGCCGTGATTGCGCTGTCACTGTTCAGCGTGGCGATTTCGGTGTGGGTCAACAGTTGGTACAAGGATTTTTACAACGCCCTGCAAAAGAAGGACGAAGCGGCTTTCTGGCAACTGATTCTGTACTTCTGCGGGATCGCGGCGGTGGCGATTCTCGGTGCGGTGTATCGGCTCTACCTGACGCAGATGCTGACGATTCGCTGGCGGGCCTGGCTCACCGAGCAGCACTTCGCCCGTTGGCTCGGTCATAAAAACTACTACCAACTGGAGCAGGGCGGTTACACCGATAACCCTGACCAGCGGATTTCCGAAGACCTCAATAGCTTCACCTCCAATACGCTGGGCCTGGGGCTGGGCCTGATCCGCAACGTCGTCAGTCTGGTGTCGTTTTCGATCATTCTGTGGGGTGTGTCGGGCAGCATCGAAGTGTTCGGTTTCACCATCCCCGGCTACATGTTCTGGTGCGCTCTGGTTTATGCCGCCGTCGGCAGCTGGCTGACGCACTTGATTGGCCGTCGTTTGATTGGCCTCAACAACAATCAACAACGCTTCGAAGCTGACCTGCGTTTTTCCATGGTGCGGGTTCGCGAGAACGCGGAAAGCATCGCGCTGTACAACGGCGAACCCAATGAAAACCGCCGTCTGAGCGGGCGCTTCGGGCTGGTCTGGCATAACTTCTGGGACATCATGAAAGTGTCCAAGCGCCTGACCTTCTTCACCTCCGGTTATGGCCAGATCGCAATCATTTTCCCGTTTATGGTCGCCGCGCCGCGTTACTTCGCCGGCAAGATCGAGCTTGGCGAGCTGATGCAAATCAACTCAGCGTTCGGCAACGTGCAGGAGAACTTCAGCTGGTTCATCAGCGCCTACCAGGACTTGGCCGCTTGGCGAGCCACCTGTGATCGTCTGCTGAGTTTCCGCCAGGCGATGACCGACAACGAAGAGCGAGCGCCGGCGATTGATGTGCAGAATTCGGGTACAGCCTTGAAGGTGCACAACCTGGGCCTCGATCTGGCCGACGGTCGTCACTTGCTGACCAACGCCGACATGACCGTGGAGGAGGGCGAGCGCGTCATGCTCAGCGGTCGTTCCGGCAGCGGCAAGTCGACCTTGCTGCGGGCGATGGGGCACCTGTGGCCGGCGGGTCATGGCAGCATTCGTCTGCCGACGGCGCGTTACCTGTTCCTGCCACAAAAGCCGTATCTGCCGATTGGCACGTTGCGCGAGGCACTGAGTTATCCACAGGCCGGCGGGACTTATCCGCACGAGCGGTATGTGCATGTGCTGGAAACTTGCCGCTTGCCGCACCTTGTTGCGCGCCTGGACGAGGCCAATCACTGGCAGCGCATGCTGTCGCCGGGTGAACAGCAACGGCTGGCCTTCGCTCGTGCGCTGCTCTATGCACCACAGTGGTTGTACATGGACGAGGCGACGTCGGCGATGGACGAAGAGGATGAGGCGTCGCTGTATCAGGCCTTGATCGATGAGATACCGGGGTTGAGCATCGTCAGCGTCGGGCATCGCAGCAGTCTGAAGCGTTTCCACCCACGGCATGTGCGCATTGAAAATGGACATCTGGTGGACCAGACCGTGATCGCATAACACCACAATCCGTGTGGGAACGAGCTTTTGTGGCGGGGGATTTATCCCCGTTCGGCGTCGCAGCCGTCGCAAAACCACTGCACTCGGCATACCTGATGCACCGAGGCTGTGGGTTTTGGGATGGCTGCGCCATCCAACGGGGATAAATCCCCACGCCACAGTTGCTCTTACAAAAGTGGGTGGTGGTGATCGTACAACCGCGTTGAGCTATGATGCGGTTTCAGCCGCAATTTTCGAGACAGACGTTCACCATGGAAAACCCGATCGACGCACCACGCCTCCCTCGCAAGCGCCGCAGCCTCGCACAGGAATTGGTGACGGTGCTGTCCGAGCAGATCCGCGACGGCCACCTCAAACGTGGCGACAAATTGCCCACCGAGTCGGCGATCATGGATGCCCATGGCGTCAGCCGAACCGTGGTTCGCGAAGCAATTTCACGTTTGCAGGCCGCTGGCCAGGTGGAAACCCGTCACGGCATCGGCACCTTCGTGCTCGACACCCCGAGCCCGAGCGGTTTTCGCATCGACCCGGCGACCGTGGTCACCCTGCGTGACGTATTGGCGATTCTGGAACTGCGCATCAGCCTCGAAGTGGAGTCCGCCGGCCTCGCTGCACAGCGCCGCAGCCCGGAACAGTTGGCCTTGATGCGCGCTGCGCTGGACGCCTTGAATGAAAGCGCCGCCCACGCCAGTGATGCCGTGGCGTCCGACTTCCAGTTCCACCTGCAAATCGCCCTGTCGACTGGTAACCGCTACTTCACCGACATCATGACCCACCTGGGCACCAGCATCATTCCGCGCACCCGCCTGAACTCCGCGCGCCTGGCCCATGATGATCAGCAGCACTACATGAGTCGCCTGAGCCGCGAACACGAAGAGATTTACGACGCGATTGCGCGCCAGGATTCGGATGCGGCGCGGGCGGCAATGCGTTTGACGAACAGTCGGGAGCGGCTGCGCCACGCGCATGAAGAGGCTGAGGCGCAGCGCTGAGAGTTGCGGTTGGTGGGACCCAGTTTTTTTGTAGCGCTTTTGCTAACGCACCACGATGAGACGAAGGGGGTGTGATTCTTTTTTGATCCCGTCAATTTCTACCTCATACCAAAACTCAGCCGTACTTTTGTTAACAATGGTATCGAATATAGACGTGGTGATTTTTTTGATGTGCTGTTCCATGCCTGTAATAGAAAATTCGCCTCGCCAGAGCATTTCGTAACCGCCCTCATCTTGAAATTTTATAAAGAACATGCATTCTTGCCCGCCAGTTTGACCTGTATATTGAACGGCGAAATTAAACCTAAATTGATGGATTTCTCCGAAGTCCTTTATGTAAAGGGTAGTTCCATCTGTTCCAGGGGCGGTGGGCGCGGCTAATTCTGGTGATACTGGCGATTTTACAGGTTTTTCCACTTTTGTTAGTTCGACAGTGCTCATGGCGAATCTCCATATATAAAAAGTAATTTTGCGATAACTTATCCGCGACATCAGTTCATCAGATGCTTTTAATGTTGGCTACTGTCAGAAATGACAGTTGCGACCAGGGGTCGTTACGCACTGGAGCGCGCGCGTAGCCCATGACGATCAACAGCGCATGAGTCGCCTGAGCCGCGAACACGAAGAGATTTACGACGCGATTGCGCGCCAGGATTCGGATGCGGCGCGGGCGGCAATGCGTTTGCATTTGACGAACAGTCGGGAGCGGCTGCGCCATGCTCATGAAGAGGCTGAGGCGCAGCGTTAATGCTTTTTATCGCCGATAGCTGAGTTTTGTATAAGTCGCAATATTCCAAAGCGCCGGGTTAATCAGGTGGTGCGTGCGCTGTAGAAGATCTCAGTGGCCATAGCGGACAGTAATCTGATTAACAGAACTGTCCGCGTCTCTTATTGTACGAGCCTAAATTTCACCTTAGGGGAGTGTCTCACTCCCCCATCTCTTGTCACAGTGTATTGCACTTCAACACTGGCGCCTTCTGCCAAACCTGTTTCGAAGAAGTTTTTTTCGGCTCCGTATCCGTATGCATCTGATGGAATTTCTATAGTCACTGAATACACGATGGATTTGCCTGTAGAGGTTTTTACAATAAATGCTAATTCATCCCCCTTGTTCGCATCTGCGATGGGTTCCACTGTTATTGAGACTGATCCAATAATTTGGCTAACGCTCAAAACACCTTCTTCAACATTTTTAACTTTTGGGGGCGCCAAGTCGTTCTTTTGTACTGTCATGAATAAAGTCCTTCAACAATAAGTCGAACCATTTTGATAAACGCTCTTTTATAAGCGTTCTAAGGGGCCGGTTCGTTAACTCCTGAGGTGATTAAGTCACCGCAGTTGATGTCGTGCTACTGTCAGAATTTACAGTTCAGACGAACGGTCAGTGTTTTGTGTCGTGTGTTTACTTGTCCCGAGATTTGCGTTCAAAGGCAGGCTCGCTTCCATTTGGGTTCTAATCAGTGGAATACCAAAGACTAATGGGTGCGAGCCTGCTCGTGATGGGGCAATCGCCTCAGCCGGTTTTCAGAACTGAACGATCCACCCGTACCGCCAATTCAGTCTTCGCCGATTTAACCTCGAAGGTCACCCCCCCCTGCTTATCCACATTTCCGCGGGCAATGGGCACACCCTTGGACAACAACTCCAACGGCGCACCCTCCAGCGATTGCCCTGAAGCCAGTTCCAGTTTCAATTTAATCGTCATCATCAATCTCCTTATCAAGCCACGTTGCCAGTGGGGTTGTAATCCTTGAGCAGCAAGTAAGTACTCCAGCCCCACCAGTCATCGACGGTGGCGGTGTCGTTCAGGTTGTTGACGTCCTTGCGCCGCAGCACCTTGCTGCCTTCAACCCGGAACAACGGTGAAAAGTTGTTCGCAGGATTCAATACGGCTTGCAGATCCGGGGTCTTTTTCAAGGCGCCAAAATTATCGGGAACCGTGACGGTGCCGCTGAGATACGCCGCAAACACTTCATCCGCCGACACCTGCACCGCCTGATTCACCTGGACACGATTGGCGCTGTCGATGGCGTCGAAGTAGCGTTTGTCGCCGTACCCACGCCAGTGATCGCCGGTGCCGTTGCGCACATTGAGGCCGAACTTGCTGTCTTCGTCGTGCATGAAGCGGGTAATCAGTGAGCCCAGATCACTGGGCGTGACCACCGCAGCCAACTGTTTGCGCGGTACTCGCAAATGGCCGGCAGAAAACAGGTCGGTCAGGTAGTGATCGGCAAACGCATTCATCGCGTAGGCCAGTTCCAGCTGCTTTTCATCGTTGCTGCTGTGAGCCTTCACCGCTTGTTGCAGAGCTGCCGTGTGCCCGGAGATATAGGCCAGCAGCGCCCATTCGGCAAAGTGGTCAGCATTATTGGCGGCCAGTTTCAGATAGCGCCCCAAGGGAAACAGCGCCGAGACGAAACTGCCGCCGCCCGTGATTCTGTTCCACTCTTCTGACAACGTATCTCCGAGTGCGTCATACGCCTCGTGAGGCTGTTTGCCGTCTTTGATTGCCTGTTTAACGGCGGCGATTTCCTTCTGCATGACGCCGAGGATCAGCTTGGCTTCGGCATTGGACGCCGGCAGCACCGCCAGCGAGTTGAAGGCATTGGTAAAGCGCTGGACGCGGTCGGCAGGCGTGGCGCCTTCGCTGACTGGTTGATCGGGAATGCCATAAAAGTCACCGCCCAGAGCGATGACCTGACCGTAAGTCAGCGCCAGTCCATTGGGTAAATGCAGCGCTACCTGCGAGGCGGGCACAGCGGGCGCGTCCTTGATAAAACGCAGCAACGTACCGTCACCGATGGCGGTGTGCTCGCCGCCCTCAAACCTCAGCTGTGGCTTGCCTTTCAAGGCTTTGCCAGGCGTAGCGTTAGTTGTTTGAGGTGCGTCGTGATGTTCGCCGAGCTTCAGCATAAGCGAACTGTTGGCGGTGACGGCGATACCGTCTTCAGTAAAAAGATCGTCCAGGTTCGCGATGATCTGTTCTGGTTTTTCCTGCGGTTGAGCGTGTAGACCTGACATTTCTGGCTCCTTGATATGTCGTCGGTATGCTTCAAGATAGCTGTATGTATATACAGCTAATCAGAGCTTAGGTGAGAAATTTCCTACGTCAAGAAAATCCCCTTCCGACACAAATTTCCAGGCGCGACGATGAAATGCAGTTGACGGTTATTATTTAAGTTGTACGATGACCTACAACTCGGCCACAGGCTGAACGCTTTTCTCACACAAACGTTGCTACCCAGGGTGTTCGAATAATGAATCCACAAGAACTGAAGTCCATCCTCTCTTCTGGCCTGCTGTCTTTCCCGGTCACCGATTTCAATGCTCAGGGCGACTTCCATCGCGCGGGCTACATCAAGCGTCTCGAATGGCTGGCCCCATACGGCGCCACGGCGTTGTTCGCCGCAGGCGGCACCGGTGAGTTCTTCTCTCTGGCGGCCAGCGAATATTCGGAAATCATCAAGACGGCTGTCGACACCTGCGAAAACAGCGTGCCGATTCTGGCTGGTGTGGGCGGTTCGACTCGCCAGGCCATCGAATACGCACAGGAAGCCGAGCGCCTGGGCGCCAAAGGCTTGTTGCTGCTGCCGCACTACTTGACCGAAGCCAGCCAGGACGGCGTTGCCGCCCACGTTGAAGCCGTGTGCAAATCGGTGAACATCGGCGTGGTGGTTTACAACCGCAACGTCTGCCGCCTGACCGCGCCATTGCTGGAACGCCTGGCCGAGCGCTGCCCGAACCTGATCGGCTACAAGGATGGCCTGGGCGATATCGAGTTGATGGTATCGATCCGTCGCCGCCTCGGTGATCGCTTCAGCTACCTGGGCGGTTTGCCGACCGCTGAAGTCTATGCCGCTGCTTACAAGGCATTGGGCGTACCGGTCTACTCCTCGGCGGTGTTCAACTTCATCCCGAAAACGGCGATGGATTTTTACCACGCCATTGCCCGCGAAGATCACGCCACCGTTGGCAAGATCATCGACGACTTCTTCCTGCCGTACCTGGACATCCGTAACCGCAAAGCCGGTTATGCGGTGAGCATCGTCAAGGCCGGGGCAAAAATTGCCGGTTATGACGCAGGTCCTGTGCGTGCACCGCTGACCGATCTGCTGCCAGAAGAGTACGAAGCTCTGGCCGCGCTGATCGACAAGCAAGGTGCGCAGTAACACACCCGATTAATAAGGCCGCTGAGCAATCAGCGGCCTTTTGCGTGAGGAGATTGTTGTGGCTGATACAAAGCGTTTCGATAACTACATCAACGGTGAATGGGTGGCGGGCAGTGATTACTGCGCCAACATCAACCCGTCCGAACTGACCGACACCATCGGCGACTACGCCAAGGCTGATCTGGCCCAGGTCCACGCCGCCATCGACGCCGCTCGCGCTGCGTTTCCGGCCTGGTCGACTTCGGGCATTCAGGCTCGCCATGATTCACTGGATAAAGTCGGCACCGAAATCCTCGCCCGCCGCGAAGAGCTTGGCACCTTGCTGGCCCGGGAAGAGGGCAAGACCCTGCCTGAAGCCATCGGCGAAGTGACCCGCGCCGGTAACATCTTCAAGTTCTTCGCCGGTGAGTGCCTGCGCCTGTCCGGTGACTATCTTCCGTCGGTGCGCCCGGGTGTGAACGTCGAAGTCACTCGCGAAGCCTTGGGCGTCGTTGGCCTGATCACCCCGTGGAACTTCCCGATCGCGATCCCTTCGTGGAAAATCGCCCCGGCCCTGGCCTACGGCAACTGCGTCGTGCTGAAACCGGCCGATCTGGTGCCGGGTTGCGCCTGGGCGCTGGCGGAAATCATCTCCCGCGCAGGCTTCCCGGCCGGCGTCTTCAACCTGGTGATGGGCAGCGGTCGCGTGGTTGGCGATGCGCTGGTGCAGAGCCCGAAAGTCGACGGCATCAGCTTCACCGGTTCTGTCGGTGTCGGTCGTCAGATCGCCGTCAGTTGCGTCTCGCGTCAGGCCAAGGTTCAGCTGGAAATGGGTGGCAAGAACCCGCAGATCATTCTCGACGATGCCGACCTGAAGCAAGCGGTCGAGCTGTCGGTGCAGAGCGCGTTCTATTCCACCGGTCAGCGTTGCACGGCGTCGAGCCGCTTTATCGTCACCGCCGGGATTCACGACAAGTTCGTCGAAGCCATGGCCGAGCGCATGAAGTCGATCAAGGTCGGTCACGCGTTGAAAACCGGCACCGACATCGGTCCGGTCGTCTCGCAAGCGCAGCTTGAACAGGACATGAAGTACATCGACATCGGCCAGTCCGAAGG
This sequence comes from Pseudomonas sp. FSL W5-0299, assembly GCF_005930655.1. NCBI lineage: Bacteria > Pseudomonadati > Pseudomonadota > Gammaproteobacteria > Pseudomonadales > Pseudomonadaceae > Pseudomonas > Pseudomonas sp. FSL W5-0299. The sequence goes on from NZ_RXHX01000001.1 coordinate 697,924, forward strand.
TGCTCGTCTGGTCAGCGGCGGTGGCTTGGTGACTTGCGACACCGAAGGCTACTACCTCGCGCCAACGCTGTTTGCCGACAGCACAGCTGCGATGCGCATCAACCGTGAAGAGATCTTTGGCCCGGTGGCGAACATCGTTCGCGTCGCCGATTACGAGGCCGCACTGGCCATGGCCAACGACACCGAATTCGGTCTGTCGGCGGGCATCGCCACCACGTCGCTGAAGTACGCCAACCACTTCAAGCGCCACTCCCAGGCCGGGATGGTGATGGTCAACCTGCCGACGGCGGGCGTGGATTACCACGTTCCATTCGGCGGGCGTAAAGGTTCATCCTATGGTTCCCGCGAGCAAGGTCGCTACGCGCAAGAGTTCTACACGGTCGTGAAGACCAGCTACATCGGTTCGTAACGCAACACCCTCTGTGGGAGCGAGCCTGCTCGCGAAGGTCTTGAGGACGCGGCGGTAAACCTGATGCCCCGCGTCATCGTTGACCACCATCGTGAGCAGGCTTGCTCCCACAGAAAAACCAAAGATTCACCCGCGCATAAAAATAATCAGTGGGAGTACATGTACATGCAAGCGACCAAGCCGACTCACGTCCGCTATTTGATTTTGCTCATGCTTTTCCTGGTGACCACGATCAACTACGCCGACCGGGCCACTATCGCCATTGCGGGCTCCAGCCTGCAAAAAGACCTCGGCATCGACGCGGTCACCCTCGGTTACATCTTCTCTGCATTCGGTTGGGCTTACGTGGCCGGGCAAATTCCCGGTGGCTGGCTGCTGGACCGTTTCGGCTCGAAAAAGATCTACGCGCTAAGCATTTTCACCTGGTCGCTGTTCACCGTTCTGCAGGGCTATGTCGGCGAATTCGGCATGTCCACCGCAGTGGTTGCGCTGTTCATGCTGCGCTTCCTGGTGGGCCTGGCCGAAGCGCCATCCTTCCCGGGTAACGCCCGTATCGTCGCGGCCTGGTTTCCGACGGCTGAACGCGGCACGGCCTCGGCGATCTTCAACTCGGCGCAGTACTTCGCCACCGTGTTGTTCGCACCGCTGATGGGCTGGATCGTCTACAGCTTCGGCTGGCAGCACGTGTTTATCGTCATGGGCGTGATCGGCATCATCTTCTCGGGGATCTGGCTGAAGGTGATCTACAGCCCGCGCCAGCACCCGATGATCAACGACGCCGAGTTCAAGCACATCGCCGACAACGGCGGCATGGTCGACATGGACCAGGACAAAGGCAAAGGCAAAAAAGGCGACGGTCCGAAGTGGGACTACATCCGCCAGTTGCTGACCAACCGCATGATGCTCGGCGTGTATCTGGGCCAGTACTGCATCAACGGCATCACCTACTTCTTCCTGACCTGGTTCCCGGTGTACCTGGTGCAAGAGCGCGGCATGACCATCCTCAAGGCCGGTTTCATTGCCTCGTTGCCGGCGATCTGCGGCTTTATCGGGGGGGTGCTTGGCGGGGTGATTTCCGATTACCTGCTGCGCAAGGGCCATTCCCTGACCTTCGCTCGCAAGGCACCGATCATCGCGGGTTTGCTGGTCTCCAGCAGCATCGTGGCGTGCAACTATGTTGATGTCGAGTGGATGGTCGTCGGCTTCATGGCCCTGGCCTTCTTCGGCAAAGGCGTGGGTGCGCTGGGTTGGGCGGTGGTGTCCGACACCTCGCCGAAACAGATTGCCGGCCTGAGCGGTGGCCTGTTCAACACCTTCGGCAACATCGCTTCGATCACCACCCCGATCGTGATCGGCTACATCATCAGCTCCACCGGTTCGTTCAAATGGGCGCTGGTGTTTGTCGGTTGCAACGCACTGGTTGCAGTGTTCAGCTACCTGGTGATCGTCGGTCCGATCAAACGTGTGGTGCTGAAAGAGCCGCCAGTCAGCGGTCCTGAAACCAATAACAAATTGTCTCAAGCGCATTCCTGAGGAGCGGCGTCATGCAGTTGATTGAACATTCCGACTCGCCGCGCTACATCCGCCTGCACGAGCGGGACAACGTCGTGATCGTGGTCAACGACCAAGGCGTACCGGCCGGTACCGAGTTTCCAGATGGCCTGGTGACGGTGGACTTCGTGCCGCAGAGCCATAAAGTCACCCTCGAGGACATTCCCGAAGGCGGCCAGGTGATTCGTTACGGCCAGACCATTGGCTATGCGTTGCAGCCGATCCCGCGCGGCAGCTGGGTCAAGGAAGATCAACTGCGCATGCCCACCGCGCCACCGCTGGACAGCCTGCCGCTGTCCACCGAAGTGCCTGCGGCCCAGGCACCGCTGGACGGTTACACCTTCGAGGGGTATCGCAACGCCGACGGGACCGTTGGCACGCGCAATATTCTCGGGATTACGACGACCGTCCAGTGCGTGACCGGCGTGCTCGACCATGCGGTCAAGCGCATCAAGGATGAATTGCTGCCCAAGTACCCGAACGTCGATGACGTGGTGGCGCTGACCCACAGCTACGGCTGCGGGGTGGCGATCACTGCCACTGACGCGTACATCCCGATCCGCACCGTACGCAATCTGGCGCGCAACCCGAACCTGGGTGGCGAAGCCTTGGTCATCAGCCTGGGCTGCGAGAAATTGCAGGCCGGGCAGGTGATGCACGAGGGCGACAGCTCGGTGGATTTGAGCGAGCCGTGGTTGTACCGCTTGCAGGATTCGAGTCACGGTTTCACTGAGATGATCGAGCAGATCATGGCGCTGGCCGAGACCCGTTTGAAGAAGCTCGATCAGCGTCGCCGGGAAACTGTGCCGGCGTCCGAGCTGATCCTGGGCATGCAGTGCGGCGGCAGCGATGCGTTTTCCGGCATCACCGCCAACCCTGCGCTGGGTTATGCCTCTGATTTGTTGTTGCGCGCTGGCGCGACGGTGATGTTTTCCGAAGTTACCGAGGTGCGCGACGCGATTTATCTGCTGACCTCCCGCGCGGAAACTGAGGAGGTTGCTCAGGAACTGGTGCGGGAAATGGACTGGTACGACCGTTACCTGGCCAAGGGTGAGGCGGACCGCAGCGCCAACACCACGCCGGGCAACAAGAAGGGCGGGTTGTCGAACATTGTCGAAAAGTCCTTGGGCTCGATCGTCAAATCCGGTAGCAGTGCGATCAATGGCGTGCTCGGCCCTGGCGAGCGCTTCAAGCGCAAAGGGCTGATCTTCTGCGCGACCCCGGCCAGTGATTTTGTCTGCGGGACGTTGCAGTTGGCGGCGGGGATGAACCTGCATGTGTTCACCACCGGGCGCGGCACGCCTTATGGTTTGGCGATGGCGCCGGTGGTCAAGGTATCGACCCGGACCGAACTGGCACAGCGCTGGCCGGACCTGATCGACATCGATGCCGGGCGTATTGCGACCGGACGCGCTTCGATTGAAGACCTTGGGTGGGAGTTGTTCCACTACTACCTGGACGTGGCGAGCGGCAAGAAGCAGACGTGGGCCGAGCAGCACAAACTGCATAACGACATCACCCTGTTCAACCCGGCGCCGATAACATGAGATAGCGCTGGGTGAACTATGCTGGATTCGACTCGGAATGCGATCACCCAAGTAGAGTTCACCGGCAGATAAGGCGCGCCGCCTCTCCATCGCTACAGCGATTACTGATCGTCAGTAGCAATGGAGGATGGCTTTCGATCAGCACCCTAAATACCTTGTCGATCAAGTGTTAATGCGGTGCTTTTAGCTTTTTATGGATGCCTCAGACTAAACCAATGACCACGCCAGATTATCCAGATAAAGGTTGCCAGCGGTCACGGATAATTTGCCAGAAAAGCCGGCGATCAATAGTACGTCAAAGGGTATTTCTGCAATTTCGAACGCTTTGTCTTCGGAACTGATAGGGGCGCCGTATACGACGTCTTCTTTCTTCATTGCAATAATATAGGCAGTACCACTTTCATTGCCGCCAGCTGCCTTGATCTGGAACCTCAGGCTATTCACATAGTTTCCAAATGAAAATTTCAATCTGGAACCACTTGGCAAATATAGACTTTTATCGCCGAAGCCCGCCCCATCGGGAGCTTTTACTATTCCTGAGGTTTTATCGTCCGGTTGATCTTCGACAGTAACGATTAAATTGTTACTGAATCGCACGGGTAGTTGCAACAAAAAAGACTGGAGGGGTTCTCTTTCCCAGTCCTCGTTGTTCTCTGAGACAGTACCGGTTTTTGAAGCGCCTGAAAATTTATCGCCTGTTGATTTAACTGACATATTTTTTACTCCTGTAATTTGTTTTATTTGCGGGATTATTAAGTGCCCGACGACTAAGCATTGGCTACTGTCAGATCTGACAGTAGCGACGAACGGTCCACACAAATTTCAGCTCGAAATCAGTGGGATTTATAGAAAATCAGTGCAGGACGTGACCATGTCAGCGAAGTCGTTCTCTCACACGCAAAGGTCCCCAGTCGCTTATCATTAGCCCCCTAACGACGCCCACCCAAGGTTCCCCCCGGCATGCTGGCTATCTTCCTCGAAACCCTGAACATCACCGCGCCGGTGTTTGCCATGCTGTTTCTGGGGGTGTTGCTCAAGCGCATCGACTGGATCAACGACAACTTCATCCACACCGCGTCGGCCCTGGTGTTCAACGTCACCATGCCGGCGCTGCTGTTTCTGGGCATCCTGCATGCCGACCTGCACGCCGCGTTGCAACCGGCGCTGCTGATCTACTTCTCGCTGGCCACCCTGGCGTGTTTTGCCATCGCCTGGGGCTGGGCGATCTGGAAGTGCCCGCGTGAAGATCGAGGGATTTATACCCAAGGCGCTTTTCGCGGCAACAACGGAGTCATCGGCCTTGCGTTGGCGGCCAGCATGTACGGCGATTACGGGATTTCTCTCGGGGCGATTCTCGCGGCGCTGGTGATCCTGTTTTACAACACGCTCTCGACCATTGTGCTGGCGGTGTACAGCCCCGTGATCAAGTCCGATCCGTGGAGCATCTGCAAAAGCGTGATGGTCAACCCGCTGATCATCAGTGTGTTGGCGGCGGCGCCCTTTGCCTATTTCAAGATCGGCTTGCCGGGATGGCTGGAAACGTCTGGCCAGTACCTGGCGCAAACCACGTTGCCGTTGGCGTTGATCTGCATCGGCGGCACGCTATCACTGGCGGCATTGCGCAAAAGCGGCAAGATGGCGCTCAGCTCAAGTCTGGTGAAGATGATCGGCTTGCCAGTGTTGGCGACGTTGGGGGCATGGCTTTGGGGATTTCGCGGGGCTGAGTTGGGGATTCTGTTTCTGTACTTCGGCAGCCCGACCGCCGCGGCCAGTTTTGTCATGGCCCGCCAGGCCAACGGCAATCATGAACTGGCGGCGGCGATCATCGTGATCACCACGTTGATGGCGGCGGTCACCACCAATGTCGGAATCTTTTTGTTGCAGTGGGGGGAGTGGATCTAGCGTCGGGATTTTCGCTGGTGTCCAGGGCTGGCAAGCCTCGCCCTGTAGGAGCGAGGCTTGCCCGCGAAGGCGCCAGTCCTGTCACCACAACTTTTGAAGACTCACTCAGGCTTCTGATAGCTGTCGATCACTTCCTGCGCCGCCCGAAACGCATCAATCGCCGCCGGCACACCGGCGTACACCGCGCAATGCAGCAACGCCTCGCGAATCTCTTCCACGGTGCAGCCGTTGTTCAGCGCGCCGCGGACGTGGCCTTTCAACTCCTGCGGGCACTTCAACGCCGTCAGCGCGGCGAGGGTGATCAGACTGCGGGTTTTCAGCGGCAGGCCTTCGCGGTTCCACACGGCGCCCCAGGCGTGTTCATTGACGAAGTCCTGCAGCGGCTGGGTGAACTCAGTGGCATTGCCCAGTGCGCGGTCGACGAACGCATCGCCCATCACCTGGCGGCGGACTTCTACACCAGGCTTTTTGTTGTCAGTCATGGCATTTCCCTCTTGTGGTGTTGGCGACGCCAGGCGCGCAGCGATGTGAACAGCAGAAACGCCACCAGCGCCGGCAGGACGAAAAACAGCATCAAGTGTTCAAGCTTGCCGGCCAGGGGCATGCCGGTGGTGAACGACACCACGTGCAGACCGTAAGCGAGATACAACCCCAAAAACAGCAGACCTTCGGCGCGGGTCACCCTGTAACCGGTGTAGAACAGCGGCAGGCACAGCACCGCCACACCGAGCATCACCGGCAGGTCGAAATCCAGGGCATTGGGCGAGACCGACAGCGGCGAGGGGGCGACAAGCGCGGTCAGGCCGAGTACGCCCAGGAGGTTGAACAGGTTGCTGCCGATCACGTTACCCACGGCAATGTCCCGCTGACCGCGCAAGGCCGCGATCAATGAGGTGGCCAGTTCCGGCAGGGAGGTGCTGATGGCGACGATGGTCAGGCCGATGACCCGCTCCGACAGACCCAGATCGGTCGCAACCGCCACGGCGGCGCCCAGCAACAAATGGCCGGCGTAGACCAGCATCGCCAGTCCGGCGACGATCATCAGCACGCTGCTGAACCACGGTGCCTGGGGGGTTCCGTCGTGGGAGGGCGGACGGGTCGAGTGCCGCGACTGGCGCAGCAACAAGCCCAGGTACAGCGCCAGGGCCGCCAGCAGAACGATGCCGTCCATGCGGGTCAGCTCTTCATTCCACGCCAATACAAACACCAGCAGGCTGGCGCCGATCATCAGTGGAATATCCAGGCGCACCAGTTGCCGTGAAACCCGCAGCGGAATGATCAGCGCCGAAAGCCCCAAGGTGACGAGGATGTTGAAGATGCTGCTGCCGATCACACTGCCGACGGCGATGTCGGCGTTTTGCGCCAGGGTGGCTTGCAGGCTGACCGCCATCTGCGGTGCGCTGCTGCCCAAGGCGACGATGGTCAGCCCGATGATCAGCGGCCGCACCTGCAAGCGCGCCGCCAGGCGCACGGCGCCACGGACCATCAGTTCGGCACCGGCGATCAGCAACAGCAGGCCGCCGAGCAACTCAATCAGGCTGATCAGGGGTAAATCGGCAAGTCCGAAAATGGTCGGGGCTCCGTCTGTTAATCGTCGAGGGCTTGCACGCGAACCCGTGCGGTGCCGCTACGGAGCATACCCAGTTGTTCGGCGGCCTCGTGTGAAAGATCAATCAGGCGCCCGCGGGTGTGCGGCCCGCGGTCGTTGATTCGGACCACGCAGGACTTGTCGTTATTCAGATTGGTGACCTTCACCCGCGTGCCGAACGGCAATTGGCGATGGGCGGCGGTCAGGGAATTCTTGTTGAAACGCTCGCCGCTGGCAGTGCGTTTGCCTTGGTGTTTGGCACCGTAATAGGACGCCGTACCGGTCTTGTCGTAGCCGTGTGGGTCGATGATGTCGTTACTGGCGCAACCGGCCAGCAGAGCGAGCAGGGCGCAGGCACCCAGTAGACGATTCATTTAAAGGTATCCACATACAAATGTGGGAGCGAGCCTGCTCGCGATGGCGGGCTGTCTGACACATCAATGTTGGATGTGCTGCCGTCATCGCGAGCAGGCTCGCTCCCACAGGGATCGGAGCCAGGCTTTAAATCTGGCTCCATGCTCATCAGCCTTCGAGCTTGCTTTTCAGCAGTTCGTTGACCTGTTGCGGGTTGGCCTTGCCTTTGGAGGCTTTCATGGCCTGGCCGACGAAGAAGCCGAACATCTTGCCGCGTTTGGCTTCGTCTGCCGCGCGGTATTGCTCGACCTGCTCGGCGTTGGCCGCGAGCATTTCGTCCAGCACCGCCGAGATCGCGCCGCTGTCGGTCACTTGCTTGAGGCCGCGCTTGTCGATGATCTCGTCCGCGCTGCCTTCGCCGTTGGCCATCGCTTCAAACACCACCTTGGCGATCTTGCCGGAGATGGTGTTGTCCTTGATGCGCAGCAGCATGCCGCCCAGTTGCTCGGCCGAGACCGGCGACTGGTCGATTTCAACGCCTTGCTTGTTCAGCAGGCTGCCCAGTTCAACCATAACCCAGTTGGCCGCCAGCTTGGCGTCGCCGCTGATGCTCACGACTTTCTCGAAGTAATCGGCTTGCTCGCGGCTGGTGGCCAGGACGCTGGCGTCATACACCGACAGGCCGAACTGCGCCTGGAAGCGCTCGCGTTTCTGTGGTGGCAATTCCGGCAGCGTGGCGCGTACTTCGTCGAGGAACGAGTCTTCGATGACCACCGGCAGCAGGTCCGGGTCGGGGAAGTAACGGTAGTCGTTGGCTTCCTCTTTGCTGCGCATCGGACGGGTTTCGTCCTTGTTCGGATCGTACAGGCGGGTCTGCTGGATCACTTTGCCGCCGTCTTCGATCAGCTCGATCTGACGACGCACTTCGCTGTTGATCGCCTTCTCGATGAAGCGGAACGAGTTGACGTTCTTGATCTCGCAGCGCGTGCCGAATTCAACCTGGCCTTTCGGGCGGATCGACACGTTGCAGTCACAACGCAGCGAGCCTTCGGCCATGTTTCCGTCGCAGATGCCCAGGTAACGCACCAGCGCGTGGATGGTCTTGACGTAGGCCACGGCTTCCTTGGCACTGCGCATGTCCGGCTCGGAGACGATTTCCAACAGCGGCGTGCCGGCACGGTTCAGGTCGATGCCGGTGGCGCCGTTGAACTCTTCGTGCAGGCTTTTACCGGCGTCTTCTTCCAGGTGCGCACGGGTGACGCCGACACGTTTGATCGTGCCGTCTTCCATGGCGATGTCCAGGTGGCCCTTGCCGACGATCGGCAATTCCATCTGGCTGATCTGGTAGCCCTTCGGCAGATCCGGGTAGAAATAGTTTTTACGGGCGAACACGTTGTGCTGGCCGATCTCGGCATCGATCGCCAGGCCGAACATCACGGCCATGCGCACGGCTTCCTGGTTCAGCACCGGCAGTACGCCAGGCATGCCGAGGTCAACGAGGCTGGCCTGGGTGTTCGGCTCGGAACCGAACGTGGTGGAGCTACCGGAAAAGATTTTCGACCGGGTGGTGAGCTGGGTATGAATCTCCAGCCCGATCACGACTTCCCATTGCATGTGTTTCTCCTCAGAAGCCGGTTGGGGTGCGGGTGTGCCAGTCAGTGTTCAATTGATACTGATGGGCAACGTTCAACAGGCGACCTTCCTGGAAATACGGGGCGAGCAATTGCACGCCGACCGGCAGACCATCGACGAAACCGGCAGGCATGGACAAGCCCGGCAGACCCGCGAGGTTGGCGGTGATGGTGTAGACGTCTTCCAGGTACGCAGCCACCGGGTCGCTGTTTTTGGCGCCGAGCTTCCAGGCCGGGTTCGGCGTGGTTGGGCCGAGGATGATGTCGACCTCATTAAAGGCTGCCATGAAGTCGTTCTTGATCAAGCGACGGATCTTCTGCGCCTTCAAGTAGTAGGCGTCGTAGTAACCGGCCGACAGCGCGTAGGCACCGACCATGATCCGGCGCTGCACTTCCGGGCCGAAACCTTCGCCACGGGAACGCTTGTACAGATCGATCAGGTCTTTCGGGTTCTCGCAGCGATGGCCAAAGCGCACGCCGTCGAAACGCGACAGGTTGGAAGACGCTTCCGCCGGGGCGATCACGTAGTACGCCGGGATCGCGTGCTGCATGTTCGGCAGGCTGATTTCCTTGATCACGGCACCGAGCTTTTCCAGCTCCTTGATGCTGTTGTGGATCAGATCGGCAATGCGCGGGTCGAGGCCGGCGCCGAAGTATTCCTTGGGCACGCCGATGCGCAGGCCTTGCAGCGAGCCGTTGAGGCTGGCGCTGTAATCAGGCACTGGCTCGTCGATGCTGGTGGAATCTTGCGGGTCGAAACCGGCCATGCCTTGCAGCAGGATCGCGCAGTCTTCGGCGGTGCGAGCCAGAGGGCCGCCCTGATCGAGGCTGGACGCGTAGGCAATCATGCCCCAGCGCGAAACACGACCGTACGTCGGTTTCAGGCCGGTGAGGTTGGTCAGTGCGGCGGGTTGGCGGATCGAACCGCCGGTGTCGGTGCCAGTGGCCGCCGGCAACAGGCGCGCGGCAACCGCGGCCGCCGAACCGCCGGACGAACCGCCCGGAACGTATTCCAGATTCCACGGGTTTTTCACCGGGCCGTAGTAGCTCGACTCGTTGGCCGACCCCATGGCGAATTCGTCCATGTTGGTCTTGCCCAGGGTCACCGCGCCGGCAGCCGCCAGTTTGGCAACGACCGTGGCGTCGTACGGGGCTTTGAAGTTGTCGAGCATCTTCGAGCCACAGCTGGTGCGGATGCCCAGGGTGCAGAACAGGTCTTTGTGGGCGATCGGCGCGCCGAGCAGGGCGCCGCTCTCACCTTTGGCGCGGCGTGCGTCAGCGGCTTTCGCCTGCTGGAGCGCCAGGTCTTCGGTGAGGCTGATGAAGCTGTTGAGCTGCGGATCGAGCTGGGCGATACGCGCCAGCAGGGTTTTGGTCAGCTCTTCGGAAGAAAACTTTTTATCGGCGAGTCCGCGGGCGATCTCGGCCAGAGTCAATTGATGCATTGCAGGCTCTTTCCCTTTAGTCGATGACTTTCGGAACCAGGTACAGGCCGTTTTCGACCGCTGGTGCGATGGACTGGTAGGCCTCGCGATGATTGGTCTCGGTCACGACGTCTGCACGCAGGCGCTGGCTGGCTTCCAGTGGGTGGGCGAGCGGCTCGATACCGTCGGTATTGACCGCCTGCATTTCGTCGACCAGCCCGAGAATGCTGTTCAGGGCTGAAGTAATGTGTGGAAGATCGGCATCATTGAGGCCAAGGCAGGCCAGATGAGCGATTTTTTCCACGTCGGAGCGTTCAAGCGCCATGGGAATCTCCAGTGGAAAACAGAACGGACGGCGTCCGTGTGTTAGATTGTCGGAACACTACCGCATTTCTACGGTCATAAGGCCGCGATTGTGGGGGTTGGTGCACAGAAAAGCGGCCAATTTAACATATTGGCGCCTTGCCCAAAATCCCTGTCGTTGTTAGAGTTTGCCGCACTTTTTTACCCACGCGTTGCCTAGGGTCCCTTTCCCATGTTCAAGAAACTGCGTGGCATGTTTTCCAGCGATCTTTCCATTGACCTGGGCACTGCCAACACCCTTATTTACGTGCGCGAGCGCGGTATCGTCCTGAATGAGCCATCGGTTGTGGCTATTCGGACACACGGTAACCAGAAAAGTGTCGTTGCTGTCGGCACCGAGGCGAAGCGTATGCTCGGCCGTACGCCGGGCAACATTGCTGCCATTCGTCCGATGAAGGACGGCGTGATTGCCGACTTCAGCGTCTGCGAAAAGATGCTGCAATACTTTATCAACAAGGTTCACGAAAACAGCTTCCTGCAGCCAAGCCCGCGTGTGCTGATCTGCGTTCCGTGCAAATCCACCCAGGTTGAGCGTCGTGCCATCCGTGAATCGGCCCTTGGTGCTGGTGCACGTGAAGTGTTCCTGATCGAAGAGCCGATGGCTGCCGCGATCGGTGCCGGCCTGCCGGTTGAAGAAGCACGCGGTTCGATGGTCGTCGATATCGGTGGCGGTACCACTGAAATCGCGCTGATCTCCCTGAACGGTGTGGTGTACGCCGAATCCGTTCGTGTTGGCGGCGACCGCTTCGACGAAGCGATTATCACCTATGTGCGTCGCAACTACGGCAGCCTGATCGGCGAATCCACCGCCGAGCGCATCAAGCAGGAAATCGGTACGGCCTACCCGGGCGGCGAAGTGCGTGAAGTCGACGTTCGTGGCCGTAACCTGGCCGAAGGCGTTCCACGTGCCTTCACCCTGAACTCCAACGAAGTGCTGGAAGCTCTGCAAGAGTCCCTGGCCACCATCGTTCAGGCTGTGAAAAGTGCGCTGGAGCAATCGCCTCCGGAACTGGCTTCCGACATCGCCGAGCGTGGCCTGGTACTGACCGGTGGTGGCGCCTTGTTGCGTGACCTCGACAAGTTGCTGGCCCAGGAAACAGGTCTGCCGGTGATCGTTGCCGAAGACCCGCTGACCTGCGTTGCTCGCGGCGGTGGCCGTGCATTGGAAATGATGGATAAACACACCATGGACCTGCTGTCGAGCGAGTGATCTCGCCCGATGCATCTATGCTGTTGAGCGCGCAGGCGGCACTTTGCAGTGCTGCCTGTTTGCGTTTACCTTCTGTCAGTCTGTATCCAGGCCGGTCTGCCGTATGAATAAACAAAACATTTGCCTGGGAGGAGCGGCTTATTAAACCGCTTTTCACCAAAGGGCCTTCACTGGGCGTGCGCTTGTTGGTGCTGGTCGTGCTATCGGTCGCGCTGATGGTGGTCGATGCCCGCTTCACACTGCTCAAGCCAGTGCGTAGCCAAATGTCGCTGGTACTGATGCAGTCTTACTGGATCACGGACCTGCCGCAGCGGCTATGGCAGGGGGTGGCCAGCCAGTTCGGCAGCCGTACCGAGCTCGTCGCCGAAAACGAAAAACTCAAGACCGAAAACCTGCTGTTGCAGGGTCGCATGCAAAAGCTTGCCGCCCTCACCGAGCAGAACGTTCGGCTGCGCGAGTTGCTCAATTCCTCTGCGCTGGTCAACGAGAAGGTCGAAGTGGCCGAGTTGATCGGCATGGACCCCAACCCCTTCACCCATCGCATCATCATCAATAAAGGTGAGCGTGACGGTGTGGTCCTCGGTCAGCCGGTGCTCGATGCCCGCGGTCTGATGGGCCAGGTGGTCGAATTGATGCCTTATACCTCCCGTGTGCTGTTGCTGACCGACACTACCCACAGTATTCCGGTGCAGGTAAACCGCAACGGTCTGCGGGCGATTGCCAGCGGCACCGGCAACCCGGAGCGCCTGGAACTGCGTCACGTCGCGGACACGGCTGATATCAAGGAAGGCGATCTGCTGGTCAGTTCCGGTCTCGGTCAGCGATTCCCTGCGGGTTACCCGGTTGCGACGGTCAAGGAAGTGATCCACGATTCCGGCCAGCCGTTTGCCATCGTGCGTGCCGTGCCGACCGCGGCGTTGAACCGCAGCCGTTACCTGCTGCTGGTGTTCACCGACGGTCGCACAGCCGAAGAGCGCGCCAACGATGCTGCCCAGGCGCAAGAAGCGCTGGACCAGCACGGCGGCGGGCCGATCATTCCGGCGACCGTGCCTAAACCTGTGCCGGCGACCGTGGTGGTGCCCGCGCCTGCTGCTACGCCCGCCGCAACACCGGCAGCACCAGCACCGGCGGCACCCCCGGCCAAACCTGCGGCCGCCAAGCCCCCTGCATCACAACCTGCCGCAACCAAACCGCCGGCCACTCAACCGGCCGCGGTGAAGCCTGCCACCAAACCGCCTGTCTCCGCGCCGGCTTCCACAGGGGGACGAGAATAATGGTCGGTGCAACCGCATCCCGAAATGACTGGATGATCTGGCTGACGTTTGCCATTGGCATGCTGCTCAGCGTTTCACCGCTGCCGCAATTCATGGAAATCCTCCGTCCGCTCTGGCTGGCCTTGCTGCTGGCCTTCTGGGCGTTGTACTTGCCGCAGAAGGTCGGCATGGTCACCGCGTGGTGCCTGGGCCTGGCCGAAGACGTGCTGTACGGCACGTTGCTGGGCCAGAACGCGTTGATCCTGACCCTGATCACCTTCCTGGTGCTGTCGCTGCAACAGCGCCTGCGCATGTTCCCGATGTGGCAACAAAGCCTGGTGATCCTGGTCATCTTCGGCCTCGCGCAGCTTGTTCAACTATGGCTCAGCGCTTTGACCGGCAATCGACAGCCCACACTGGCGCTGGTCTTGCCAGCACTGGTCAGTGCATTACTCTGGCCGTGGATCAGCTACGGTTTGCGCGGTTTGCGTCGGCGCTACAAGATCAATTAATTCGGTCAGGCATCTGCCAGTACCTCGACAGGGAGATGTCTAGATGAAAGTGCTTTACCTCGCCTCAGGCTCGCCGCGTCGGCGTGAACTGCTCACGCAGATCGGCGTGCCGTTCTCCGCCATCAGCGCGGACATCGATGAAACCCCTTTAACTCAAGAATCCCCGTCGGACTATGTCGAGCGCCTGGCGCGCGGCAAAGCCGAGGCCGGGCGCGGCGCGGTCGTGTCCGACGCCGATTTTTGCGTGCTGGGCGCCGACACCGCCGTGGTGCTCAACGGGAAAATTCTCGGCAAACCGGTGGACGAAGCCGATGCGTGCGCCATGCTTATGATGTTGGCCGGTCAGGAACACGAAGTGTTGACCGCCATTGCGGTGCTCGACGGTGAGCGTTGTGAGTCCCGGGTAGTACGCAGTCTGGTGCGTTTTCGCAACATCGCTCACGATGAAGCGGCGGCCTACTGGGCCAGTGGCGAACCCCGTGACAAGGCCGGTGGTTATGGCATTCAAGGACTGGGCGCGGTGTTTGTCGCCGGGCTCAATGGCAGTTACTCGGCAGTGGTTGGACTGCCGCTGTGCGAAACCGCTGAGCTGCTCGGCCATTTCGGCATACCCTGTTGGCAAACCCTTAACGCGCGCTGAGCGTCGTACTGACAAGATGCGGCCATTATCGTGAACATGCCTGGACGAGACCCTGCCATGAGTGAAGAGATTCTGATCAACATCACGCCGATGGAATCGCGCGTGGCAGTGGTTGAAAACGGTGTCCTGCAAGAGGTCCATGTCGAGCGCACGCAAAAGCGCGGGATCGTCGGCAACATCTATAAAGGCAAGGTCGTGCGGGTATTGCCGGGCATGCAAGCCGCCTTCGTCGATATCGGCCTGGACCGCGCGGCGTTCATTCACGCCTCGGAAATATCCTTGCGCGAAGGCCCGGCGGTGGAGAGCATCAGCGCGCTGGTTCACGAAGGCCAGAGTCTGGTTGTCCAGGTCACCAAGGACCCGATCGGCTCCAAAGGCGCACGTCTGACCACTCAGTTGTCGATTCCGTCGCGTTATCTGGTGTACATGCCGCGCACGGCCCACGTCGGCATTTCGCTGAAGATCGAGGACGAAGCCGAGCGCGAACGCCTCAAGCAAGTCGTCACCGATTGCGTGGCCAAAGAAGGCATCAAGGAGGCGGGCGGTTTTATCCTGCGTACCGCCGCCGAAGGGGCCGGTGCCGATGAAATCCTCATGGACATCCGCTACCTGCGCCGTCTCTGGGATCAGATCAACGAGCAGATCAAAACCATCGGTGCGCCGAGTGTGATCTACGAGGACCTCGGCCTGGCGTTGCGTACGCTGCGCGACCTGGTCAGCCCGAAGATCGAGAAGATCCGCATCGACTCTCGGGAAACCTTTCAGAAAACCACGCAGTTCGTCGCCGAACTGATGCCGGAAATCGCCGATCGTCTTGAGCATTATCCGGGCGAGCGGCCGATTTTCGACCTGTACGGCGTCGAAGACGAAATCCAGAAAGCCCTCGAGCGCAAAGTGCCGCTCAAGTCTGGCGGTTATCTGGTGGTCGACCCGGCCGAAGCCATGAGCACCATCGACGTCAACACCGGGGCGTTCGTCGGCCATCGCAACCTCGAAGAAACCATCTTCAAGACCAACCTCGAAGCCGCGACCGCCATTGCCCGCCAGCTGCGCCTGCGCAATCTGGGCGGAATCATCATCATCGACTTCATCGACATGGAAGACGAAGAGCACCAGCGCCAGGTGCTGCGGACCCTCGAGAAGCAGCTGGAACGCGATCACGCCAAGACCAATATCATTGGCATCACCGAGTTGGGGCTGGTGCAGATGACGCGCAAGCGCACCCGTGAAAGCCTCGAACAAGTGTTGTGCGAACCGTGCAGCAGCTGTCAGGGCCGCGGCAAGCTCAAGACGCCGGAAACGGTCTGCTATGAAATTTTCCGCGAAATCCTCCGCGAGGCGCGTGCCTATCAAGCGGAAGGCTATCGTGTATTGGCGAACCAGAAAGTCGTCGACCGTTTGCTTGATGAAGAGTCGGGTAATGTCGCTGAGCTTGAAGGATTTATCGGACGCACCATTCGTTTCCAGGTGGAAACCATGTATTCCCAGGAACAATACGACGTGGTGCTGCTCTGAATCGCTGTGTTTCACCCTTACTAGAACGGCTGGCCTCAGCTTTTTGCAGTATTTTTGCCATGGGAGCCAACTGACATGGAACGTCTGACACGCATTTTGGCCGCACTGACCCGCTGGGGTCTTGGCCTGTGCGCGTTGGTCCTGGTGTTGATGGCGTTGTACGTCAGCCTCGGCCGGGAGCTGACGCCTCTGGTGGCCGAATACCGCGCCGACGTCGAAACCAAAGCCAGCGCCGCCTTGGGCATGCCGCTGCAGATCGGCAAGCTGGAAGGTAACTGGAGCGGCTTCGCGCCGATTTTGCTGGCGCACGATGTGACGGTCGGCGAGGGCGCCAACGCCCTGCACCTGGATCAGGTGCGAGCGGTGCCAGACCTTTGGGAAAGCCTGTTGGCTCGCGAAGTGCGCATTGCCCACCTGGAACTCAACGGCCTGAAGATCAGCCTCAAGGAAGGCGCGGACGGTCAGTGGGCGCTGGAAGGGTTGCCCGTGCAACAGGACCAGCCGCTTGATCCGGAGCAACTGCTCAACCGCCTGCAAATGGTCCAGCAGCTATCGGTAATCGACAGTCAGGTGACGTTGCAACCTGTGGACCACTCGCCGCTGACCCTGACCTACGTTGGCCTGAATCTGAAAACCGGCGTCTCCCGCCAGCGCCTCGATGTCCGTCTTAATCTGCCAGATGGTCAACCGGTGGCCATGAGTGTGCACACGCGGATCCGCGCCAGCCAGTGGAAGGATGGCGAGGCCGAGGCCTACCTGAGCCTGCCGCAAAGCGACTGGTCGAAATGGTTGCCCGAACGTCTGACCCGGCAATGGAACTTCTCCGAGCTCAAGGCCGGCGGCGAGCTTTGGGTGAACTGGGGCAAAGGCGCGCTGCAAAGCGGTGCCATTCGTTTGAACGCGCCGCAACTCAAGGGCGCCTTCGGCGAACGCAAGCCGATCCAGATCAACAATCTGGCGCTCAACGGTTATTTTCAGCGCAGCACCGAAGGCATGCTGGTGACCCTTGATTCTCTGGCCATGAACTTCGGCGAGACCCGCTGGGAGTCGCGCTTGCAACTTCGACAAACCGCCGCCACCGACAAGGCTGAAGAACTTTGGCACTTGCAGGCCGACCGTCTCGATCTCACTCCGCTCACGCCGCTGATTAACGCCTTGGGGCCGCTGCCCGAAGGTGTTGCCACTGCGGTCGAGCGACTCAAGGTGACCGGTGGGCTGCGCAACGTGCTGATCGATCTGCGTCCCAATGCCACCGATGACAGC
This sequence comes from Pseudomonas sp. FSL W5-0299, assembly GCF_005930655.1. NCBI lineage: Bacteria > Pseudomonadati > Pseudomonadota > Gammaproteobacteria > Pseudomonadales > Pseudomonadaceae > Pseudomonas > Pseudomonas sp. FSL W5-0299. The sequence goes on from NZ_RXHX01000001.1 coordinate 715,086, forward strand.
AAGTTCAGCTTTGCTGCCAACCTCGATCAGGTCGGCTTCGACGCGTATCACGGCGCTCCGGCAGCACGAAATGTCAGCGGCAGCATCAGCGGTGACCTCGGTCAGGGCGAACTGCGGATGGACAGCAAGGATTTTGTCCTGCACCTGGATCCGATTTTCGCCAAGCCGTGGCAATACATTCAGGCCAACGCCCGGCTGACCTGGAAGCTCGACAAGGAAAGCTTCACCCTGATCGCGCCGTACCTGAAGGTGCTGGGGGAGGAGGGCAAGATTGCCGGTGACTTCCTGATCCGCCTGCATTTCGACCACACCCAGGAAGACTACATGGACCTGCGGGTCGGCCTGGTGGACGGCGACGGTCGCTACACCGCCAAGTACCTGCCGACCATGCTCAGCCCGGCGCTGGACGAATGGTTGCGCACGGCGATTCTCAAAGGCGCGGTGGACCAGGGCTTCTTCCAGTATCAGGGCTCGCTGAACCAAGGCGCCGCCGACACCGCGCGCAGCATCAGCCTGTTCTTCAAGGTGCACGATGCCGAACTGGCCTTTCAGCCGGGTTGGCCGCATGTCAGCAAGGTCACCGGTGATGTGTTCGTGGAAGACAGTGGCGTGCGAGTTCTGGCCAGTAAGGGCCAATTGCTCGACACGCAGGTTCGCGACATTTACGTCAATATTCCCCATGCGCCGGAAGGGCAAAGCGTTCACCTGTTCCTCGACGGCGGGTTTTCCGGCGGGTTGGGTGATGGCCTGAAGATTCTCCAGGAAGCGCCAATCGGCACGGCTGAAACCTTTGCCGGATGGGAAGGCGAGGGCGATCTGCAAGGCAAGCTGAAGCTGGATATTCCACTGGTCAAAGGCGAGCAGCCGAAGATTCTTGTCGACTTCAAGACCGCCAAGGCGCGGTTGAAGCTGGCCGAGCCTTCCCTGGAGCTGACGCAGCTCAAAGGTGATTTCCGCTTCGACAGCGCCAAGGGCTTGAGCGGGCAGAACATCACTGCGCGTGCCTTCGATAAACCGGTCACCGCGCAGATTTTTGCCGATGGCAGCGCGGGCAATCTCAAGACTCGTGTGACGGCCTCCGGTCAGGTCGAGGTCAAGAAGCTCACTGACTGGTTGAGCGTCACCCAGCCATTGCCGGTGTCCGGCCTGATCCCGTATCAACTGCAACTGAGCCTGGATGGCCCTGACAGCCAGCTCTCGGTCAATTCCAGCCTCAAAGGCGTGGCGATCGACTTGCCGGCGCCGTTTGGCATGACTGCCGATGCTGGCCGCGACACCACGTTCCGCATGACCCTGCAAGGGCCGGAACGCCGCTACTGGGTCAATTATGGTGCGCTGGCAGACTTCACGTTTGCGGCGCCGCCCGGCAATTTTGCCGACGGTCGTGGCGAGTTGTTCCTGGGCGGCGGCAGTGCCGTGCTGCCCGGCGCCAAAGGGCTGCGAGTGCGCGGCGTGCTGTCGGAACTGGATGTCGGGCCATGGAAGGATCTGGCGGACAAGTACGCTGGCCAGGATCCGGGCGGCAGTGCCAAGCAGTTGCTCAGCAGTGCAGACTTCAAGGTTGGCAAGCTCAGCGGTGTCGGCACGACGCTCGATCAGGCCTCGGTGCAGTTGAACCGCAAACCGGCTGCGTGGGCCTTGCAACTCGACAGTCAGCAGGTCAAGGGCAGCGCGAGCATCCCTGATGCGAAAGGCGCGCCGATTGCGATCAATCTGCAAACCGTGCGGTTGCCAGCACCCGACCCGACGGTCCTCGCCGACGAAAACTCACCGGATCCACTGGCCTCGGTGGACCCGACCAAGATCCCGGCGCTGGACATCACCATCAATCAGCTGTTCCAGGGGCAGGACCTCGTCGGCGCCTGGTATCTGAAAGTCCGTCCGACTGCCAAAGGTATTGCGCTCAATACTCTGGACCTGGGCCTCAAAGGTATTTTGTTGCAGGGCAGTGGCGGCTGGGAGGGCATACCTGGCAGCTCCAGCAGTTGGTACAAAGGACGGATCAGCGGCAAGAATCTCGCTGACGTGCTCAAAGGCTGGGGTTTCGCGCCGAGCGTCACCAGTGAAGAGTTTCACATGGATGTCGACGGTCGCTGGCCGGGTTCACCGGCGTGGCTGGCCACCAAACGTTTCTCCGGCACCCTCGATGCTTCGTTGAATAAAGGCCAGTTCGTTGAGGTCGAAGGCAGCGCCCAGGCCCTGCGGGTGTTTGGCCTGCTCAACTTCAACTCGATCGGTCGTCGTCTGCGCCTGGACTTCTCCGACCTGTTCGGCAAAGGCTTGAGTTATGACCGGGTCAAAGGTCTGCTGGCCGCGACCAACGGGGTTTATGTGACGCAGGAACCGATCCTGCTGACTGGCCCGTCGAGCAACATCGAACTGAACGGTACCCTGAACCTGGTGGCCGACCAGGTTGACGCAAAACTGCTGGTGACTTTGCCGGTGACCAACAACCTGCCGATTGCCGCGTTGATTGTCGGCGCACCGGCCATCGGCGGTGCGCTGTTCCTGATCGACAAGCTGATCGGTGACCGCGTGGCACGTTTCGCCAGCGTCAAATACACCGTCAAAGGCCCATGGAAAGAGCCGAAAATCACCTTCGACAAGCCTTTTTGAAAAGCCACTCTCCAGATCTATGGAGTAGCATGGTCCTCGGTTCTGATGCTACGCCCCTGATCTTTGTAGGCGCGAGGCTTGCCCGCGAATCGACGCACCGCAGTGTGTCAGGCAAGATGCCTTCGCGGGCAAGCCTCGCTCCTACAGGGTTGTGTTGATTCCCGATAAGGAAAAGGCCATGTCTTTTGCGGTGATTCAAATGGTCAGCCAGAGCGATGTGCTGGCCAACCTGGCCCGGGCCCGGCATCTGCTCGAAGAGGCGGCGGCGGGTGGCGCGCAGCTGGCGGTACTGCCGGAAAACTTCGCCGCCATGGGCCGTCGCGACATTGCTGACATCGGCCGCGCCGAGGCGTTGGGTGAAGGTCCGATCCTGCCGTGGTTGAAACAGACCGCCCGTGACCTCAAGTTATGGATAGTGGCCGGCACGTTGCCGTTGCCGCCGTTGGGCCATCCGACGTCCAAGGCGCATGCCTGTTCGTTGCTGGTCAATGATCAGGGCGAAACGGTGGCGCGCTACGACAAGCTGCACCTGTTCGACGTGGATGTGGCAGACAATCGCGGGCGTTATCGCGAATCCGATGACTATGCTTATGGCAGTGGGATTGTGGTGGCGGACACGCCCGTCGGCCGGGTCGGCCTGACAGTGTGTTACGACCTGCGTTTCCCGGAGTTGTACAGCGAATTGCGGGCTGCGGGCGCGCAATTGATTACCGCACCGTCGGCATTTACCGCGGTGACCGGCGCAGCACATTGGGAGGTGCTGATTCGCGCGCGGGCCATCGAGACTCAATGTTATGTGCTCGCGGCCGCCCAGGGTGGGACGCATCCGGGACCGCGAGAAACCTGGGGGCACGCTGCAATCGTCGACCCTTGGGGACGCGTGCTGGCACAACAGGATCAAGGCGAGGCCGTGCTGCTGGCCGAACGCGATAGCAGCGAACAGGCGTCCATCAGGACGCGGATGCCGGTGTCCAGTCACCGGCGCTTTTTCTCGCAGGGCGCACAGCGACCTGCCCGGAACGACGAATTTAAGGCGTAAACATATGAGCGAGTTGTTGTCCTCCGTCAGTGAACACCTCCTGGCGCCCGGTGGCGTAACGATCGAGAGCCTGCAAGGTGTGCTCGGCGATCTGGCCGGTCCGGGCATCGATGCGGCGGATCTGTATTTCCAGGGGCAGATTTCCGAGTCCTGGGCGCTGGAAGACGGGATCGTCAAGGAGGGCAGCTTCAACCTCGACCAAGGCGTGGGCGTGCGTGCGCAATCGGGTGAAAAAACCGGTTTCGCCTACAGCAATGCCATCACCCTGGAAGCCCTCGGCGCTGCGGCCCGGGCGGCACGTTCGATCTCTCGCGCCGGGCAGAATGGCACGGTGCAGGCGTTCACCTCGGCTGACGTCACCCAGTTGTACGGGCCGGACAACCCGCTGGAAGTGATGAGCCGCGCGGAAAAAGTCGAACTGCTCAAGCGCATCGACGTCGCGACTCGCGCCCTCGACCCGCGTATCCAGCAAGTCACGGTGAGCATGGCCGGCGTCTGGGAGCGCATTCTTGTCGCTTCGACCGACGGTAGCCTGGCGGCCGATGTGCGGCCGCTGGTGCGCTTCAACGTCAGCGTGATCGTCGAGCAAAACGGTCGCCGCGAGCGCGGTGGTCATGGCGGTGGCGGTCGTACCGATTACCGCTATTTCCTCAGCGATGACCGTGCCATGGGCTACGCCCGTGAAGCGCTGCGTCAGGCGCTGGTCAACCTTGAAGCCATTCCTGCGCCGGCCGGTACGTTGCCGGTGGTGTTGGGTTCGGGCTGGTCCGGCGTGCTGCTGCACGAAGCGGTCGGCCACGGTCTGGAAGGTGATTTCAACCGCAAGGGCAGTTCGGCCTACAGCGGGCGCATGGGCGAGATGGTTGCGTCCAAGCTGTGCACCATCGTCGATGACGGCACGCTGGCCGGTCGTCGTGGCTCCCTGAGCGTCGACGACGAAGGCACCCCGACCGAGTGCACCACATTGATCGAAAACGGCGTGCTCAAGGGTTACATGCAAGACAAGCTCAACGCACGCCTGATGGGTGTGGCCCGCACCGGCAACGGTCGTCGTGAGTCCTATGCGCATCTGCCGATGCCACGGATGACCAACACCTACATGCTGGCCGGCGAAAGCGACCCGGAAGAAATCATCAAGTCGGTCAAGCGCGGCATCTATTGCGCCAACCTCGGCGGCGGGCAGGTGGACATCACCAGCGGCAAGTTCGTGTTCTCCACCAGCGAGGCGTACCTGATCGAAGACGGCAAAATCACTGCCCCGGTCAAAGGCGCGACGTTGATCGGCAACGGCCCGGAAGCCATGAGCAAGGTGTCGATGGTCGGTAACGATCTGGCGCTGGACAGTGGCGTGGGGACGTGTGGCAAGGATGGGCAGTCGGTGCCGGTGGGTGTCGGCCAGCCAACGCTGAAAATCGATGCGATCACTGTGGGTGGCACAGGATCGTAAAAGGATGGAGCTTCGGGTGAGCCGCTTGGCGACTCACCCGATTCGAGATTTAACGCAGGCCGCGTTGAGTCTCGTCCAGCTCACGGATGTACTTGAAGATTTTACGGCTCGATGCCGGTGGCTTGTTGGTCGCCAGTTCGTGCTGGGCCTGACGGATCAGGGAGCGCAACTGCTGACGATCAGCCTCCGGGTAGTCGAGCACGAACTTCTCCAGGACCGCATCGTCGCCCGCGATCAAGCGATCGCGCCAGCGTTCCAGGCCATGGAAACGTTCGTTGTACTGCCGGGTGGAGGCATCGAGTTGATCGAGCAGCGCCAGAATGGCGTCAGTGTCCTGATCGCGCATCAGTTTGCCGATGAACATAAGGTGCCGTTTACGCGCGATATTCGCGGTGTGCTTGGGCGCATCAGCCAGTGCCCGGCGCATAGCGTCGGTCAACGGCAGTTTTGCCAGCAAGTCAGGCTTGAGCGTTGTAAGGCGCTCGCCGAGGTCAACCAGAGCATGAAGCTCGCGTTTAACCTGGGATTTGCTTTTTTCTCCCGTATCGAGGGAGTCGTCGTAAGAATCAACCATGGTGGCCGTCCGCAAAGAAACGCCGCCATGATAACCAGTCGGGGGCCGCTTGTCCGGCCCGGTCGCTCGAAGGCCCCAGCCGAAAGCAGAATTTGAGTGGAGAACAGCATGAGTGCAGTTGAAAGCGTCGGCCCACAAGCGTTGCCGGCACTGCAAGAACAAGTCGAGCAGATCATCGCTGAAGCCAAGCGTCAGGGGGCCAGTGCCTGTGAAGTGGCCGTGTCCCTGGAGCAGGGCCTGTCCACCTCGGTGCGCCAGCGTGAAGTCGAAACCGTCGAATTCAACCGCGACCAGGGCTTTGGCATCACCTTGTACGTCGGTCAGCGCAAAGGCTCGGCCAGCACCTCGGCCAGTGGTCCTGAGGCGATTCGTGAAACCGTCGCGGCGGCGTTGGCCATCGCCAAGCACACCTCCGAAGACGAAGCTTCCGGCCTGGCAGATGCCGCGCTGATGGCCAGGGATCTGCAGGATTTCGACCTGTTCCATGAATGGGACATCACCCCGGAGCAGGCCATCGAGCAGGCGCTGACCTGCGAAGCCGCGGCATTTGCCGCCGACAGTCGGATCAAGAACGCCGACGGCACGACCCTCAGCACCCATCAAGGCTGTCGCGTTTACGGCAACAGCCACGGTTTTATTGGCGGTTATGCGTCGACCCGGCACAGCCTGAGCTGCGTGATGATCGCCGAGGCTGACGGCCAGATGCAGCGCGATTACTGGTACGACGTGAACCGTCAGGGTAACTTGTTGGCCGACCCGGTGAGCATCGGCCAGCGTGCCGCGCAACGGGCCGCGAGCCGATTGGGCGCGCGTCCGGTGCCGACCTGCGAAGTGCCGGTGCTGTTTTCCGCGGAACTGGCCGGTGGCTTGTTCGGCAGCTTCCTCTCGGCGATTTCCGGCGGCAGCCTGTATCGCAAATCGTCGTTCCTTGAAGGCACGCTGGGTCAGAAACTGTTCCCGGAATGGCTGACCATCGATGAGCGTCCACACTTGATGCGCGCCATGGGCAGTTCGGCGTTCGACGGTGATGGTCTGGCGACTTACGCCAAACCGTTCGTCGAGAAAGGCGAGTTGGTGTCCTACATCCTCGGCACTTACTCCGGGCGCAAGTTGGGCATGCCGAGCACCGCCAACGCGGGTGGCGTGCACAACCTGTTCGTCACCCATGGTGATGAAGACCAAGCCGCCTTGCTGCGCCGCATGGGGCGTGGCTTGCTGGTCACCGAGCTGATGGGCCAGGGCCTGAACATGGTCACCGGCGATTACTCCCGGGGCGCGGCGGGTTACTGGGTCGAGAACGGCGAAATCCAGTTCGCGGTCCAGGAAGTGACCATCGCCGGCAACATGCGCGACATGTTCAAGCAGATCGTTGCCGTCGGTAATGACCTGGAATTGCGCAGTAATATTCGCACCGGTTCGGTGTTGATCGAGCGGATGACCGTCGCGGGCAGCTAAACCCTTACCGCTAAGCAAAAAAGCGCGCCACCCATCAGGTGGCGCGCTTTTTTTATGTGCCATGCACCGTTCCCTGTGGGAGCGAGCCTGCTCGCGATAGCGGAGTGTCAGACGACACAGATATTGAATATTCGGTCGCCTTCGCGAGCAGGCTCGCTCCCACAATGGATTTCGGTGCGTGCTCTCGGGGTTGTTTTGGTTCTCATTATCATCTAATAATAAATCTCATTACCGAATGAGCCCGGATCATGAGTTCTGCCTTGCACGAGCAGCCTTACCTCGAAAGCTGGCGCTGGATGAGTCGCCAGATCCGTTGCGCGATGGACCCCGACGAGCCGCGCCTGATCGAACATTACCTGGCTGAAGGCCGGTACCTGGCGTGTTGCACCGCCACTTCTCCCTGGACCATCGCCGAGACGTCCTTCCGTTTGTTGCTCGACACCGCCGCCGATGTCGCGCTGCCGTGGCACTGGCGGACTTACTGCCTCGACCAAGCCTGGCGCCCGCTGCGCGAACTCGAACGCCTCTCTCTGTGCAAATGCCGCCTCAAGCGCTGGCAAAGCTACACCTGGCAATTGGCGATCTGCGAGTTACAGCCCTCGATTCCCCTAAACGAACTGGTGCAAGGATTTTCTGATGACAGACCCTCAGACTCGTATTGAGCGTGACAGCATGGGCGAGCTTCAAGTCCCGGTGGACGCCCTCTATGGCGCACAGACCCAACGTGCGGTGGATAACTTCCCGATCAGCGGCAAGCCGATGCCGGTGCAGTTCATCCGGTCGCTGATTCTGGCCAAAGCCGCCGCTGCCCGTGCCAATGTCGAGCTCAAGCAAATCAGCGAATCCCAGGGCAAAGCCATCGTCGATGCGTCACTGGGGCTGCTTCAGGGCGACTTCATGCAGCACTTCCCGGTGGACATCTTCCAGACCGGCTCCGGCACCAGTTCCAACATGAACGCCAACGAAGTGATTGCCACCCTGGCCAGCCGCCTGCTCGGCGAGCCGGTGAACCCTAATGATCATGTGAACTGCGGTCAAAGCAGCAACGACATTATCCCGACCACCATCCATGTCAGCGCTGCACTTGCCTTGCATGAGCAGCTGCTGCCGGCGCTGGTGGGTCTGGTGCAGGTCATCGAGCGAAAGGCTGAAGAGGTTCATCACCACGTCAAAACCGGTCGCACGCACTTGATGGACGCCATGCCGGTGCGCATGAGTCAGGTCCTGAATGGCTGGGCGCAGCAGCTCAAGGCCAACATCGGTCACTTGCAGGACTTGCTGCCGAGCCTGCAATCCCTGGCTCAGGGTGGTACGGCGGTCGGCACCGGGATCAATGCACATCCGCAATTCGCAGCGCGTTTCAGCCAACAGCTGAGCGAGCTGACCCACGTTCAGTTCACGCCGGGCAAGGATCTGTTTGCGCTGATCGGCTCCCAGGACACTGCGGTGGCGGTCTCCGGCCAGCTTAAAGCGACAGCGGTTTCGCTGATGAAAATCGCCAACGACCTGCGCTGGATGAACTCCGGCCCGCTGGCCGGCCTCGGCGAAATCGAACTTGAAGCCTTGCAGCCGGGCTCTTCGATCATGCCCGGCAAGGTCAACCCGGTGATCCCGGAAGCCACTGCCATGGTCGCCGCCCAGGTGATCGGCAATGACACAGTCATCACCATCGCCGGTCAGTCAGGCAATTTCGAGCTGAACGTGATGCTGCCGATCATCGCCCAGAACCTGCTGAGCAGCATCGAATTGCTGGCCAACTCCAGTCATCTGCTGGGTGAGAAGGCCATCGCCAGCTTCAAGGTCAACGAATCTCGAATCAAAGAGGCGCTGTCGCGCAACCCGATTCTGGTGACCGCACTCAACCCGATCATTGGTTACCAAAAAGCCGCTGAAATCGCCAAGAAGGCCTATCAACAGGGGCGTCCGGTGATCGATGTCGCCCTGGAGCACACTGACCTGACGCGCAGCCAACTGGAAGAATTACTCAACCCAGAGAAGCTCACCGCAGGCGGCGTGTAATCACCGCTACCGCTTTGGAGGCTCACCATGGAGCACTGGAAACGCACGATCGAAAGGGCCAATCGCCATTTCATGCTGGGCGAATTGGTCGATGCCCGCGAGGCTTACTTGCAGGCACTTGCCCTGGCCCAGGTGTTGTTCGAGCGCTGGGCGGATGCCGACGAAGCGGTGGCGGCCTGCGTGATTTCCCATCACAACCTGGCGGATCTGCATTTGCGTCTGAACCAGCCGGAGGAGAGCGCCGAATATTTGTGCGCGATCCATCAGCGGTTGTTGCAAACCCTGCAGGACCCGCGCCTGGCCCCGGCACTGCGTGAAGCCGCACAGCGCCAAAGCAGCAAAACCTATGTCGAGCTGCTGAATTTCATCAGCGACCACGGCGAATATCCGCGCACCCACCGTTTGCTGCACACCGATACCGTATCGCCTGCGCCTCTACACCATGGAGTCCATTGAAATGGCTTTTACCTTGCCTGCCCTGCCTTACGCTTACGATGCCCTGGAACCGCATATCGATGCGCAGACCATGGAGATCCATTACACCAAGCACCACCAGACCTACATCAATAATCTCAACGCCGCGGTCGAAGGCACCGAATTTGCCGAGTGGTCGGTGGAAAAACTGGTCGCCAGCGTCCGGCAGCTGCCGGAAAAGCTCCACGCGGCGGTGATCAATCAGGGCGGCGGCCACGCCAACCATTCGCTGTTCTGGGAAGTGATGGCGCCTCACGGTGGCGGCAAACCCGAAGGTGCGCTGGCCAAGGCGATTGATGAGCAACTGGGTGGCCTGGACAGTTTCAAGGATGCCTTCACCAAAGCTGCGCTGACCCGCTTTGGCAGTGGCTGGGCCTGGCTCAGCGTCACGCCGCAAAAGACCCTGATAGTGGAAAGTAGCGGCAACCAGGACAGCCCGTTGATGAATGGCAATACGCCGATCCTTGGCCTGGATGTGTGGGAGCACGCTTACTACCTGCAATATCAGAACCGTCGTCCGGAATACATCAATGCGTTCTACAGCGTGATCAATTGGCCTGAAGTCGCTACGCGTTATCAGGCTGCGCTGGTTTAAGTCCTCTATAAAAACAATCCAAGGCTGACTATGGGCACTGAAACACTGGCGTTTGGCAGCGGACGAATGTTTCGTTACGCGGTGGGATCGCTATTGCTGTTGGCGGGCATGTCGTTGTTGGTCGCGCACGGGCTGGCGTGGCTCGATCTCGAACCCAAGCTGCTGCGTGCACTGCAGGGCGGGGCGATTTGTGCCCTGGGCACTGCGTTGGGTGCGGTTCCGGTGCTGGTGATTCGCCGCATGCCGCAGGCGGTCAGCGATACGTTGCTCGGTTTTGGTGCCGGAGTGATGCTCGCGGCGACGGCGTTTTCGCTGATCGTTCCGGGGATCTCGGCTGCTGAAAGCCTGGGGCTGACACCCTGGGCGGCCAGTGGCCTTATCAGCTTCGGCATCATGCTTGGCGCGTTCGGGCTGTTTCTGGTGGACCGTAAAGTGTCGGGCGCCTCGCCGGAAATGCTCGTTGGAACCCTGGAGCGCCCGGTCATCCCCCCACGGATCTGGTTGTTTGTATTTGCCATCATTGCCCATAACATCCCCGAAGGCATGGCGGTCGGGGTTTCGGCCGGTGGTGGGATGCCGGATGCTGACAGCCTGGCCATGGGCATTGCGTTGCAGGATGTGCCGGAAGGGTTGGTGATCGCGCTGGTACTGGCAGGGGCGGGGATGTCGCGGGTCAAAGCTTTCCTGATCGGTGCGGCATCAGGTCTGGTGGAGCCGGTCTTTGCGCTGTTGTGCGCCTGGCTGGTGAGCCTGGCCGAATTGCTGTTGCCGTTAGGGTTGGCGTTGGCGGCGGGGGCGATGTTGCTGGTGGTCACCCATGAAGTGATTCCCGAGTCGCGGCGCAATGGTCACGACAAGCTGGCGAGTCTTGGGTTGTTGATCGGGTTTTGTTTGATGATGGTGATGGATACGGCGCTCGCTTAGGCGAATGTTTAATCGCCTTCGTCGAAGTAGTTATTGATCAGTTCGACCAGCGCATCCATCGCTTCCTGTTCCTGCTCGCCTTCAGTGCTCAGGTGGATTTTGGTGCCCTTGCCGGCCGCAAGCATCATCATGGCCATGATGCTTTTGCCATCGACCGCGGATTCTGGCGTACGACCTACTCTGATGGTGCAACCCGGGAACCGACCCGCAACGCCAACGAATTTTGCCGAAGCGCGGGCATGAAGGCCCAGCTTGTTGATGATTTCAATTTCCCGAGCAGGCATCGCGATGTGAATCCTTTAGCTGAGGTCGCGGTGGCGAACCTGGACGTTCTTCAGGGATTGTTGCAGGACCTGGCCCAGACGTTCGGTCAGGTAGACGGAGCGGTGATGCCCGCCGGTGCAGCCAATGGCGATGGTGACATAAGCGCGGTTGCTGGCGGCAAAGCGCGGCAACCACTTGAGCAGGTACGTGGAGATGTCCTGGAACATCTCTTCGACGTCCGGTTGTGCCGCCAGGTATTCGGCCACCGGTTGATCAAGCCCGGATTGGTCGCGCAATTCCGGCTTCCAGTAAGGGTTGGGCAGGCAGCGCACGTCGAACACCAGGTCTGCATCAACCGGCATGCCCCGCTTGAACCCGAAAGACTCCACCAGGAACGCCGTGCCCGCTTCCGGCTGGTTCAGCAGACGCAGCTTGATGGTATCGCGCAGCTGATACAGGTTCAGGTTGGTGGTGTTCACCTTGAGGTCCGCCAGATCGGCGATCGGACCCAGCAGGGCACTTTCGTCCTGAATTGCCTCGGCCAGCGAGCGATTGGCGTTGCTCAGCGGGTGGCGGCGGCGGGTTTCCGAGAAGCGTTTGAGCAACGTTTCTTCGTCGGCGTCCAGGTACAGCACATCACACTTGATATGCCGGCTGCGGACTTCTTCAAGCAATTCCGGAAACCGCGACAGGTGACTCGGCAGGTTGCGAGCATCGATGGATACCGCGACCAGCGGTTGTGCCAGCTCGGTATGAATCAGCGCGCGCTCGGCCAGTTCCGGCAGCAATCCGGCGGGCAGGTTGTCGATGCAGTAGTAGCCGTTGTCCTCGAGAACATCGAGTGCGGTACTTTTACCTGAGCCGGATCGGCCACTGACGATGATCAAGCGCATGGTTAATGACCGTTTTGCTCGTCCAGGACAACCTGATACAAGGCTTCATTGCTCGGGGCGCTGCGCAGTTTTTCGCGCACTTCCTTGCGGTCGAGCATGCTGGCGATCTGGCGCAGTAACTCCAGGTGCGCATCGGTAGCGGCTTCCGGGACCAGCAGAACGAACAGCAGGTCAACCGGGGCGCCGTCGATGGCGTCGAAATCAATGGGTGCATCAAGGTGCATCAGGGCGCTGATGGGCGAGGTGCAGCCCTTCAGGCGGCAGTGGGGAATGGCGATGCCGTTGCCAAAACCGGTTGAGCCGAGTTTTTCACGGGCAATCAGAGCCTCGAAGACATCTTGCATCTCCAGATCCGGCACTTCTTTGTGGATAAGGTTGGCAATTTGCTCGAGGGCTTTCTTTTTACTGCCGCCCGGCACGTTCACGAGGGAACGGCCGGGGGGCAGGATGCTTTCAAGTCGGATCATGGGTTGGGAGTGTTAACGACCGGTCGCGCCCTGGAGGAGGCTTTGGGTCTTTTCCTTATGCTTTTTGAGTTGTTTATCCAGCTTGTCGGTCAGTGCGTCGATCGCCGCGTACATATCGGTATGCTCCGCGTTTGCGACCACTTCATTGCCGGGAATATGCAGCGTGGCTTCGATTTTCTGCTTGAGCTTTTCGACCGTCATCGTGACCTGCACGTTGGTGATCTTGTCGAAATGCCTCTCTAATCGTTCGAGTTTTTCGCCGATGTAGGTGCGAAGAGGTTCGGTCACTTCCAGTTGGTGTCCACTGATGTTGACTTGCATACAGCTTCTCCTTCGTTGCCAGTGCATAAAGCGGCAGGCAGAAATGCCTGCCACTGGAACGCTGTGGCGTGGCTCTACATCAACCGCTTGCGTTCGCTCGAAGGCGCGATCCCGAGGGATTCGCGGTACTTGGCGACGGTGCGGCGAGCCACCTGAATGCCTTGTGCCTCCAGTAAACCAGCGATCTTGCTGTCACTCAACGGCTTTTTCTGATTTTCCGCGGCAACCAGTTTTTTGATGATCGCGCGGATCGCTGTGGACGAGCATTCACCGCCTTCGGAGGTGCTGACGTGGCTGGAGAAAAAGTATTTCAGTTCATATATGCCCCGAGGGGTATGCATGAATTTTTGTGTGGTGACCCGTGAAATCGTCGACTCGTGCATCCCCACCGCTTCGGCGATGTCATGCAGGACCAGCGGCTTCATCGCTTCGTCGCCGTATTCAAGAAAGCCGCGCTGATGCTCGACGATCTGAGTGGCTACTTTCATCAGGGTTTCGTTGCGGCTTTGCAGGCTCTTGATGAACCAGCGGGCCTCTTGCAACTGATTGCGCATGAAGGTGTTGTCGGCGCTGGTGTCGGCGCGGCGCACAAAACCGGCGTATTGGGCGTTGACCCGCAGCCGTGGCACCGATTCCTGGTTCAGCTCGACCAGCCAGCGCTCATTGTCCTTGCGCACGATCACGTCAGGGACAACATATTCGGCTTCACTGGACTCGATCTGCGAGCCCGGGCGCGGGTTGAGGCTCTGCACCAGCTCGATGACCTGGCGCAGTTCATCTTCCTTGAGTTTCATGCGACGCATGAGCTGGCTGTAATCGCGGCTGCCGAGCAGGTCGATGTAGTCGGTGACCAGGCGTTTCGCTTCGGCCAGCCAAGGCGTCTTGGCAGGCAGTTGGCGCAATTGCAGCAGCAGGCATTCGCCCAGGTTGCGGGCGCCAATGCCGGCCGGTTCGAATTGCTGGATGCGGTGCAGGACGGCTTCGATTTCGTCCAGTTCGATGTCCAGTTCCGGATCGAAGGCCTCGAGAATTTCCTCGAGGGTTTCGTCCAGGTAGCCCTGATTGTTGATGCAGTCGATCAGGGTCACGGCGATCAGACGATCGGTGTCGGACATCGGTGCCAGGTTCAGTTGCCACAACAAATGGCTTTGCAGGCTTTCACCGGCCGATGTGCGGGTGGTGAAATCCCACTCGTCGTCATCGTTGCTCGGCAAGCTGCTGGCACTGGTCTGGTAGACGTCTTCCCACGCGGTATCAACGGGCAGCTCGTTGGGAATGCGCTCGTTCCAGTCGCCTTCCTCGAGGTTATCCACCGTCGGGGCGGTTTCCTGGTAGGAGGGTTCCGAAATGTCGGCGTTGGGGAGCTGTTCGGCTTTGTCGGCCAAGGGGTCGGCGTTATCGAAGTCGTCGCCTTCTTCCTGGCGTTCGAGCATCGGATTGGACTCCAGGGCCTCCTGGATTTCCTGTTGCAGGTCCAGGGTCGACAATTGGAGCAGGCGGATGGCCTGTTGCAGCTGCGGTGTCATCGTCAGCTGCTGGCCCATTCTCAAGACTAGCGATGGTTTCATGGCAGGGGCTTAACACCTTATTCGCCGGCGCACATGCGCCATCCACTACAGGGCGCCGGAGCGCCAAACATAAGCAAATTATATGCCCGAAACTGCAGCGTTTGCCTAGAGCGCTGTAACAATAAAAAAGTATTGATTTTTTATCGAGATGAGCGCTCGGACAATCAGCCAGACACCTTACTGCTTAAAGGCGGAATTCATGGCCCAGATACACTTCCTTGACCAGTTCGTTGGCCAGGATGGTGGCGGAGTCACCTTCAGCGATCAGTTGACCATCGTTGACGATGTAGGCGGTTTCGCAGATATCCAGGGTTTCACGGACGTTGTGGTCAGTGATCAGCACGCCAATGCCTTTGGCCTTGAGGTGGTAGATGATCTGCTTGATGTCGCCCACCGAAATCGGGTCCACGCCGGCGAATGGTTCGTCGAGGAGGATGAATTTCGGGTTGGTGGCCAGTGCCCGGGCGATTTCCACCCGACGACGTTCACCACCGGACAGGCTCATGCCTAGGTTGTCGCGGATGTGGCTGATGTGGAATTCCTGCAGCAGGCTTTCCAGTTCCTTGCGACGCTCGGCCTTGTCGAGTTCCTTGCGGGTCTCGAGGATGGCCATGATGTTATCGGCGACCGAGAGTTTGCGGAAGATCGACGCTTCTTGCGGAAGATAGCCGATACCGGCCTTCGCACGACCGTGCATTGGCTGGTGGCTGACGTCCAGGTCGTCGATCAGCACGCGACCCTGATCGGCCTGCACCAGGCCGACGATCATGTAGAAACAGGTGGTCTTGCCGGCGCCGTTAGGGCCTAGCAGGCCGACGATTTGACCGCTGTCGATGGACAGGCTGACGTCACGCACGACCTGGCGGCTCTTGTAGCTCTTGGCCAGATGCTGAGCTTTCAGAGTTGCCATTAAGGAGCCTTTTTCGCGTCGTTTTTCGGCTTGGGCTGGATCACCATGTCGATGCGCGGACGCGACTCGGTAACCTTGCTACCCGTAGCACGCCCGGCGCTCGCAAGCTTTTTCTGGGTGTCGTAGACGATTTTTTCGCCCTGGGTGACGTTGTTGTCCTTGTCGACGACTTTTGCCTTGTCGATCAGCACGACGCGGTTTTGCGAGGCGTGGTACTGGATGGTCACGCCCCAGCCCTGAACAGGCTTGGTGTCGCCGGCCGTCTGCATCTGCTCGAAGTAGGCGAGGTTGCCCACCGAGGTCACCACGTCGATGTCGCCAGCCGGGGTACGGGTGATGGTCACGGTATTGCCGGTGACCTTCATCGAGCCCTGAGTGATGATCACGTCACCTTTATAGGTGGCAACGCCATTCTTGTCGTCCAGTTGGGCGTCGTCGGCCTGAATGCGGATAGGCTGCTCTTGATCGTTCGGCAGAGCCCAGGCGCTCACGCTTCCCAGTGCTGCGCCCAGACTGAGCAAAATAGGGAGAGTTTTAACGAGCCTCATACTGTCCTCTTACGTTCGATAGCAGGTGTATCCTGCTTTCTTTCAAATACGCTTTCATTCCGTTGCCTGTCGATACACCGCCAGCGCCGTCGATTCTAACGGGTTGATCGGTCTGCGCATATTGCTGCTGCGGGAACACCGTCATTCGGGTGGTGGTAATCAGGGTTCGGCGGTTTTTCTCGTCGAAACGGGTGATGCGCACCGAGTCGATCAGCTCGACCTGAGTGCCGTCCGGGTTGACTTCGCCGCGCTCACTCTGGACGTGCCACGGAAACTGCGTACCGCGAAACATGTTCAGGTCAGGGTTGGTCAGCAACGTCACCTCGCTCGCTTTCAGGTGTTCGACCTTGTCGGACGTCATTTCGTATTGCAGTTTGCCGTCCGGCAGGTACTGAACGCTGTGGGCGTTGAGGGCGTAATAGTCGATTGCGCTTTCATCGACCGTGACCACCGGCTTGTCGAGGAAGCGTTCCGGGCTGATGTTCCAGTAGCCGACCGCGGCGAACAGCGCCGCGATGCAGCCGAACACCAGGATGTTACGAATCTTTTTGCTCAGCATAATGGGCTCACAGGTACGCGGCGTTGGCCGCATCGAGGCGGCCCTGGGCGCGCAGGATCAATTCACAGAATTCGCGAGCGGCACCCTCGCCACCACGGGCCAGGGTGATGCCATGGGCGTGTTCACGCACGAAGCTGGCAGCGTTTGCTACGGCCATGCCCAGACCCACGCGGCGAATCACCGGCAGGTCCGGCAAGTCGTCGCCCAGGTAGGCGACCTGTTCATAGCTTAGGTTGAGTTGTGCAAGAAGTTCGTCGAGCACCACCAGTTTGTCTTCACGACCCTGGTAAAGGTGTGGAATGCCGAGGTTCTTCGCCCGCCGTTCGACCACCGGGGTCTTGCGGCCGCTGATGATAGCGGTCTGCACGCCGGCTGCCATCAACATCTTGATGCCTTGACCGTCGAGGGTGTTGAACGTCTTGAATTCGCTGCCGTCTTCGAGAAAGTACAGGCGCCCGTCGGTCAGCACGCCGTCGACGTCGAATACCGCGAGTTTGATCTGTTTGCCGCGTTGCAGCAGGTCCGTGCTCATTACATTACTCCCGCACGCAGCAAGTCGTGCATGTTCAAGGCGCCGACCGGGCGGTCTTCGCTGTCGACCACGACCAGTGCGTTGATCTTGTGGTCTTCCATGATTTTCAGGGCTTCGGCGGCGAGCATCTCGGCGCGAGCAGTCTTGCCGTGCGCGGTCATGACCTGATCGATGGTGGCGCTGTGGATGTCGATGCTGCGGTCCAGTGTGCGGCGCAAGTCACCGTCGGTGAAGATCCCGGCCAGTTTGCCATCGGCTTCCAGGATCACGGTCATGCCCAGGCCCTTGCGAGTCATTTCCATCAGCGCATCCTTGAGCAGCGTACCGCGCTGAACCTGCGGCAGCTCCTGGCCGGCGTGCATGACGTTTTCGACTTTCAGCAGCAGGCGTCGACCCAGCGCGCCGCCCGGATGGGAAAAGGCGAAGTCTTCAGCGGTAAAGCCCCGGGCTTCCAGCAGCGCAACGGCCAGGGCATCGCCCATGACCAGCGCGGCGGTGGTCGACGAGGTCGGTGCCAGGTTCAGCGGGCAGGCTTCGTGCTCTACGTGAACGTTGAGGTTGACCTCGGCGGCCTTGGCCAGCGGCGAGTCCGGGTTGCCGGTCACGCTGATCAATTTGATGCCCAGACGCTTGATCAGGGGCAGCAGGGTGACGATTTCATTGGTGGAGCCGGAGTTCGACAGCGCAAGGATGATGTCGTCGCGGGTGATCATGCCCATGTCGCCGTGGCTGGCTTCGGCCGGGTGCACGAAAAAGGCCGTGGTGCCGGTGCTGGCCAGGGTGGCGGCGATCTTGTTGCCGATGTGCCCCGATTTGCCCATGCCGACCACGACCACGCGGCCTTTGCTGTCCAGAATCATCTCGCAAGCGCGTACAAAATCTGCGTCGATATGGGGCAGCAAGCCTTGTACGGCTTCCAGTTCGAGGCGGATGGTGCGTTGTGCAGATTGAATCAGGTCGCTGGATTGGCTCATGTCAGAAATCGTATAGCCTGATGAAAAGGCGGCGATTATAGCGGTAATGATCAAAACCCTCACGCAAGTTCGTCACGCTTTGTCATTCCCTGTTACTGAATCCCTTCTGAACAAGGCTTTTTGCCTGTCAAGTTGCTGAACATGGGCCGGCGTGGGCCTTGGGCGCTTGGCCTTTGCAGTGATATAGTTCGCCGCCAGTTCGGCCTGCCCGTGGAGGTATGTGCTTTCGTCAGAAAGACAGGCGTCCGAGTGTGAGGCTGCATCGCAAGGAGTTTAGATGAGTGCCGATAACGCCTACGCGGTCGAGCTGAAGGGACTGTCCTTCAAGCGCGGTGCGCGCAGCATTTTCAATAACGTCGATATCCGTATCCCGCGCGGCAAGGTCACCGGCATCATGGGGCCTTCCGGGTGTGGCAAGACCACGCTGTTGCGGTTGATGGGCGCGCAGTTGCGGCCCACCAAGGGCGAAGTCTGGGTCAATGGCCAGAACCTGCCAAAGCTGTCGCGCAGCGATCTGTTCGATGCGCGCAAGCATATGGGTGTGCTGTTCCAGAGCGGCGCGCTGTTTACCGACCTCGACGTGTTCGAGAACGTCGCCTTTCCGCTGCGCGTTCATACCGAGCTGCCGGAAGAAATGATCCGTGACATCGTCCTGCTCAAATTGCAGGCCGTGGGGTTGCGTGGCGCCATCGAGCTGATGCCCGACGAACTGTCCGGTGGCATGAAGCGCCGTGTCGCGCTGGCGCGGGCGATTGCCCTCGATCCGCAGATCCTCATGTATGACGAACCCTTTGTCGGCCAGGACCCTATCGCCATGGGCGTGTTGGTGCGCCTGATCCGCTTGCTCAACGATGCGTTGGGCATCACCAGTATCGTGGTCTCCCATGATCTGGCCGAGACCGCCAGCATCGCCGACTACATCTATGTGGTGGGCGACGGCCAGGTGTTGGGGCAGGGCACTCCCGAGGAGCTGATGAACTCGCAGGAACCGCGGATTCGTCAATTCATGACCGGCGATCCCGACGGTCCGGTCGCATACCACTTTCCAGCGACGGATTACCGCGCAGATCTTCTGGGGAAGCGTTGATGCGCAAGATTTCACTATTGGAACGCGTGCGTCGGTTCGGCCATGCCGGCATCGATGTGCTGGCGGTGTTCGGCCGTTCGGCGATTTTCCTGTTTCATGCCTTGCTCGGCCGCGGTGGTATCGGCGGCGGCTTTGGCCTGCTGATCAAGCAACTGCATTCGGTGGGCGTGATGTCCCTGGTGATCATTGTGGTCTCCGGGGTGTTCATCGGCATGGTGCTGGCGCTGCAAGGCTTCAACATCCTGTCCAGCTACGGTTCGGAGCAGGCGGTGGGGCAGATGGTTGCGCTGACGCTGTTGCGCGAACTCGGCCCCGTGGTCACGGCACTGCTGTTCGCCGGGCGTGCAGGTTCGGCGCTGACCGCCGAAATCGGCAACATGAAGTCCACCGAACAGTTGTCCAGTCTGGAAATGATTGGCGTCGACCCGCTCAAGTACATCATTGCCCCGCGCCTGTGGGCCGGCTTCATTTCCCTGCCAGTGCTGGCGATGATTTTCAGCGTGGTGGGTATCTGGGGCGGTTCGTGGGTGGCTGTCGACTGGCTGGGTGTCTATGAAGGTTCCTACTGGTCCAACATGCAGAACAGCGTGACGTTCACCGATGATGTGCTCAACGGCATCATCAAGAGCATCGTCTTTGCCTTCGTCGTGACCTGGATCGCCGTATTCCAAGGCTATGACTGCGAGCCCACTTCCGAGGGGATCAGTCGTGCCACTACCAAGACCGTGGTGTACGCCTCTTTGGCTGTGCTCGGCCTGGACTTTATTTTGACCGCCTTGATGTTTGGAGATTTCTGATGCAAAACCGCACCCTGGAAATCGGTGTCGGCCTTTTCTTGCTGGCTGGCATCCTGGCTTTGCTGTTGCTAGCGTTGCGGGTCAGTGGCCTGTCCCCAAGTGCCACCACCGATACTTATAAACTTTATGCATATTTCGACAATATCGCCGGTTTGACGGTCAGAGCTAAAGTGACCATGGCCGGTGTGACCATCGGCAAGGTCACGGCGATCGATCTGGACCGCGACAGTTTCACCGGTCGAGTGACGATGCAGCTGGAAAAGCGCGTAGATAACCTGCCGACCGACTCCACTGCATCTATCCTGACCGCTGGCCTGTTGGGCGAGAAGTACATCGGCATCAGCGTGGGCGGCGAAGAAGGCTTGCTCAAGGATGGTGGAACCATCCACGACACCCAGTCGTCGCTGGTGCTCGAGGACCTGATCGGTAAATTCCTGCTCAATACCGTTAGCAAAGACGCCAAATGAGGAGCTTTTGAATGATCTCTACCTTGCGACGTGGCCTGTTGGTATTACTCGCGGCCCTGCCGTTGATGGCTAACGCCGTGGCAGCGCCCTCAGCGCACGAAATCGTGCAGGACACCACGACTCGGTTGCTTGCAGACCTGTCGGCCAACAAAGAGAAGTACAAGCAGGACCCACAAGACTTTTACACGGCGCTGAACACCATCGTCGGGCCGGTCGTGGATGCCGAGGGCATTTCCAAAAGCATCATGACGGTCAAATACTCGCGCAAAGCAACGCCGGCGCAGATGAAGACCTTTGAAGAAAACTTCAAGAGAGGTCTGTTCCAGTTCTATGGCAACGCCTTGCTCGAGTACAACAATCAGGGCATCACCGTCGACCCTGCCAAGGATGAGTCCGGAGACCGTACCAGCGTTGCCATGACGGTCAAAGGCTCCAACGGCTCGATCTATCCTGTGTCTTACACACTCGAGAAAATCAACGGCGAGTGGAAACTGCGCAACGTGATCATCAACGGCATCAATATCGGCAAGCTGTTCCGCGATCAGTTCGCCGATGCGATGCAGCGCAATGGCAATGACCTGGACAAGACCATCAACGGTTGGGCCGGGGAAGTCGCCAAGGCCAAGGATAAAACCGCAGACGCCTCCGAGAAGTCTGCCCAATGAGTGTGTCGGCCATTCGCATGAGCGAAACCGGCGAGCTGCGACTGAGCGGCATGCTGGATTACCGCACCGGCCCTGGTCTGCGCAAGCAGGGGCAGGCGTTGATCAAGTCCAGCAAGGCCGCCGAACTGGTGGTTGATTGTTCGGCAGTGTTGAAGTCCAGCAGCGTAGGCTTGTCCCTGCTGCTGTGCTTCATGCGCGATGCAGAGGCGGCCGGCAAGGCGCTGAGCATCCGCGGAATGCCAGAAGACATGCGTGAAATCGCTCAGGTCAGCGAATTGACCGAGCTGTTGGCGCATCCCTAACCAGCATCTATAAAGAAGCCCCCCGTCAGAGTCCTGCTTCGCGGGGTTCGCAGGCGCGGGGCTTTTTTGTATGATGTCCGACCCGCGCGCACAGGGCGCCGATTGAGGTTGAGCATGCAGGCCGTAGAAGTGAAGAGCTTCCTTGAAGGAAAGCTGCCCGGAACGTTGGTAGAAGTTGAGGGCGAAGGCTGCAATTTCCAGCTGAACGTGATTAGCGATGAACTGGCGGCGTTAAGCCCGGTGAAGCGTCAGCAGCAGATCTATGCCCATTTGAACCCATGGATCACCGATGGCAGCATCCATGCGGTCACTATGAAATTTTTCAGCAGCGCGGCCTGGGCCGAGCGCACCTGAGCCCAAGGGCGTCGAGATTCTTATGGATAAATTGATTATTACTGGCGGCGTTCGTCTTGATGGAGAAATCCGCATCTCCGGGGCGAAGAACTCTGCCCTGCCGATCCTGGCTGCAACCCTGCTGTGCGATGGCCCGGTAACGGTTGCCAACCTGCCGCACCTGCACGACATCACCACCATGATCGAGCTGTTCGGCCGCATGGGCATTGAGCCGGTGATCGACGAGAAGCTCAGCGTCGAAATCGACCCGCGCACCATCAAGACCCTGATCGCACCGTATGAGCTGGTGAAAACCATGCGCGCATCGATCCTGGTGCTGGGCCCGATGGTTGCCCGTTTCGGTGAAGCCGAAGTTGCCCTGCCTGGCGGTTGCGCCATTGGTTCGCGTCCGGTTGACCTGCACATCCGTGGTCTCGAAGCCATGGGCGCGGTCATCGACGTCGAAGGCGGCTACATCAAGGCCAAGGCGCCAGAAGGCGGCTTGCGCGGTGCGCACTTCTTCTTCGACACCGTCAGCGTGACCGGTACCGAAAACATCATGATGGCCGCCGCCCTGGCCAAGGGCCGCAGCGTGTTGCAGAACGCCGCTCGCGAACCTGAAGTCATCGACCTGGCGAACTTCCTGATTGCCATGGGTGCCAAGATCACTGGCGCCGGCACCGACACCATCACCATCGATGGCGTTGAGCGTCTGCACCCGACCACCTACAAAGTGATGCCTGACCGTATTGAAACCGGCACCTACCTGGTGGCGGCAGCCGTCACCGGCGGTCGCGTGAAGGTCAAGGACACTGATCCGACCATCCTCGAAGCGGTTCTTGAGAAACTCAAGGAATCGGGCGCGGAAATCACCTGCGGCGAAGACTGGATCGAGCTGAACATGCACGGCAAGCGGCCAAAAGCCGTCAACGTGCGGACCGCTCCGTACCCGGCGTTCCCGACCGACATGCAGGCGCAGTTCATCTCCCTCAACGCCATTGCCGAAGGCACGGGCGCCGTGATCGAGACGATCTTCGAAAACCGCTTCATGCACGTTTACGAACTGCACCGCATGGGCGCCAAGATCCAGGTCGAAGGCAACACGGCCATCGTCACCGGTACCGAAAAGCTGAAAGGCGCGCCAGTGATGGCCACCGACCTGCGTGCTTCGGCCAGCCTGGTAATCTCGGCACTGATCGCCGAAGGCGACACCCTGATCGACCGCATCTACCACATCGACCGTGGTTACGAGTGCATCGAAGAGAAACTGCAGATGCTCGGCGCCAAGATTCGCCGCGTACCGGGCTAGTTTCTGCTGCATGGGCGCAGGGACGCGTCCGTTGAATTTGTTTCAAGTCGAGCCAGTTTCTGGCTCGATGTGTGTCCGGCGCCGTTTGCGACCGGGCATCAGTAGCCTGATAAGGACTGACGTTTCCCATGTTGACCATCGCACTGTCCAAGGGCCGCATCCTTGACGACACCCTGCCGCTTCTGGCTGAAGCGGGCATCGTGCCGACCGAGAATCCGGACAAGAGCCGCAAGTTGATTATCCCCACGACCCAGGCCGACGTGCGCCTGCTGATCGTGCGCGCCACCGATGTGCCGACCTACGTCGAGCATGGTGCCGCGGACCTGGGCGTCGCCGGTAAAGATGTGCTGATGGAATATGGTGGCCAGGGTCTGTACGAACCGCTGGACTTGCGAATTGCCCTCTGCAAGCTGATGACCGCCGGCCGTGTCGGTGATGTCGAACCCAAGGGCCGCCTGCGGGTAGCGACCAAGTTCGTCAACGTTGCCAAGCGTTACTACGCCGAGCAGGGCCGTCAGGTCGACATCATCAAGCTCTACGGCTCGATGGAGCTGGCGCCGCTGATCGGTCTGGCGGACAAGATTATCGACGTGGTCGACACCGGTAACACCTTGCGTGCCAATGGCCTGGAACCCCAGGATTTCATCGCTGACATCAGCTCCCGGCTGATCGTCAACAAAGCGTCGATGAAAATGCAGCATGCCCGTATCCAGGCGTTGATCGACACCCTGCGCAAGGCAGTGGAGTCTCGACACCGCGGCTGATTCACCTGCGCGACGTTAAGTCGCGCCCGTCTATCCGCCTCATAGCCAGAATTCTCAGGTGCCCAAGCGGAAACGACTGCTAAGTTAGGGCGCCTGAGTTTTTGCCATTCCTATGAGGCTCTCGCTATGACCGCACCGACTGCAATTCGCCGACTCAATGCTGCTGACCCGGATTTCGCGCATCATCTGGATCATCTGCTGAGCTGGGAAAGTGTGTCTGACGACTCGGTCAATCAGCGAGTGCTGGACATCATCAAAGCCGTGCGCGAGCGTGGCGACGCAGCGCTGGTGGACTTCACCCGGCAGTTCGACGGCCTGGACGTTGCGTCCATGGCGGATCTGATCCTGCCGCGCGAACGCCTGGAACTGGCCCTGACCCGCATCACCGTGCCTCAGCGTGAAGCGCTGGAAAAAGCCGCGGCCCGCGTGCGCAGCTACCACGAAAAACAGAAACAGGATTCCTGGACCTACACCGAAGCTGATGGCACGGTGCTGGGCCAGAAGGTCACGCCACTGGATCGCGCCGGTCTGTACGTCCCGGGCGGTAAGGCGTCGTACCCATCCTCCGTGTTGATGAATGCAATTCCGGCCAAGGTCGCCGGTGTGACCGAAGTGGTCATGGTGGTGCCGACACCGCGCGGTGAAATCAACGAGCTGGTGCTGGCGGCGGCGTGCATCGCCGGTGTTGACCGCGTTTTCACCATTGGCGGCGCGCAAGCGGTTGCCGCATTGGCTTACGGTACCGAAAGCGTGCCGAAGGTCGACAAGGTGGTTGGCCCGGGCAATATCTATGTCGCCACCGCCAAGCGCCATGTGTTCGGCCAGGTCGGCATCGATATGATCGCCGGTCCGTCGGAAATCCTCGTGGTGTGCGATGGCCATACCGATCCGGACTGGATCGCCATGGACCTGTTCTCCCAGGCCGAGCACGACGAAGACGCCCAGGCGATTCTGGTCAGCCCGGACGCCGAGTTCCTCGACAAGGTCGCGGCCAGCATCGCCAAACTGCTGCCGACCATGGAGCGCGCCCAGATCATCGAAACCTCGATCAATGGCCGTGGTGCGTTGATCAAGGTTCGCGACATGGAGCAGGCCATCGAAGTGGCCAACCGCATTGCGCCGGAACACCTGGAGTTGTCGGTCGCCGATCCGCAAGCCTGGCTGCCGCTGATCCGTCACGCCGGCGCGATCTTCATGGGCCGTCACACCTCCGAAGCCCTGGGCGATTACTGCGCAGGCCCGAACCACGTGTTGCCGACGTCCGGCACCGCGCGGTTCTCTTCGCCGCTGGGTGTGTACGACTTCCAGAAACGCTCGTCGATCATCTTCTGCTCCGAGCAGGGTGCGTCCGAACTGGGCAAGACCGCTTCCGTGCTGGCCCGTGGCGAGTCGCTGACTGCCCACGCCCGTAGCGCCGAATACCGCATTGTTGATGAGCAAAAGGGGAACTGAACATGAGTAAATTCTGGAGCCCGTTCGTCAAGGATCTGGTGCCTTACGTGCCGGGCGAGCAGCCGAAACTGGCGAAACTGGTGAAGCTCAACACCAACGAAAATCCTTACGGCCCATCGCCAAAAGCGCTGGCGGCGATGCAGACCGAACTCAACGACAACCTGCGTCTGTACCCGGACCCGAACAGCGATCTGCTGAAAAACGCCGTGGCTACGTATTACGGCGTGCAGACCAACCAGGTGTTCCTCGGCAACGGTTCCGATGAAGTCCTGGCGCACATCTTCCACGGCTTGCTGCAACACGACAAAGCGGTGCTGTTCCCGGACATCAGCTACAGCTTCTATCCGGTCTACTGCGGGTTGTATGGCATCCAGTTCGACGCGGTGCCGCTGGACGAGCAGTTCCAGATCAACCCGGCGGACTACGCCCGGCCAAACGGCGGGATCATCTTCCCAAACCCGAACGCACCGACCGGTTGCCTGCTGGCACTGGACGCGGTTGAGCAAATCCTCAAGGCCAGCCCGGATTCGGTGGTTGTGGTGGATGAGGCCTATATCGACTTCGGTGGCGAGACGGCGATCAGCCTGGTGGACCGTTATCCGAACCTGCTGGTGACTCAGACCTTGTCCAAATCCCGCTCGCTGGCCGGCCTGCGGGTGGGCCTGGCGGTGGGGCATCCAGATTTGATCGAGGCGCTGGAGCGGATCAAGAACAGCTTCAACTCCTATCCGCTGGATCGCCTGGCGAATGTCGGGGCGGCGGCGGCGTTCGAGGATCGCGAGTACTTCGACAAGACGTGCCGGTTGGTCATCGAGCATCGTGAGTGGGTGGTTGCGCAACTTGAAGCGAAGGGCTTTGAAGTGCTGCCGTCGGCGGCGAACTTCATTTTTGCCCGTCATCCAAAGCACGACGCGGCCGGGCTGGCGGCTAAATTGCGCGAGCAAGGCGTGATCGTCCGGCACTTCAAGCAAGAGAGGATTGCCCAGTTCCTGCGGATTTCCATCGGCACGCCGGAACAGAACCAGGCACTGATTGATGGTTTGGGGAATTTGCAAGACGTCGGTCGGTAGTGGGTGCACTGATCGGGCTTGGAAGTAGGAGCCTGATCAGTGCCGTCGCTGTAACGGATCAGCTTTGGTGTACGTCAAACTCGCCGGTAACTGTCCGCGGCGATGAATCATCTGTGATGAACTCAAATTCACCTTTGGCCTTTGTCATGCCTTCAGTGAACGTCACTGTTATCGAACCGGTTTTAACATGGTGGCTGTTCGTACCGTCAAAGAGAACCCACTCAGTATCGTTCTTGTTGAAATCATCTGGGTATTTTTTTGTTACTTTTTGATTGTCGACGATTCCAGTCGGAAATCCGATAAGAATTGAAAGCGTGTTTTTTGTCCCGCGGATATATCCAGCAGGTTTTTCCCCCGCAAACTTGTGAAGTTCAACTTCGGCTGCATTAAAGTGAGGGTCAACACGGATTGTTGCGGCAAAAGTACCCGAGTCCTTCTTGGATTTTTGTGTGGCCATGAATAAAGCTCCCTTCGGTCAAATTAAGAGTGGAAGACAAAAGCGTCATTCCTCCTGCGGTATTAACGTTAACGACGGGAGCTTTCGAAAGGTACTGTCATAAATGACAGTTCATTAGCTTCATTTGGAATAAGTTTCTGTTCTTGAATATCAAATACTTCAGGTGTGGCAGGAAGATAGTTCTGGCCGCGAAGAACCCTGACGCGATGCAGCTGTTACGCCACGCCATCGTTCTCCACGGGCAAGTCGGACCGCCGCACCGTGCGCCCCTACAGAGGGTTACTCGTGATGCGGTTCGCCCAGAAACGTCAGCGAACTGAACACCCCCCGCGTCGCCACATCCGGATTGTCCTTCAGCACGATCTCCATCTGCGCCGAAATCACGTTCAACCCTTCATTACGCACCACCACCTGCGCACGCCCGTCCTTATCTGTCTCGGTACTCAACGTATTCGGCGCACTTCGATAGTCGCCAATCAACTTCACCCCCGCCGCCGGCTTCCCATCCAATAACACCTGCACAGGCAGCAACTTGCCCGGTCCGACCGTCAGAGGATCAACCTCCGGCAGAATCAACAGTTTCATCTGATCAAGCTTGGGCAACTTCGCCCCAGGCTGATAAATCGCCAGGCTGTATTTGAACGTCTGTGTCGACTCGATGGCCCCCGGCACTTTGCTGCGTCCTTCGTTGATCCATTTTTTATCCGCCGTTTGCGACCACATGCCGTTGTCCAGCGCCACCGCCATCACGGCAGGCGGCTTCAGCGGTTGCAGACGTGCGTGATCGGCCAGGCGCTGGACGGTCACCGGGATCATTTTGCCGTTGACGTCATAAGCCCAGGCGCCGCTGATTTTTTGTGCCTTGAAGGCGTTGTCTTCGGCGCCGTGGCCGTAAATCACTTCGATGTTGCCGCGACGCTGTTCGGTCCAGAGACCATGGGCCGAGACCTGGCCGGTAAACAACAGGCCGAGCAGCAGGCTGAGCAGTGCGGGTTTGAGGTTTTGCATGGGAACTTCCTTTTACAGATTGAGTGTGAGGCTGACGGTGAAATTGCGCGGCTCACCGGGGTTGACCCAGTAATTGCTGTAGGAGCGCTCGTAGTATTTCTCGTCGAAAAGGTTGTTCAGGTTCAGGCCGACAGTGACGTTTTTGCTGGCCTTGTAATGGGCCAGAAGGTCGACGGTGTGGTAGGACGGCAGCTCGAAATCGCTGCCGGATTCGCCTGAACGATCGCCGACGTAAGTGAACGCCGCGCCGACGTCGGAGCCTCGTAAATGGCCATCCTGAAATTCATAAACGCCCAGCAGGCTGCCGCTGCGCTTGGCGACGCCGAGGATTCGGCTGCCGGTGGGAATTACCTTGTCGCCCTCGGTGACCTCGGCGTCGATGTAGGCGAAGGCACCGATCACCCGCACGGCGTCGGTCACTTGCCCGGTGACTTGCAGGTCGAATCCCTGGCTGCGGGCCTTGCCCATGGCGCGGCTGGTGTCCGTGCCCGGGTCTAGTGCAAGGACGTTTTCCTTTTCAATATGGAAGGCGGCGAGGGTGGTGCTCAAGCGGTCGTCGAACAGCTCGCTCTTGATCCCGACTTCGTAACCGACGCCTTCTTCCGGGTCGAAGGATTGGCCGCCAGCGTCCAGGCCGTTGTTCGGCTTGAACGAGGTGGAGGCGTTGGCGAACAGCCCGACTTCGGGTGTCAGCTGATAAAGCAGGCCGGCCCGCTGGGTCAGTGCGTCGTGGTTCTGGCGGCTGGTGGCACCGCGGCTGTGATCGTCGATGCTTTGCTCGAAATGTTCGAAGCGTGCACCGAGCATGCCGCGCAGTTTGTCGGTGAAGACAATCTGGTCCTGCAGGTTCAGCGCCCGGCTTTCGACGTGTTCAAAAAGGTCGGTGCCGGAGCGCTTACCGTTGGGTTTCGGCTGACCGTAGACGGGTTGATAAATGTCGATAGCGTAGGGGCCGCCGGCAATGGTCGTGACCCGTTCGTTCTTGCGGAAGTTTTCATACTCGCTGCCAATCAGCAGTTCGTGCTGCCAACTGCCGAGGTCGAACAGACCGCGCAATTCGAGTTGGGTGATGCTGTCGTGCCAGTTTGTGTCGCGCTCGCGATAGCGCCGATTCACAGTGTGGCCGTCGGCATTCAGCGGGCGACTTTCGGAAGCGTAGCCCCAGAGTTTGCCTTCCTTGTAATGGCTGGCCAGGCGCAGCTTCCAGTTGTCATTGAGATGGTGTTCGAGGGCTGCTTGCAGCAGGTTGTTGTGGTTGTCGATGTTGCCGTCATTGGGTTCGCCAAGGAACGTCGAACGGGACACGCCACTCCATTTGTTGTTCGGCGCGACGATGCCGCGATCGAACGTGGAGCTGTGACGGACGAATTCGCTCTCCACCAAGAGGCTGGTGTCCGGGTTCAGTTGCCAACTGAAGGAGGGCGCGACAAACACTCGCTGGCTGTCGACGTGATCGCGGAAGCTGTGGTTGTCCTCGACGGCCAGGTTGATTCGCGACAGCACGTTGGCTTCGTCATCCAGCGGCGTGTTGACGTCGAGGGCGGTGCGATAGCGGTCCCAACTGCCGGCGCTGGTTTGCAGGGTGGTGAATGCTTCGGGCTGGGGTTTCTTGGTGACGATGTTCACCGTGCCGCCCGGATCGCCGCGCCCGTAGAGACTGGCGGCGGGTCCTTTGAGTACTTCGATGCGCTCGATGTTAGCGACGTCCGGGGTACTCGGATAACCCCGGTTGGCGCTGAAGCCGTCCTTGTAGAATTCCGAGGTGGTAAAGCCGCGCACGCTGTATTCGTAAAGCGTCAGGCCACCGAAGTTGTTCTGCTTCGACACACCGCCAGCAAAATCCAGGGCGCGCTCGACACTGGTGCTGCCCAGGTCATTGAGCACACTGACGGGAATCACGCTGATGGATTGCGGGATGTCGCGGATCGCGGTATCGGTTTTGGTCGCGCTGGCAGACCGCGTGGCACGGTAGCCCTGGACCGGGCCGGTGGGCGATTCGTAGTCGGAGGTGACGCTGATGGCGTCCAGTTCGAGGGTGCCGGGCTCTTCGGCGAAGACCGGATCCACCAGCAGGCCGAGGGCAAGACCTGCCACGGAAGCCATTGTGCGAGACGACATGTTATGTTGTTCCAATAGTGATATTGAAACAATATAACATGCCTAATGAGAATGTCTGCTGTTAGCCAAAAATCCTCGGCCCAGGGTCAGTTTTCTTCTTTCTCTTTAACCGGCGCCGGCGGCGGACGCAGGCCGATTTCAGCCGTGAGCTTGAGCTCTTTGCCGTTGCGCATCACCTGAATGGTGACCTTGTCGGTCGGTTTGATCCGCGCAACCTGGTTCATCGAGCGCCGACCATCACCGGCCGGTTCGCCGTCGATGCTGAGGATCACGTCACCCAATTGCAGGCCAGCCTTCTGCGCCGGACCGTCACGGAAAATCCCTGCGACCACAATGCCCGGGCGCCCCGACAGACCAAACGACTCCGCCAGTTCCTGACTCAACGGTTGCACTTCGATGCCGAGCCAGCCGCGAATCACCTGCCCGTGTTCGATGATCGACTTCATCACTTCCATGGCCAGTTTGACCGGGATCGCAAAACCGATGCCTTGCGAGCCGCCGGACTTGGAGAAGATCGCCGTGTTGATGCCGGTCAGGTTGCCGTTGGCATCCACCAGTGCACCGCCGGAGTTGCCGGGGTTGATCGCAGCGTCGGTCTGGATGAAATCTTCGTAGTTGTTCAGGCCCAACTGGTTACGGCCAGTGGCGCTGATGATGCCCATGGTCACGGTCTGACCGACGCCGAACGGGTTGCCGATGGCCAGGGCGACGTCACCGATGCGGATGTTGTCGGAGCGACCGACGGTGATCGACGGCAGGTTTTTCAGGTCAATTTTCAGCACCGCGAGGTCGGTTTCCGGGTCGCTGCCGATGACGCGGGCCAGGGTTTCGCGACCATCCTTGAGCGCGACCACGATCTGGTCGGCGCCGCTGGTGACATGGTTATTGGTCAGCAAATAACCTTCCGGACTCATGATCACCCCGGAACCCAGGCTCGACTCCATGCGCTTCTGCTTGGGCGAGTTGTCGCCGAAGAAGCGCCGGAACTGCGGGTCTTCAAACAAGGGATGGTTCGGTTTGTTGATGACTTTGGTGGTGTACAGGTTCACCACCGACGGCGCGGCGATGGTGACCGCGTCGGCATAGGACACCGGACCTTGCTGCGTCGTGGTGGTTTGCGGGGCTTGCTGCAGGTTGACGTCGAGGCTCGGAAGCCCGACCCACTGCGGGTAACGCTGGATGATCAACAGAGCGATAAGCACGCCGGCCAACAGCGGCCAGCCGGAAAAACGCAGCGCCTTGAGCATTAAGCACGTCCTGAGAGGTTGCAGGCGGCATGAGACCGCCCATAATGTCGCGCATTATACGAGGCGCAGCTCGCCTCTGAACGGGATATTTAGGAGTCTTTTATGGCCGTCGCCTTGAGCACCCTGGTCGAAGAAGCCGACCGTTACCTAAACAGTGCCAGGATTGCCGATTACTGCCCCAACGGCTTGCAGGTCGAAGGTCGGCCGCAGGTGATGCGCATCGTAAGCGGCGTCACGGCAAGCCAGGCGTTGCTGGATGCCGCGGTCGAAGCTCAGGCCGATCTGGTGCTGGTGCATCACGGCTATTTCTGGAAAGGCGAGAATCCGTGCATCACCGGTATGAAGCAGCGTAGGTTGAAAACCCTGCTCAAGCACGACATCAGCCTGCTGTCCTATCACTTGCCGCTGGACCTGCACCCGGACGTTGGTAACAACGTGCAGCTGGCGCGTCAGCTCGACATCACGGTCGAAGGCCCGCTGGATCCGGACAATCTCAAGGTTGTCGGCCTCGTTGGCTCGTTGAGTGAACCGATGACGCCCCGTGATTTCGCTCGCCGAGTGCAGGAAGTCATGGGCCGCGAGCCGTTGCTGGTCGAAGGCAGCGAGATGATCCGCCGGGTCGGCTGGTGCACCGGTGGCGGCCAGGGTTACATCGATCAGGCCGTGCTGGCTGGCGTCGACTTGTACATCAGCGGTGAGGCGTCCGAGCAGACCTTCCACAGCGCCCGGGAAAACGACATCAGCTTCATCGCCGCCGGCCATCACGCCACCGAGCGCTATGGCGTGCAGGCGCTGGGTGATTACCTGGCCCGACGGTTTGCCCTTGAGCACATCTTCATCGATTGTCCGAATCCGATCTGATTACCACCAAAAATCAAATGTGGCAGTCTGCTGGCGATCGCTGCATCACATGCGACATTGATGTGACAGATACACCGCAATCGCGAGCAAGCTCGCTCCCACTGGGTCTTTGGTGCCCAAACGAGGGGGTATATTCATATACCCTTTCGATCTAGCTCGCGTCCTGATTAGAAGAGGACGCTGTGCTAGGATTCCTCGCTCGAACACGGCCCGCTGGCCGTCCATAAGATCGTTTTCGTGAGTAGCCATGGTCGACAAACTGACGCATCTGAAACAGCTGGAGGCCGAAAGCATCCACATCATCCGCGAGGTCGCCGCCGAGTTCGATAACCCGGTGATGCTGTACTCCGTCGGTAAAGACTCCGCCGTGATGCTGCACCTTGCGCGCAAGGCATTCTTCCCGGGCAAACTGCCGTTCCCGGTGATGCACGTCGACACCCGGTGGAAGTTCAAGGAGATGTACGCGTTCCGCGACCGCATGGTCGAAGAACTCGGCCTTGACCTGCTGGTACACGTGAATCCCGATGGCGTCGCGCAGGGCATCAACCCGCTGACCCACGGCAGTGCCAAGCACACCGACATCATGAAAACCGAAGGCTTGAAACAAGCTCTCGACAAGTACGGCTTCGACGCCGCTTTCGGTGGCGCTCGCCGCGACGAAGAGAAGTCCCGTGCCAAAGAGCGCGTGTACTCCTTCCGTGATACCAAGCACCGCTGGGACCCGAAAAACCAGCGCCCGGAACTGTGGAACGTCTACAACGGCAACGTCAACAAGGGCGAATCCATTCGTGTGTTCCCGTTGTCGAACTGGACCGAACTGGACATCTGGCAGTACATCTACCTCGAAGGCATCCCGATCGTGCCGCTGTATTTCGCCGCTGAACGCGACGTCATCGAGATGAATGGCACCTGGATCATGATCGATGACGAACGCCTGCTCAATCACCTGAGCGACGAAGACAAGGCGCGCATCGTCAAGAAAAAAGTCCGTTTCCGCACGCTGGGTGACTACCCGCTGACCGGTGCGGTCGAGTCCGAGGCCACCAGCCTGACCGACATCATTCAGGAAATGCTCCTGACGCGAACTTCCGAACGCCAGGGCCGAGTCATCGATCACGATGGCGCAGGCTCGATGGAAGAAAAGAAACGTCAGGGGTACTTTTAAGCTTCGAGTTACAAGCGGCAAGCTGCAAGTTAAGGGCGGTATGCGTAATTTCGTAGTTTGGTGCTTGTGGCCGGTTGCTGCGAGCCGTTATCGGATGACTCGCAATGGATTTCGAGAAGCTGATTGTCTGGCAGAGAAGTAAGTGTTTGGCGGTAAGGATCTACAGGGAGTTTGCGAGATGTGGGGATTTTGGCTTCAAGGATCAAATTACCCGCTCCGCACTATCGGTGCCTTCCAATATTGCTGAAGGGATGGAGCGTTGTGGTGCCAAGGAAAAAGTACATTTTCTTTGGGTGGCAAAAGCCTCGTGTGGTGAGTTGCGCACTCAGATCCTCATCGGCCGTGATATTGCCTACATTACTGATCCTCTGGCTGACGATTGGATTAAAGAAACCCGCGAGCTTTCAAGAATGCTATGCGGCTTGATCAACAAAATTTCTGAGTAGCTGTACGCCGACAAGCTTGCCGCTTGAAGCTTACAGCTTGGAGCTCGAATGCAATGAGTCACGCATCTGATTTGATCAGCGAGGACATCCTCGCCTACCTGGGCCAGCACGAACGCAAGGAAATGCTGCGCTTTCTGACCTGTGGCAACGTCGACGACGGCAAGAGCACCCTGATCGGGCGCCTGCTGCACGACTCCAAGATGATCTACGAAGATCACCTGGAAGCCATCACCCGCGACTCGAAAAAAGTCGGCACCACCGGCGAAGACATCGACCTGGCGTTGCTGGTCGACGGCCTGCAGGCCGAGCGTGAGCAGGGCATCACCATCGATGTCGCCTACCGCTATTTCTCCACCGCCAAGCGTAAATTCATCATCGCCGACACCCCCGGCCATGAGCAGTACACCCGCAACATGGCCACCGGTGCGTCCACCTGTGACCTGGCGATCATCCTGGTCGACGCCCGCTACGGCGTGCAGACCCAGACCCGCCGCCACAGCTTCATCGCCTCGTTGCTGGGCATCAAGCACATCGTGGTCGCCATCAACAAGATGGACCTCAACGGCTTCGACGAAACCGTGTTCGAGTCGATCAAGGCCGATTACCTGAAGTTCGCCGAAGGCATCGCGTTCAAGCCGACCACCATGGCCTTCGTGCCGATGTCGGCATTGAAAGGCGACAACGTGGTGAACAAGTCCGAGCGCTCGCCGTGGTACACCGGCCAGTCGCTGATGGAGATTCTCGAGACCGTCGAGATCGCCAACGACCGCAACTACACCGACCTGCGTTTCCCGGTGCAGTACGTCAACCGTCCGAACCTGAACTTCCGTGGTTTCGCCGGCACTCTGGCCAGCGGCGTCGTGCACAAGGGCGACGAAGTCGTTGTGCTGCCGTCGGGTAAGAGCAGCCGCGTGAAATCCATCGTCACTTTCGAAGGTGAGCTGGAACACGCAGGTCCTGGTCAAGCGGTGACGCTGACCATGGAAGACGAGATCGACATCTCTCGCGGCGACTTGCTGGTGCACGCCGACAACCAGCCGCAAGTGACCGATGCTTTCGACGCCATGCTGGTGTGGATGGCCGAAGAGCCGATGCTGCCGGGCAAGAAATACGACATCAAGCGCGCCACGAGTTACGTGCCGGGTTCGATCACCAGCATCGTCAATCGTGTTGACGTGAACACCCTGGAAGAAGGTCCTGCCAGCTCGTTGAACCTGAACGAGATCGGTCGGGTCAAGGTCAGCCTCGACGCAGCCATCGCACTGGACGGTTACGCCAGCAACCGCACCACCGGTTCGTTCATCGTCATCGATCGCTTGACCAACGGCACCGTTGCCGCCGGCATGATCATCGCCCAGCCGTTGGCGCATGGCAGCAGCACGCACCACGGCAAACTGGCGCACGTGGCCACCGAAGAACGCGCCCAGCGTTTCGGTCAGCAACCGGCCACCGTGTTGTTCAGCGGCTTGTCGGGCGCGGGCAAAAGCACCTTGGCTTACGCGGTTGAACGCAAACTGTTCGACTTGGGTCGTGCGGTGTTTGTCCTTGATGGTCAGAACCTGCGTCACGACCTGAACAAAGGTCTGCCACAGGATCGCGCCGGGCGTACCGAAAACTGGCGTCGTGCCGCGCACGTTGCGCGTCAGTTCAACGAAGCCGGTCTGTTGACCCTGGCGGCCTTCGTGGCGCCGAGTGCAGAAGGTCGTGAGCAGGCCCGTGAACTGATCGGCAAGGAGCGTCTGCTGACGGTCTACGTCCAGGCCTCGCCGACGGTCTGCGCCGAGCGTGATCCGCAAGGCTTGTACGCGGCGGCGGGGGATAACATCCCGGGCGATTCCTTCCCGTATGACGTGCCGCTGGACGCCGACCTCATCGTCGACACCCAGTCGCTGTCGCTGGAAGAAAGCGTCAAGCAAGTGCTGGATCTGCTGCGTAAGCGTGGCGCGATCTAAGCGTTAGCCGTTAATAAAAAACCCGCCAATGAGTGATCATCGGCGGGTTTTTTTGTTTCTGTTCGGACGCCTTCGCGGCAAGCCTCGCTCCTAGGGGTTTGTGTCGCGTCATAGGTTGCGATCACCCCAAATCCGTAGGAGCGAGGCTTGCCCGCGAAGAGGCCGGCACAGGCGCCTGATTACTTCGCCGGATACTCCCGATGCATCTGCCCAAGCAACGCATCCTTGTCTTCCCACAACTGATTGATCCAGCCCTGAAACTGCAACCGATACTCCCCATCCTGGTCGTAGTTCTTGCCAATGAACTGCGGCGGAATCTTCAGTTCCTGAAAGTGCACCACCACATCCTTCACATTCCCGCACAGCAGATCCCAGTAACCGGGACGCCCGGCCGGGTAGTGAATGGTCACGTTGACGATCGACTCAAGCTGTTCACCCATCGCATCCAGCACAAACGCAATGCCGCCAGCCTTGGGCTTGAGCAGGTACTTGAACGGTGATTTCTGCTGCGCATGCTTGCCTTCAGTGAACCGGGTGCCTTCGACGAAATTGAAAATCCCCACCGGGTTATGGCGAAACTTGTCGCAGGTCTTGCGGGTGGTTTCCAGGTCTTTGCCTTTCTTCTCCGGGTGCTTTTCCAGGTAGGCCTTGGAATAGCGCTTCATGAACGGAAAACCGAGCGCCCACCAGGCCAGGCCAATCACCGGCACCCAGATCAGTTCCTGTTTGAGGAAGAATTTCAGCGGCTGGATGCGCCGGTTGAGCACGTACTGCAACACCATGATGTCCACCCAGCTCTGGTGGTTGCTGGTGATCAGGTACGAGTGCTTATAGTCCAGCCCTTGCAGGCCACTGAGGTGCCAGCGGGTGCGGCAGACCAGGTTCATCCAGGCCTTGTTGTTGCTGATCCAGGCTTCATGGGTGTGGCTCATCAACCAGAGCGAGAAGCGCTGGGTGAGGGCAAAGGGCAACACCTTGATGATCGCTACGCAGAACAGAAACGAGCACAGCAGAATGGTATTTAACGCCAGCAACAACGATGCAATCACGCCGCGCACGGCGGCAGGTAGAAAAGCCAGCATTTAAAGATCCAAAGGTCGGTTGGCAGCTTGAATCGCGGTCAGCGCGATGGTGTACACGATGTCATCGACTTGCGCGCCGCGCGGCAGGTCGTTCACGGGTTTGCGCAGGCCTTGCAGCATCGGCCCGAGGCTGACGCAATCGGCACTGCGCTGCACAGCTTTGTGCGTGGTGTTGCCTGTGTTCAGGTCGGGGAACACGAACACCGTGGCGCGCCCGGCGACCTGGCTGTTCGGCGCCAGTTGCCGGGCCACGGTTTCGTTGGCGGCGGCGTCGTATTGCAACGGGCCGTCGATCAGCAGCGAATTCTGTTGTTCGTGGGCGAGCAGCGTCGCTTCGCGAACCTTTTCGACTTCTTCGCCGCTGGCCGATTCACCGCTGGAGTAGCTGATCATCGCCACGC
The DNA here is from genome assembly GCF_005930655.1 of Pseudomonas sp. FSL W5-0299. Classification (NCBI taxonomy): domain Bacteria; kingdom Pseudomonadati; phylum Pseudomonadota; class Gammaproteobacteria; order Pseudomonadales; family Pseudomonadaceae; genus Pseudomonas; species Pseudomonas sp. FSL W5-0299. The sequence goes on from NZ_RXHX01000001.1 coordinate 752,248, forward strand.
GCGGGGTGATGCCGAATGCGGCTGCCGAGTCGGCGCTTTGCAGGGCGATCTCGGCCAGTTCGCTGGCGCTCGGGTGCGGGTTCATCACGCAGTCGCCGTAGACCAGCACTTCTTCGGGAAACAGCATGAAGAACACCGACGACACTAGCGTGCAGCCCGGCGCCGTCTTGATCAGCTGCAGGGCCGGGCGGATGGTGTTGGCGGTGGAGTGGATGACCCCGGAGACAAGACCGTCGACTTCATCCAGCGCCAGCATCATGGTGCCGATCACCACGGTGTCTTCCAGTTGTTGCTCGGCCATCGGTGCGTTGAGGCTTTTGCTTTTGCGCAGCGCAACCATCGGTTCGACGTAACGCTCGCGAATCAGGTCCGGGTCGAGAATCTCCAGACCCGGCGGCAGCTCGATGCCCTGGGCGCGGGCCACGGCTTCGACGTCTTCCGGTTTCGCCAGCAGCACGCAACGGGCGATGCCGCGCGCCTGACAGATCGCCGCCGCTTGCACGGTCAGCGGCTCGCTGCCTTCGGGCAGGACGATGCGCTTGTTGGCGGCCTGGGCACGCTGGATCAGTTGATAACGGAACACCGCGGGCGACAGGCGCATTTCACGCGGAGTGCCGCAACGCTGGTGCAGCCAGTTGGCATCCAGATGACTGGCAACGAAGTCGGTGATGATCTCCGCACGCTCGCGGTCGTCGATCGGGATTTCCTTGTTCAGACCGTTCAACTGGTTGGCGGTGTCGTAGGAGCCGGTGCTCACCGACAACACCGGCAAGCCCGCCTGCAATGCGCCACGGCACAGGTCCATGATGCGCGGATCGGGCAGGGTGTCGCTGGTCAGCAACAGGCCGGCCAACGGCACGCCATTCATGGCGGCGAGGCTGACGGCGAGGATGATGTCGTCGCGATCGCCGGGGGTCACCACCAGCACGCCGGGCTTGAGCAGCTCCACAGTGTTGCGCATGGTGCGGGCGCAGATGATGATTTTGGTCATGCGCCGGGTTTCGTAATCGCCGGCATTGAGAATCTGCGCGCCCATCAGGTCGGCGACGTCGCGGGTGCGCGGCGCGTTCAATTCCGGCTGGAAAGGAATGCAGCCGAGCAGGCGAAAATCACCGCTGCGCAGCAACGGCGAATGTTCCTTCAAGCGCGAAGCGAACGCCTCCATGCTTTCGTCGGTCTTGACCTTGTTGAGGATCACGCCGAGGACTTTCGGATCTTTGGGGCCTCCGAACAATTGCGCCTGCAATTCCACGCGGCCAGACAGTTCGGTCAGCACTTCGTTTTCCGGTGCCGAGACCAGGATCACTTCGGCGTCGAGGCTTTTTGCCAAGTGCAGATTCACCCGCGCGGCGTAACTGGCGCTGCGGGTCGGGACCATGCCTTCGACGATCAGCACGTCCTTGCCGACGGCCGCTTGCTGATAAAGGGTGATGATTTCTTCGAGCAGCTCATCCAGCTGACCGTCGCCAAGCATACGCTCGACGTGAGCCAGACCGAGTGGCTGCGGCGGTTTCAAGCCGTGGGTGCGCGCCACCAGTTCGGTGGAGCGTTCCGGGCCGGTGTCACCCGGATGCGGCTGGGCGATCGGTTTGAAAAAGCCGACTTTGAGGCCGGCGCGCTCAAGGGTGCGCACCAGCCCGAGGCTGATGGAGGTCAGTCCCACACCAAAATCGGTGGGTGCGATAAAAAAAGTTTGCATGCGGATTCTCTAAGGGTGCATGGCAATGGCGATCATCTATAGCTGACGATCTACCGAAATTCAGTCGCCAAGGTTATCGCTAACCGAGGCTTGTGCGCACCAACCGCAATCAAAGGGCTGGCCTATTTTTTCAATACGTTGCGCGGGGTCCAGGACCCAGGCGCGAGATTGCCACGGCGGCTGGTGGCGCAGGTGCTGGGTGTGACCGCAGGAAAGCTCGGCCACCCAGTGCCCGCCCTCATCTTGATGGAAGCCTGTGACCGTCGAGCCTTTCGCCGTCATCCGTCTGTCCGGGTTGTGTTCGCTTTCGGGCGATTGCTTCGCTAAACTTGGCCATTCTTCATTCTTATGCAAAAGGTCTCGCCCCATGCTGATCGCCGCCAATAAGGCTGTCTCCATCGACTATACCCTGACCAACGACGCTGGTGAGGTCATCGACAGCTCCGCCGGCGGCGCGCCGCTGGTCTACCTGCAAGGCGCAGGTAACATCATCCCGGGCCTGGAAAAGGCACTGGAAGGCAAAGCAGTCGGCGACGAGCTGACCGTAGCCGTTGAACCTGAAGATGCCTACGGCGAATATGCTGCCGAACTGGTCAGCACCCTGAGCCGCAGCATGTTCGAAGGCGTCGACGAACTGGAAGTGGGCATGCAGTTCCACGCTTCCGCGCCGGACGGCCAGATGCAGATCGTTACCATCCGCGATCTGGACGGCGACGATGTCACCGTCGACGGCAACCACCCGTTGGCCGGTCAGCGCCTGAATTTCCAGGTCAAGATCATTGCCATCCGTGACGCCAGCCAGGAAGAAGTCGCTCATGGTCACGTCCATGGCGAAGGTGGCCATCACCACTGATTTTCTGCGCTAAGCTCAGAGAACTGGAGAGGCGCCCGAGGGGCGCCTTTTTAGTCCGCGGCTGTCCCTGGCGACATCGCCAAGTGGCTGTTTCGAGTAGAACACGGGAATCTGGAGTTCGTCATGAGTGCTTTTCACGACCTTAAATTGACAGCCCTGGATGGACAGGAGCTACCGCTGGCACCCCTCAAGGGGCACGTCGTGCTTGTGGTCAACGTCGCTTCCAAATGTGGCTTGACCCCACAATACGCGGCGCTGGAAAACCTCTACCAGCAATACAAGGACAAAGGCTTCAGCGTGCTGGGCCTGCCGTGCAACCAGTTTGCCGGGCAGGAACCGGGTACCGAGCAAGAGATCCAGGAATTCTGCAGCCTCAACTATGGCGTGACCTTTCCTTTGTCCAGCAAGCTGGAAGTCAACGGTCATGATCGTCATCAGCTGTACCGTTTGCTCGCGGGCGAGGGTGCGGAGTTTCCGGGGGACATCACCTGGAACTTCGAAAAATTCCTGCTGGGCAAGGACGGCCGAGTGCTGGCGCGGTTCTCGCCGCGCACAGCGCCGGATGATCCGACGGTCATCCATGCGATTGAAAAAGCGCTGAGCTAAATACAGAAACATCAAAAGATCGCAGTCTTCGGCAGCCTTACGGGTGTTTACCTTCCCCTGTAGGAGCTGTCGGAGGCTGCGATCTTTTGCTTTTGGATCTTAATCACCCAAATCAATAGTGCTGTTCAAGGCTTGCGGCTCTCCATATTATCGCCGTCATAAAGTCATTTACCCCGTGGAGCGTCCCATGCCCGTCAAAGCCCTGTTCAAACCGTTCCACCTCGGCAGCCTCGAACTGCCGACCCGCGTCGTCATGGCACCGATGACCCGCTCCTTCTCCCCGGGCGGCGTACCCAATTCCAAAGTGATCGAATACTACCGTCGTCGCGCCGCTGCCGGCGTCGGCCTGATCGTCACCGAAGGCACCACCGTCGGGCACAAGGCCTCCAACGGCTACCCGAACGTGCCGCATTTCTACGGTGAGGCCGCGCTGGCCGGCTGGAAGAAAGTGGTCGACGCAGTCCACGCCGAGGGCGGCAAGATCGTTCCGCAGTTATGGCATGTGGGCAGCGTGCGCCGCATCGGCACCGAGCCGGATGCCAGCGTGCCGGGTTACGGTCCGTCGGAGAAATTGAAGGACGGTCAGGTCGTGGTTCACGGCATGACTAAACAAGATATCCAGGACGTGATCGCCGCGTTCGCCCAAGCCGCTAAAGACGCCCAAAGCATTGGCATGGACGGCGTGGAAATCCACGGCGCCCACGGTTACCTCGTGGACCAGTTTTTCTGGGAAGGCAGCAACCAACGCACCGACGAATACGGCGGCAGCCTGGCCAACCGTTCGCGTTTTGCCATCGAATTGATTCAGGCTGTGCGTGCAGCCGTCGGCGAAGGCTTCCCGATCATCTTCCGTTTCTCGCAGTGGAAGCAGCAGGATTACACCGCGCGCCTGGTGCAAACACCGGAGGCGCTGGGGGAATTCCTCAAGCCGCTGTCCGACGCCGGCGTGGACATTTTCCACTGCTCGACGCGTCGGTTCTGGGAGCCGGAGTTCGACGGTTCCGAGCTGAACCTGGCCGGCTGGACCCGCAAGCTCACAGGCAAGCCGACCATCACAGTGGGCAGCGTTGGCCTGGATGGCGAGTTCCTGCAGTTCATGGTCAACACTGACAAGATCGCGCAGCCGGCCAGCCTGGAAAAACTGCTGGAGCGCTTGAACAACGACGAGTTCGATCTGGTGGCGGTAGGGCGTGCGCTGCTGGTCGACCCGGACTGGGCGCAGAAAGTGCGTGATGGTCGTGAGGAAGACATCCTGCCGTTCAGCCGTGAGGCGTTGATGACCCTGGTTTAAGCCGCGACTGGAAGGGCCTCTTCGCGAGCGGCTCGCTCCCACAGGTTTTGTGAATGACGCAGAACCTTTGTGGGAGCGAGCCTGCTCGCGAAGACGGATTCAATGTCACCCACCAGTCAGGATAAGGTCTGTGCCTCAGGCACCGCCAACTCCCCCACACAAGCCCCCCGCAACTGCCCCTCGAACTGCTCGATAATCGCCGCCCAACCCTGCCGGCTCGCATGCTGGCGCGCATTGAGCCGCACGCAACGCAAGGTTTCGCGCTCCTCCAGCAACCACGTCGCAGCATCGCAGAACGCCTCTTCGTCCCCCGGCATCGCCAATACGCCGTTGTAGCCATGGCGAATGTGTTGAGCCGCAGCCGCCTGATCGTAGGCCACCACCCCCAATCCCGACGCTAATGCTTCAAGCACCACATTGCCGAAGGTTTCGGTCAGGCTCGGAAACAGAAATACGTCCGCTGACGCATAGTGACTGGCCAACGCTTCGCCTCGTTGTGAGCCGCAGAAAATCGCGTCAGGCAGTTCCTTCTCCAAAAAACCTCGCTGCGGCCCGTCGCCGACCACGATCAATTTCAGTTTGCGCTGTGGATAAGTGGCCTTCAGGCCGTCAAAACAGCGCTTGAGCAAGCCGAGGTTTTTCTCCTGCGCCAGGCGTCCGACGTGGATGACCGCGATGTCTTTCTCGGCGAGTCCCCACTGTTCGCGTAAAGATTGCAGGCGTTTGACCGGATGAAACAATTGGCTGTCGACCCCTCGGGACAACAACGCCAGACGTTCGAAATGACGCCGTTCCAGTTCCAGTCGCTGGCTGATGCTGGGCACCAGAGTCAACGTCGAACGGTTGTGAAACCATCGCAGGTAATGAGTCAGCAAGCGCGACAGCAGGCCGAGCCCGTATTGATTGGAGTACTGCTGGAAATTGGTGTGAAAGCCGCTGACCACTGAAATCCCCAAACGCCGCGCCGCTCGCAACGCCGACAATCCCAGCGGCCCTTCCGTGGCGATGTAGAGCACGTCCGGACGATGACGTTTCCAGCGCCGCAGCAGCTTGTGCATCGACGACTGACCCCATTGCAAACCCGGATAGCCCGGCAATGGCCAGCCGCGACACAGCAGCAACTCATCGCTGCTGGCCGCCAGAAGATCGCAGCCCTGACGCGGCCGCACCAGTTCGACCTGATGCCCGCGCGCGCGCAAGCCATCGCACAAGCGGCCGAGGGTATTGGCCACGCCGTTGATTTCCGGTGGGAAGGTTTCGGTGATGAGGGTGATATGCAGAGCTGTCGTCATGACCCCAGTGTCGGCTGGGGGCATGTCGTCATTGTGGCGTTTCGATGATGGATTTGTGACGGTGTCAGCGTTGGGTCACCAGATTCTCTGCGCCGCGCTCACGCACCCAGAACAGCGTCGCACCGGCCACAGCCGCCGGCATCATCAGGATGTTGACCACCGGAATCAGCAACACCAGGTACACGATCCCGCCAAAACTCATGCTCTGCCAGCGCTTCTCGCGCAGCCAGGCGAGCATTTCGTTCCAGCCCAGTTTGTGGTTGTCCGCCGGGTAGTCGATGTACTGGATCGCCATCATCCACACCCCGAACAGCAGCCACAACGGCGCGGCGATGATGTTGACCACGGGGATGAACGAGAGAATGAACAACCCGATTGCCCGCGGCAGGAAGTAGCCGAGTTTGCGCATTTCCCGGGACAGGGTACGAGGGATCATGGCGACCAGTTCACCCCAACTGAACGCCGGGAAGTCATCGGTGCCACGCACCACCACTTCGACCTTCTCCGCCAGGAAGCCGTTGAACGGCGCGGCGATGACGTTGGCGAGCATGGTGAAGGTGAAAAACACCATCAGAACCACCAGCACGACAAAAATCGGCCAGAGGACGTAACTGAGAAAACTCAGCCAGTCGGGCAGGGACGGCATCAGCGTATCGACCCACAGGCTGAATTGATGGCTGGCCAGGTAGATCAATCCGACGAACAGCACGAGGTTGATCACCAAGGGCAACAATACGAACAAACGCAGGCTGGGGCTCAAGACCAGCTTGAGGCCTTCGCGCAGGTATTGCGGGCCGGACAGAACGGGGGCGGGCATAACGTGCTCCGAGCAAAGGGTAAACGCGCCGACCTTACCGGCTTTGCCTGACAGGCGAAAGCGCGGCAGCGACATCGACATTAACTGTAACAAAGGCGCCTATAAATCCATCGTGACCGGATAGAGACCGCCTATGAGCTGGATTGTTAAACCGTATTTCCTTAATCTTCGCCCCCTCGATACGCTGCACCCATTCTTTTTACAGGACTGTCGAACCCGAGCCTTCCCCAAGGCTTTCAACAGTCCTTTTTTATTCCCGCCGGCAACCCGGCGTTCCGCGCCAGGTGTTCCGGGCCGGTCAACAGGAGCAGGTCATGTCTGAAGTCCGTCATTCGCGAGTGATTATTCTCGGTTCCGGCCCTGCCGGTTACAGTGCTGCGGTCTATGCCGCCCGTGCCAATCTCAAGCCACTGCTGATCACCGGCATGCAGGCCGGCGGTCAATTGACCACCACCACCGAAGTCGACAACTGGCCGGGCGACGTCCACGGCCTGACCGGCCCGGCGCTGATGGACCGCATGAAAGAGCACGCCGAGCGTTTTGAAACCGAGATCGTTTTCGATCACATCAATGCCGTGGACTTCGCTGCCAAGCCGTACACCCTGATCGGCGACAGCGCGACTTACACCTGCGACGCCCTGATCATCGCCACCGGCGCCAGCGCCCGTTACCTCGGCCTGCCTTCGGAAGAAGCGTTCATGGGCAAAGGCGTATCGGCCTGCGCAACTTGCGACGGTTTCTTCTACCGCAACAAGCCAGTGGCTGTGGTCGGCGGTGGCAACACCGCTGTTGAAGAAGCGCTGTACCTGGCCAACATCGCCAGCACCGTGACCCTGGTCCACCGTCGCGAAACTTTCCGCGCCGAGAAGATCCTGATCGACAAACTCAATGCCCGCGTTGCCGAAGGCAAGATCATCCTGAAGCTGAACGCGAACCTGGACGAAGTCCTGGGCGACAACATGGGCGTCACCGGTGCTCGCCTGAAGAACAACGACGGCAGCTTCGACGAGCTGAAAGTCGACGGCGTGTTCATCGCCATCGGCCACACCCCGAACACTTCGCTGTTCGAAGGCCAGCTGACGTTGAAAGACGGCTACATGGTTGTGCAGGGCGGCCGCGACGGCAACGCAACGGCCACCAGCGTCGAAGGCATCTTCGCTGCCGGTGACGTGGCTGACCACGTTTACCGTCAGGCCATCACCTCGGCCGGCGCCGGTTGCATGGCGGCACTGGATGCCGAGCGTTACCTCGATGATCTGCAGAACGCCAAGTTCTGAAATCGTTGAAATGAAAAAACCGGCTTCGGCCGGTTTTTTTGTGCCCACAGCAAAAGCGTTCACCAGACCCCTGCAGGAGCGAGGATTGTGTTGGTCAACCGCGAAACCGTTCCTGGACGAAGTCCATGACCTTCAGCGATTGATAGATCGCATTGGCGGCAACGCGCCCGAACGGCCCACCGTTCCAGTCCAGCAAGTACGGCTTGAACAGTTCATGCCGAGCAGTTTCCCCGCACACCGCTTCAGCAATCACCCTGCCGCCAATCGAACCGGTATTCAGTCCATGACCGCCAAATGAAGTGCACGCCCAGACACCTGGTTCCAGCCACCCCAGGTTGGGCATTTTGTTGGTGGAATACCCCATCAGACCGGACCAGGCCAATTCGATCCTGACCGGCGCCAGTTGCGGATACACCGACACCATGTCGGCCTTGAGCATGGCCGCCAGGGCTTTTTCATTCTGTTCGTGACGGGTCGTGATACGTCCGCCCCACAACAGGCGATCGCCTTCGACAATGCGGTAATAGTCCGAGGCGCGACGGTCATCGGAAAACGCGGCGCCTGACTCGAGAACGCTTTTGATCGAATCGCCCAGGTGTTCGGTCAGCACCACGTAGGTGGCAATCGGCAGGTAGGCGCGGCTGAGCTTTTGCAGCTCCGGCCCGCCGTAACCGCCGGCGCAGAACACCAGGTCCTGACAGCGCACGCTACCGTGAGCGGTCTGGACAATCTTGTCGGCCCCTTCGCGACGCCAGGTGAGCATTTTGGAGTGTTCGAAAATGCGACTGCCCGTCGCTTCAATGGCAAGGGCCAGGCCCAGGCAATAATTCAACGGGTGGAAATGCAGGGCGTTCGGGTCCTCCACACCCTGGAAATAACGTTGGGTGTGCGCCCGTTCGCGGACCTGGGCGGTGTCGAGGAAGTTGAGTTCGTAAGCGAAGTCGCGGCGCATTGTGTCGATGTGGTTTTTCACGCTGGCGCTGTCGTCGTAGCGCTTGACCCGGATTGTGCCGGCGGACGGATTGCAGCCGGTGAGGGCCAGTTCGGCGATGTTGCGGCGGACAAGCTCTACCCCTTCAACCGACATCTGGAACAGCGTTCTGGCGTTTTCCAGTCCCAGTTTTTTGCGGATCGCTCCAGACCCTTCGGCCCAGCCCGGCGAGACCACGCCGCCATTGCGGCCGGAGGCTCCCCACGCGACCTGATGGGCTTCGAGGATGATCACACGCTTGCCGCGCCGGATCAGTTCGAGGGCGGCGGTGAGGCCGGCGATGCCGGCACCGATGATGCAGACGTCGCAGGTTTCGTCGGTGTTCAATTCGGGCCTGGCCGCACGGGGCAGCGAGGTTTGGGAATACCAGGTGTTGGGGAAGGACATGGTCGATCCTTGATAAGTTGCCGGACATTCAAGCGAGGGCTGGCCTTTGTGGGAGCGAGCCTGCTCGCGATGGCGGTCGAACATTCAACATTAACGCTGAATTTGATGGCCTCATCGCGAGCAGGCTCGCTCCCTCAGGGGAGGGCAGTGTTACTTGATGGTCGAGTAGTCGACGCCGTACCACTTGTCCGACAGTTTGGTCAGCGTGCCGTCCTTGTGCATTGCGCCGATGATTTCACTCAGTTTCGCCTTCAGCTCCGGGTCACCCTTGTCGGTGGCAACGGCCAACGGTTCATAGAACACCACGCCGTTGTCGACAGCGCGTAATGGGTAACCCTTCTTGACGGCCGCATCCAGCGTGCTGCGTTGGGTGAGGATGGCGTCCAGTCGAGCACCGTCGCCCAGGCGCAGATCGTCCAGCGGTCCGACGGAGCCGGCGTAGGTCTTCATTTTTTCGGTTTTAACGTCGTAGACGACGGGTGGCACGTCAGTGGTTTCGATGGCCAGTGCCTGGCTGAAATAGTCCTCGGACGTCGTGCCGCCCTCGACGCCGATGGTTTTGCCATTCAACGCCTTGTGGTCGGTGACCGTGGATTTGTTGTGCACCGCAAACACGTAGGGCACGTAGTAGTAGGTGCCGGGGAAGTCGAGAATCCGCGCACGGCTCTTGGTGGCGGTCATCGAGCCGACGGATACGTCCCAGCGGCCATTCCACTTGCCGGCGGTAATCACATCCCAGTCGGGCGTGATGAATTTGGCCTCGACGCCGAGACGCTTGGCGATCTCCTTGGACACGTCGATATCAAAACCGTCGATTTCATTCTTGTCGTTGATGAACCCCTGCGGGGGCCAGGTCGCCGAGGTGGCGACGGTCAACGTCTTGCTGCTTTCGATCTTGTCCAGGACGGCACCGGCGTTCGCGGCGCCGACGAACAACAGTGACAAGGCGGCAGCAAGGGTGATTGCGGGTTTTTTACTGAGCATGTCCATCTCCACTTTTCGTTATTGTTATGCGGGGGTAAAGCGCTTCTCAGTGCCCGATGATCTGCGACAGGAATTTCTGTGCGCGTTCGGTCTGCGGGTTTTTGAAAAACTCGGCCGGGGTGGCTTGTTCGATCACCTGGCCCTGATCCATGAACAGCACTCGGTCGGCGACCTTGCTGGCAAAGCCCATTTCGTGGGTCACGCAAATCATCGTCATGCCGTCGGTGGCCAGCTCGCCCATCACGTCCAGCACCTCGTGGACCATTTCCGGGTCCAGCGCCGAGGTTGGTTCATCGAACAGCATCACTTTGGGGTTCATGCACAGCGCCCTGGCAATGGCCACGCGCTGCTGCTGGCCGCCGGACAGTTGCGACGGATATTTGTGGGCATGCTCGGCAATCCGCACCCGCTCCAGATAGACCTGCGCGCGTTTTTTCGCCTCGGTGGCCGACACGCCTTGCACCAGCTGCGGGGCCAGAGTCAGGTTGTCGATCACGCTCAAGTGCGGGAACAGGTTGAAGCTTTGGAACACCATGCCGATTTCGCTGCGCACGGCGCTGACACTTTCTGCTTCACTGGTGAGCGTAATGCCGTTGACCTGAATGTGGCCCTTCTGGAAATTTTCCAGGTGGTTGATGCAGCGAATCATTGTCGATTTGCCCGAACCCGACGGGCCGCACACCACCAGGATTTCGCCAGTGGCGACGTTCAGGTCGACGTCACGCAGGGCGTGAAAGTTGCCGTACCACTTGTTCAGGCCGGTGATTGAAATCATCGAGGGACTGGTCTGCGCAGCAGGGGCCAGGTCGCGTTGTTGGGCGGTATCGGTACGAGTCATCACGCATCAACCCCTTGCCACGGATCGATTGACCCGTTTTTCGATTCGCGCCTGGACCCGTTCCAGAATGAACGACAGGGCCCAGTAAATCATCGCGGCAGTGATCAGCATTTCCAGGTGGCGGAAGTCTGCGCGCCCCTGGGTCTTGGCCAGGTACATCAGTTCCCAGACACCGATCACCGACACCAGCGAACTGTCCTTGAGCATGGCGATGAACTGGTTGCCGGTGGGTGGAATGATCACCCGCAAGGCCTGCGGCATGATGACCCGGCTCAGGGTCTTGAACGGGCTGATGTTCAGCGCCCGCGAGGCTTCCCACTGACCGACCGGAATGCTCTGGATGCCGGCCCGGAAAATCTCGGTCATGTAGGCGCCGTAACACAGGGACAGCGCGAGGATACCGGCAGGCACCGCATCGACCACGTAGCCCAGTTGCGGCAGACCCAGGTAAATCAGGTAGATCTGAATCAGCAACGGCACGCCGCGAAAGAACGAGGTGTAGAACGAGGCGAGGGCATTGGCCAGGCCGTTGTTCGACAGCTTGGCCACTGCGCCGACCAGCGCCAGCACAAAGGCCAGGACGATGGCCACTGCAGAGATGTACAAGGTGGTTGCAGCGCCCTGGATGATCAGGAAACCGATCTTGTCGAGGATGAAGCTGTAAGACAGGTCGAAGGTGTCGAAGAACGCCAGAAACAGGATCAGTAGTTCGATCCACACCACCGTAGTCTGCACTTTGAACTTCAGGCGCCCGAGGACGTGGAAGTTCAAGGTGCCCAGTACGGCAATGCCCAGCCCGATGGCGACGTTGCGTGCCGTCAGGCTGTCCGGGGCATTGCCCAGCAGCGGATGCAGAAAATGACTGAGGGCGCTGTTGCCCAGGTTCATCAGGTAGGCGCCGAGGAACAGCACCACGGCTACGCCGAGCAGGAAGTGAGGATCGTTAGACTTTTTCTTATAAATTATATTGTCGTGATACATGTCTGCCTCAGCTTGTCGGTGGTGATGTTCTCGCTAGGTAAAAGGGTCTTTGGTCAGTATTGCGACGTCGATTCCGGGACCACAAGCGAACTTAATTCGCTACGTCAGTCCCGGAACGCACTTCGCTGTCAGGGCAGTCTTGCCAGGCACGCCTCAAGGATATCCAGCCCTTCCTCCAGCACCGCCGACTCGGTGGTCAACGGCGCCAGTAGCCGAACGATGTGCCGTGATTTGCCGCTCGGCATCAACAGCAGACCCGCGTCACGCGCCAACGCCAGCAATTGTGTGAGCTGCGCCGAGGCGGGGGAGCCGTCGGCATGGGTCAACTCGATACCGCGCATCGCACCGACGCCGGTCAAACGACCCAGATACGGTGAAAGTTTGCTTGCGCGCCAGGACTCGTAACGGCTGACAATCGCTTCTTCCTGTTGCGACCCCCAGGCTTGCAGGTTGGCATCCGTCATTTCATCCAGCGTTGCCAATGCGGCGGCGCAGGCGATGGGGTTGCCGGAATAGGTGCCGCCCAGTCCACCTTTGGGCAAGGTGTCGAGCAGCGTCTTGCGCCCGACTACCGCGCCCAGTGGCACGCCGCCGGCGATGCTTTTGCCCAGCAGGATCAGGTCCGGCTCGATGCCCAGGCGCGAAAAGGCAAAGCGCTCGCCGGTGCGGCCAAAGCCGGACTGGATTTCATCGGCGATCAGCAGAATATTTTTTTCATCGCAGAACGTGCGCAGCGCCTGTGCGAACTCGACATCCATCGCCAGAAATCCCGCTTCACCTTGAACCGGTTCGACGATAAAACAGGCCACGTCATTGACGTCGATTTCGACGCTGAACAGTCGATCCATCGCCTTCAGCGCTTCGGCGCAGGTCACGCCGTTGTCCTTGCTTGGAAAGGGCAGGTGATACACAGGCCCCGGCAGCGCGCCGACTTTCTGTTTGTACGGTGCGACTTTGCCGTTGAGGTTGAGGGTGGCGAGCGTGCGGCCATGGAAGGCACCGTCGAAGGCAATGACGGCTGTGCGACCGGTCGAGCCACGGACGATCTTCAGGGCGTTTTCCGCCGCTTCTGCGCCGCTGTTGGTGAGCATGCCACTGACAGCGTAGTCCACCGGAATGAACGCCGTCAGGCGATCCATCAGTTCGATGTAGGGCATATGCGGTGCGGCGTTGAACGCGTAGTGCGTCAGCCGCGTGGCTTGTTCGCGAATGGCCTCGACGATGCGCGGATGGCAATGGCCGAGGTTCAGTACGCCGATGCCGCCGACGAAGTCGATGTAGCGTTTGCCATCGGTGTCCCAGACCTCGGCGTTTTTGCCGTGGCTGAGCGTGACGGGATGAACGACGTTGATCGACTGGCTGATGGTTTCGCTGCTCATGGATGACCGACTCTGAGGAAGGGATGCTTCTTTTTATCTAAGCCGTGAGCAGTGGGTGGGGGCAAACGAAATAAAGTGGACGGGTCAATCTTAAAAGTCGGGATGTGTGCGAATAAGAGATGGGCAGGCAAAGCGTAATCTGTGGCGAGGG
>NZ_RXHX01000010.1:0-202433 GCF_005930655.1 Pseudomonas sp. FSL W5-0299
CCATTTGCGGGAATAGCTCAGTTGGTAGAGCACGACCTTGCCAAGGTCGGGGTCGCGAGTTCGAGTCTCGTTTCCCGCTCCAAATTATGATCTACAGACGTCCACCGAAGTCTGTAAGTCATTGAAAGAAGGGCCTAAGGCCCTTTTTTCGTTCCAGCGAAATCCACTGGAAACCACCCCCAGCCAGGGCTTTTAAGTCCATTTTTAAGTCCATCTTTACGGGGTGCGTGGTTTCCGGATTGTTGCTGGAGGAGTGTGGCCTGCGAGACAAGCATCTAGCCCTGACCCAGGTTCAGGAGCTATACCATGGCACTCACAGACGTCTCTGTCCGGCAAGCCCGGGCGACTGGCAAAGACTATACCCTCCCTGACTTCGATGGCCTCTCGCTGGCGGTATCCGCTACGGGAGGTAAATCCTGGCACTTCAGATACTACTGGGCTGCTAAACAGAAGCGGATGTCTCTGGGCACCTATCCGGAGGTCAGTCTCCGGGAGGCGCGTGCGTTGCGCGATGAGGCCCGCGCTCTGTTGGCGAAAGGCATCAATCCCAAGAATGACCGCAAGAAGAAGTTTCGTGCTGCGTGTTTGGCGGCGGAGCACAGCTTCAAGGCGGTATATCTGCAGTGGCTTGCACACCGCAAGCTGGAACTCAAGGAGGGGCGGCAGAGTACGCTCTCGCAGATCCAGCGCATCTTCGATAAAGACGTGCTGCCTGCCTTGGGCGCCATGTCCATCTATGAGGTCCGTCGTCCCGATCTACTGACAGTGCTTGCTCGGATCGAGCAGCGTAGGGCATTCACGACTGCGGAGAAGGTGCGCGCCTGGTTCAGGCAGTTGTTCCGCTTTGCTATAGTGAAAGTCGAAGGACTGGAGAGCAACCCAGCATCGGATCTGGATGTGGTAGCTGTCCCCAAACCACCTGTGGTCAATAATCCCTTCCTGCGGTTATCTGAGCTGCCCGACCTGCTGCATAAGCTGCGTTGCTATAGAGGCACGATCACCACACGACTTGGTATTCGTCTGTTGTTGCTGACGGGTGTTCGGACTGGCGAACTGCGCTTGGCAACCCCTGATCAGTTTGATCTTGAGCGCGGTCTGTGGATCATTCCCCCCGAGGTGGTCAAGCAACTGCAGGACGGTATGCGCAAGCGTGGACAGCGGCCGCAGGATATTCCGCCCTACGTCGTGCCGTTATCGGTCCAGGCCATCGAGATCGTTCGCTACCTGCTGGAGCAGGTCAAACCTGCCCAGCGTTACCTGTTGGCTCACAGGGGTGATCTCAAGAAGCGCATCAGCGAGAACACGCTGAATGGAGCGCTCAAGCGCATGGGCTACCAGGACCTGCTCACCGGCCATGGCATCCGTGGCACGCTCTCCACGGCGCTCAACGAGGTCGGCTACCCCAAGATTTGGGTGGATGCGCAACTCTCGCACGCTGATCCCAATAAAGTCAGCGCCACCTACAACCATGCCCTTTACGTGGAACCTCGCCGGAAAATGATGCAGGACTGGGCAGATCGGCTCGATCTGCTGGAGCAGGGGGAGGTGAAAGCTGCGTGTGCGCATTTGACTATCCGCATCGACGGCATTCCGGCGCTGGAGGAAGGCGCAGAAGCACCTGGCGAATCGAGGGGTGTGATGTGTCGCCGATTCTGATCTCGTCTGTGGTGAAGCTCGCCGCGTCAGGATAGTTGTCGTGTGAGTTGATTCGATGAGTCTTGGTCGGTGGGCGGAAGTGAGAACTGTGTGGCGCGTTATTCGATAGAGCGTCGGGAGTGTGGCGGGGGGGGCGGCAGATGATGCCGCCGCTGAACCGGACGGTGCCGGAGTTGGTGGAGGTGACAGGCATTACCGATGCCACCCTGTATGCTTGGCGCAAACAGGCCAGAGCAGCGGAATCAGTGGTGCCGGGAGAGGGTAATCAGGCCGATCAGTGGTCGAGCCAGGACAAGTTTCGGGTGGTGCTGGAAAGCGCCAGTCTCAAGGAGACGGAGCTGGCAGAGTATTGCCGGCGCAAAGGCCTGTATGTCGAGCAGGTCAAGGCTTGGCGTGAAGCCTGCGAGCAGGCTAACAGCCCGGTTCAGCCGAGCAAAAACCGGCGCTAGCGCGAAGAGGAGAAGGCCGCGAAGCAGCGCATCAAGCAGCTGGAGCGTGAGCTGCGGCGCAAGGGCGCGGCGCTGGCAGAAACCGCAGCCCTGTTAGTGTTGCGAAAAAAAGCCGAGGCGCTCTGGGGGAAGGACGATCAGCGCTCCGGATCGCCGCGAAACCCTGCAGTTGATCGAAGAAGCCGTGGCGGCGGGAGCCCTGCGGGCGCAGGCCTGTGCCGAACTGGGTCCGTCGTTGCGCAGCCTTTAGCGCTGGCAGCACTGCCCGGAGGATCGGCGTCCCTTGACGCCGCGTGCGGCACCGGCCAACGAGCTGAGTCCGCAAGAGCCCCGCCGTGTGCTGGAAGTCGCCAACCAGCCCGAGTTTGCCAGCCTGCCGCCGCATCAGATCGTGGCGCGGCTGGCCGATCAGGGCACCTGGCTGGCTTCGGAGTCGACCTTCTACCGGGTGCTGAGGGAAGCCGAGCAGCGGCATCCGCGCGGCCGTAGCCGCCCACCGGTGAAGCGAGCGCTGACGACCCATGTCGCCGATGGCCCGAACCAACTCTGGTGCTGGGACATCACCTGGCTGCTGACCACGGTCAAGGGCCGCTACTTCTACTGATACATGATTAAGGACGCCTACAGCCGCAAGCTGGTGGCCAGCGAGGTGCATGCCAGTGAAAGCGCCGAGCAGCCCGCCCAGCTACTGCGCCAGGCCTGTCTGCGCGAATGGCGGGCCGGTCAGCCGCTGGTACTGCACTCGGACAACGGCAGTGCGATACCTGCCGCGTCAGGCTATTTGTCGCGTCAGCTGATTTATCGAAACTATAGGTTGGGGCGTCATAAGAGCTGCCATGTCGAGCTATTTACCGCTGTGCGTAAATTTCCCACTATCCAGAATATTTACTACACTTTAGTGTAGTTTATACATTTAACAATTGGAATATCATAAGAAGAGCGCTGTTCCACTGGAGCAAAATAGTAAAGTGAAAATAAGAAAAATAAATCATGGTTTGCCGATTTCTAAAACAAGGTCGGGTAAAGTTGAGGCGCTAATAAGTGCCAAGGTCTACAGTCGCATATATAGACCCCGATTGAGTTGCGCGAATGAAACTGCGGCCAGAGTATGCTTTTACAGAGCCCCGCCTGGATATGGAAAAACCGTGGCTCTAGCGTTCGAATGGCTACGCCACAGAACAACCGGACATCCTGCAGTATGGATTTCTTTAGGAGAAGATTCTTACAGTGAAGTTGACATCTGTGCAGAGATTATTGAGCAGCTTGAAACTTTCGGGCTAGTAAACTTCAGTCATGTCAGAGAGAACGAGAGCAAGCCAGCACTCTTGCGAAAACTTGCATCCAGTCTTTGGAATAACACCTCAATCAATGAGATAGAGGTGCTGATTTGTTTGGATAATATAAGCCACGACTTGGGCCTCCCGGTGCTGCACGCGATTGTAACATTCATATTAGAAACACCAAAAAATATTAGATTTGCAGTTGCAGGTAATACGATAAAAGGGCTATCCCAACTTAAACTTGCAGGCGCAATGCAGGAATATTCCGAGAAAGACTTAGCCCTTACCGTAGACGAGGCGGTGGCGTTAGCGGAGGCGGAGGCCGTTCTTGGACTTACTAAGGTGCAGATAGAGACCTTGGTACAAGAGGTGGAAGGATGGCCCGCTATTATAGGGCTTTTGTTAAAAAGTGAACTTTCAGCCAAGTCTATTTCAGAAGTATTTGAAGTAAATAATTACTTAAATGACGAAATATTTGAGGCGCTTTCCGAGCAGCAGCGTGTTTTTCTTGTGAACTCTTCGTTACTCGATTTCGTGACATATGACAGCTACAATTACGTGTTCAAATGCACCAATGCGACCAATTTTATTAGATTTTTTAGTGTCGATTACATGTTGTTTCGTCCGGTAAAAGGTGAGGCCGCGCAGTTTACATTGCATCCAGTATTGCGCGATTTTCTTCAACGTATTACATGGACTGAAAATCCTGCTAAAAAATCCTACCTGCTTAAACGCGCAGCTTTCTGGCACTGGCGTAGGGGCGAGTTCCAGTATGCTATACGTATAGCCCTTCGGGCGAATAACAGTCGCTGGGCAGTCGGCCTGAGCGAAGAGATAATTTTAGATTTAGCATTTCGCCAGGGCGAAATATTTACATTAAGACAGTGGCTATCGGAAATGCCGGTGAAGGAGTTGTACAAACATCCCACAATAGTTATTGGTTACGCGTGGGTGTGTTTTTTCAGTCTGCAGGGCGCGCGAGCAACCAAATTACTTGAAAATCTACTTGTCCAGTTCCAGCCCGATAAAACAAACAAATGGCAAGAAAAAGGATGGCCGCAGCTTGTGTTAGCAATAGGTAAAGCAACGAATGATGAAATGCTTTCGAGTGAGGACCTCTGTAACAAGTGGATTAGTTTATTTGGGGATTCAAACGCAGTTGGCAAGGGGGCTGCGTTGACCTGTTTGGCGTTTATCTTTGCCAGTGAGTATAGGTTTGCAGAGTTAGAGAAGGTGCTGGCCCAAGCTCAAGCCGTGAACAAATTTGCCAACCAGAAATTTGCTTTTGGTTGGCTGAATGTCGCCCAGATCCAACAAGCGCTAGCAAGCGGTAAAATTATCAGGGCGAAGAAAATTTTGACTCAAGCACGCACGGACAGCGACACACAGAGTAATGAGACCGCGTTCACTTCCAAAATGTTGGATGCTCTAGAGCTTGAAATAAATTATGAACTGGGTCATTTGGACACATCAGAAGAAAAGCTTACCAAAATTCTAGAGTTCATTGCCAATCACGGAGTGACAGACTTGTTCTTTTCCGTATGCCGCACTGTGTCAGCCTGGCGGCTTGGAAGGAATGACCTCAATGGTTCCATTGAGATTTTGGAGTGGGCGAAGGCACATGCGATTGAAAAAAATCTACCTAGATTAGAATTTATGAGCCAAATTGAGATCTGTCAGCGCTCAATTTTTCAAGGCGTAACGAATGTAGATAAGTTACAAGAATGTGAAGAATTAGAAGTTTTCTCCGGGCCGCACTCCCCCCCCCTCCGCGCACGCCTAATGCTTTTTCGATCAATCGAGTCCTCCCAATCTCATAACTTTAAGTTTGCCGCGCACAGAGCGTTATTGGCTATTCATCAAGCCCGAAAAATTGGCGCAGGCCAATTGGAAGTCCGCGGATTATTATATTTAGCGGGAGCACAATCCGGTGCTGGCACACTAAATAAAGCCCGGCATAACATAGCTTACGCGTTGGAAATGGCAAAGCAGCTTCAATGTTTTCAAACAGTACTTGATGAAATGCGTTTAATTAAAATAGCAATACCGGCATCACGTGAAATCTTCGCAGTAGCTAACGTAGACCAAACGATTGCAAATTTGAGCCTGTCAAGAATAGTGGACACTATAAACGCCCCGTTGAATAACGATGGTACGTCTTTGACGCTGAAGCAGATCAGCGTCTTGAGATATGTAAAGGATGGTTATTCGAACAAAGAAATAGCGGCCGCTCTGTATGTTACCGAAGATACTGTAAAATGGCATATGAGGAAAATATTCACCTTTCTTAATGTAAAGAGTCGCACGCAAGCAATAATTGAAGCCGAGCGCCAGAGTTTCATCTGAGGCGACTGGCACTAAGTGAAAACAATGGAAGATATATCGGAGAGATTATATGAAAATTGTTATTGTTGGCGCCGGGACAGCTGGAGTAAACGCAGCGTTCTGGCTTCGTCAATATGGCTATACAGGGGAAATTAGGCTTTTGAGTAATGAGGCTGTTGCGCCTTATCAGCGGCCTCCTCTATCCAAGGCTTTTCTGACAAGCGAAACTGCGGCATCCACACCACCACTAAAATCCGAAGACTTTTATAAAAACAACAACATTAATATTTCGTTGAATACAGTGGTTGTATCAATTAATGTGGAGCGCAAGGTGGTTTCTGCTAAAAACGGGGAGGAGTACACATATGATAAATTGATACTTGCAACAGGTGCTAACGCGCGCAGGTTAACCTGTGAGGGGTCTGAATTGTCTGGAGTTTGCTATTTACGCAACATAGAAGACGCCAAAAATTTACGTAGAAAACTTGCGGAAAGTACGTCTGTTGTTGTGTTGGGCGGCGGAGTGATCGGGCTTGAAGTCGCCTCAGCTGCGGTGGGCTTAGGGAAGAAGGTTACAGTGATAGAAGCCGCCCCGCGAGTAATGGCGCGCGTTGTAACACCAGCAGCAGCCAATTTGGTCAGAGCCCGCCTTGAGGTTGAAGGAGTTGAGTTCATGTTAAATGCGAAATTAACCTCCATAAAGGGCATGAATGGCCATGTGGATAAATGCGTATTAGCAAGTGGCGAAAAAATTCAAACAGATTTGATTGTAGTTGGAATCGGCGCTATACCTGAACTAGGATTGGCAGCTGAGGCAGCCCTTGAAGTGAGCAATGGTGTTGTGGTTAATGAACAAATGCGCACTTCGGATATTAATATATATGCAATCGGCGACTGCGCACTAGCAAGGAACCCTTTTTTTGAGGCAATGGTACGTTTAGAAACAATTCATAATGCTGTTACACAAGCTCAAATTGTCGCAAGCGGTATTTGTGGAACGTCAAGACCCACACCAACCCCGCCACGGTTCTGGTCTGATCTTAAAGGGATTACACTACAAGGACTTGGCGCTCTAAAAGATTACGACAAACTCGTTGTGGCAACCAATACAAAAGCTGTTGAACTAGAAGTTCTTGCGTATAAAAATGAAATACTGATTGCAACCGAGACAATAAATTTGCCGAAACGTCAAGGTTTACTTGGCGAGAGTATAACAATGCCTGAGTATCAATGATTATCGGACATCCTA
Source organism: Pseudomonas sp. FSL W5-0299 (assembly GCF_005930655.1). Classification (NCBI taxonomy): domain Bacteria; kingdom Pseudomonadati; phylum Pseudomonadota; class Gammaproteobacteria; order Pseudomonadales; family Pseudomonadaceae; genus Pseudomonas; species Pseudomonas sp. FSL W5-0299. The sequence goes on from NZ_RXHX01000010.1 coordinate 6,960, forward strand.
AGGATCCTCTGAAGTAGCCATGCATTTCTGGCTGACTTCAACCTCCGCTGATTTTGAAAGCGGTAAATCGACAAAAATCGATTAGATCACCCGCTCATTTCTGAGTTTTTAGCCGCCGCGAGCACCTCTCGGCGGCTATTGCCCACATTACGGGCGCACCTCTCCTGCATTTGTCAGTAAATGTCGGCGCGCCATCCACAGATTCGACAGGGCGAACAGCGAAAGCGCTCCATAAACCCCATCTTCAAATGATCCGCAGGCCAGCCAATGCTGTGCTCCGATTTCTTTCTGGAGCCAGCCGCCATGATGCGCCCCGACGCCAAAGTCGAAAAAGTCTATCTCTACCCCAAGCCGGTGGATTTCCGAAAATCCATCGACGGCTTGGCTGCTCTGGTCGAGTTGGATATCAAGGTGGCGGTGTTCGATCCGGTGCTGTTCGTCTTCCTCAACAAGTCGCGTAACCGGGTGAAGATCTTGTACTGGGAGCGCAATGGCTTCTGTCTGTGGCTCAAGCGCCTTGATGCCGAGCGATTCAAAACATCGCCTGACGATCAAGACGAAGCCATCGTGCTGACGGTCCAGGAATTGAACTGGCTGCTGGATGGTTTTGACCTGTGGCGCAACCGCCCGCATCAGGTTTTGACGCCGCGTTTCGTGACCTGAGCCGGTATAATCCACGGCATGATTTCCGTGCCCGAAACCCTTCCTGACGACCCCGAAACGCTCAAGCAGCTGCTGTCTGACGTGCTGCTGGAGCGTCAGTCGAATCTGGGCAAGATCACGCAACTGCAAGAGCAGGTTGCCTTGCTGCGTGATCGCCTGTTTGGCCGCAAGTCCGAGCAGACCAGCGATCCCGAGTCGCCGCAATTGCCCTTGCTCAACGAGGCCGAGGTGCTGGCCGAGCAGCCCAATGGCGATGGTCAGGACGACGTCGAAACGGTCGAACTGCGCCCTGTCGCCGTCAGCAAACCGCGTGGCAAGCGCCAGTCACTGCCGGCCGAACTGCCTCGCATCGAAGTCATTCACGAGTTGCCCGAGCACGAACTGACCTGCGAATGCGGTTGCCGCAAACACGTCATGGGTGAGGAAACCAGCGAACAACTGGAGATCATCCCGATGCAGATCCGGGTGATCAAACACATCCGCAAAACCTACGCCTGCAAGGGCTGCGAACGCGCGCCGGTCACCGCCGATAAGCCGGCGCAGTTAATCGAGAAAAGCCTGGCCAGCCCCAGCGTCTTGGCCATGCTGCTGACCACCAAGTATGCGGACGGCCTGCCGCTGTATCGCTTCGAGACGGTTCTGAGCCGCCATGGCATCGACATCCCCCGCCAGACCCTGGCGCGCTGGGTGATTCAGTGCGGTGCGCAGTTACAACCCTTGCTCAACCTGATGCGCGACAAGCTGCTGGACAGCCCGGTGATCCATTGCGATGAAACCCGTGTGCAGGTGCTGAAAGAGCCGGGGCGCGACCCGAGCAGCCACTCCTGGATGTGGGTGCAAACCGGCGGCCCGCCGAACAAGCCGGTGATCCTCTTCGAGTACACCGCCAGCCGTGCCCAGGAGGTACCACTGCGCCTGCTTGCCGGCTATCGCGGTTATTTGATGACCGACGACTACGCTGGCTACAACGCTGTGGCCGCACAGTCGGGTGTTGAACGTCTGGCCTGCTGGGCGCATGCACGGCGCAAATTCGTCGAAGCGCAAAAGGTGCAACCGAAGGGCAAAACCGGACGCGCCGACATCGCGTTGGGGATGATCAACAAACTCTACGGCATCGAGCGCGAACTCAAGGACGTCAGCGATGAGGCACTCCACCACGGCCGTCAGCAACACAGCCGGCCGTTGCTCGCCCAACTCAAGGCCTGGCTGGAGAAAACCCAGCCGCAGGTCACCGCGCAGAATGCCCTGGGCAAAGCAGTGAACTACTTGGCGAGCAACTGGAGCCGACTCGAGCGCTACATCGAGGCCGGCCACCTGCCGATCGACAACAACGCTGCCGAGCGGGCCATCCGGCCCTTCGTCATCGGCCGCAATTATCCTCACTCGGAAATTATGTCGGGTATGCAGCAGTGGATGACGGCGCGCCTGGCAGCCAACCACTGCCGACTTTGCATAATTTCAGAGACTTTCCAGAAACTTCAGCAGGGCGTCAGTCGGACGATAGCGCGTGCGCTTGGTTTCGGGTGGGCCGATGGTGGCAAGCGCACGTTCCTTCATGGCCAGGTCAGCCTCGACATATCCATGGGTGGTGACCGGGCTTTCGTGGCCCAACCATAGCGCGATGACGGTGATGTCCACTCCGGCCTGCAGAAGGTGCATGGCCGTCGTATGCCGCAGCGTGTGTGGTGACACCTTGCGCTGCTGCAACTGGGGGCACTTTTTTGTCGCGGCAGTGACTGCCAAGGCAATCCGCTCAGCCACATTCGAGCGCGTCATCGGCAGTCCGCGTCGGCTGGGTACCAGGGGCTGTTCCGCCCGCAAGCCGACGGACTGCAGCCAGTGACGGATCTCGACGGCCGTTTCCTTCCACAGCGGCACGGTTCGCTGCTTACGCCCCTTGCCGTGCAGACACACCGAGGGGGTGACTTCCAGCGTCACGTCAGCCACGCGAATGCCGATCAACTCGGAGACTCGGGCTCCCGTGTTGTAGAGCAGCGCGATCAGGATACGATCGCGCCGGCCGCACCATGTATTGGCATCGGGCGCGGCGAGCAGCGCCTGAACCTCGTCGCGGGAAAGAAACCCGAGCAGTGGTTTGTCGAAGCGCTTCATCGGGATGGCCAATATTTGCTGGGCCAACTGCAGAGCTGGCGGGCATTGCAAGGCCACGTAGTGGGCAAAGGCTCGCACGGCTGCCAAGCGCGCGTTGCGGCTGCGCACCGAGTTATGCCGCTCGGCTTCAAGATGGGCCAGAAACTCGAGCACCAATGTTGCATCGAAGTCATTCAGCGTCAGCTTGGCGGGCGGTTTGCCCCTCTCGCGCTCGATGTAGCGAAGCAGCAGACGGAAGGTGTCGCGGTAAGCGCTCACCGTTCTCGGGCTCACGTTCTTTTGTTGCATGAGGCGTTCGGCAAAGAAGCGCTGGAGCAAGGCAGAAAATTCGGCAGCATCGGCCAGCAAGGGGTTCATTGCGATGCTCCCAGTGCATAGCGGTGGAAGCGCTCAGCCGCAATCGCCATCAGCTCCGGCACGCCAGTGAAGTACCAGTAGGTATCGCTCACCCTGGCATGCCCCACGTACGTCGATAGCGCCAGTACGGCGTGCTCGTCATCGATGCCCTGCTGGTAGAAGCGCAGCATGCTGCTCACGATAAAGGTGTGTCTCAGATCGTGCAAACGGTGATGGACATGGTTCCCGCGCGGCTGCCAGTCGAGTTGTCGGCACAGCGTTTGTAGGGCGTACAGCATTGCGCGCTGATTGGCCGGCTGGCCGTCATCGCGCAGAAAGAACCGTTCGCACGCGGGCCGCGGCACGAGCTGGTCACGCTGCCGGGCATATGCGCGCAACTGCTCGGTAACGCTCGGATGCAGCGGCACCAGACGCCGCTGATGAAACTTGGCCTCCTCGATACAGAGCACCCCGCTCGCCAGATCGACGTCTGCGCGCGTGAGCGCAAGCGCTTCGGCGATACGCAGCCCGCTCGCGGCCAGCAATCCAAATACGGTACGGCAGGTTGCGGCGCGCAGCCCGTTGATCGGAATGAGTTCATCGGTAGCCTTGAGGAGCGCGACCAGCTCCGCAGCAGTGTAGATGTGCGGGACCAGGCGCCGGTGAGCAGAACCGAAGAGATCGCGTGGTGGTATCTCGGTAGCCGGATCGAGACGCTGGCAGAATCGGGCGAAACCACGCAGAACCTCGATGCGACGAGCCCATGTGAGCGGACTTGGACACCGCGAAGCGCGGGCCCAGGCGACGGCAAGCGCCACCGTCAGATGATCCGCCGTGCTGATCTGGTCAGCGAAGCGGGCGAATGATCTGAGCCGCGCTTCATCATTCGTCAGCTTGAATCCGAGGCCGCGCCGATGCGCCAAATACGCCTCGACGTGTGACATCCAGGAGATCGGCGTCTTCATGAGCGACTCCCGGGCCAGGGCAATGCGACGGCGCGCAAACCTTCCAGGTCGACGCGGGCGTAAGCGCTGGCCGTGTCGATGCTTCGGTGGCGCAGCAGATCGGCGATTTCCTTGACCGACGCCCCTGCGCGCTGCAGCCGGGTCGCCGTGGTACGGCGCAGGACATGGGTATTGCAGAACTGATCACGCAAGCCGCAGCGTACAAAGGCTCGATTCATGGCGCTACGGAGGGCAGCCACGCTGAGCGGTATGCCGACGGGTGCGCGATGGCGCACGAACAAATTGCGGTCGGTCGTCTGCGGTCGTCCCTGTCGCAGATAGCGGGCAATCGCCTCACCGGTGGGCACTGGAAGGGGCAATTGCTGCACGCGTTTGCTCTTGCTAGTGCCGAGCGTAAGCGTGCCGTTGCGCCAGTCGACCGACTGCAGTGTCAGGTGAGCCACTTCATCGCCACGCAAACCAAGGTCAAGCAGGCAGCGTGCGATGGCGTAATCACGCAGTTCGACCGGATTTGAGCAATCGAACACCTTGAGAAACGCCGCCAGCTGAGCATCCGAGAGCGCCTTGGGCAAGGTGGCATGCCGCCAGTCCGCGACTCTCGGGAGGCTCGCCGAGAGTGCGTCGGTCGACTCCCCCAGCAAGGCGCGGAAACGAAAATAGCTACGCAAACTGTTGCACCCCGTCCGCAACGATGCCGGTCGCAAGCGCGGGATCAAGGTAGCTACAAATGCGTCAATCTGGGCAACGGACAGTGGCGATAGAACAAGCGGCTCGGCTCCGAAGCAGTAAACGAGAAGTACCCCGACGTCTTTGCATCGACGAGCATTTGTTTGGGGGGCCACCCCGCAGATGTTCTGAAGATAATCGCCAAACCGGTCAAGCTCAGTTGTGATCGGATCATCTGTGGATGATTTCACTGGTCGCCGTTGTGCCAGCAGCTTTAGCAAGTGCCGGAGTGCCGCCCTAGTATTGACCGTGCCGGAATGCAGCGACATAGAACAGGTACAGGCAGGTAAATGCTCGCGCACGAAGCGCTCGGTGAGCGCTGCGTCGATGCTCTCCACACACAGCGCTTCGGTCTTCATCCAGTGACCGAAGTGGGCCAGAGCATGCAAATACAGGCCGATCGTGCGCTTAGCGTAGCGCTGGACAAGTAGGGCTTCGACGTAAGGAACGACGGTAGCGCTGAGCGGACTGTCGTTGAGCTCGTCGCGGCAAGAAAGTCTCGCCAGGTATTGATCCGCAGACATGGTGTGCTCCTGTAGAGGGGACGGGCTCTACAGAAAACCACCAAAAATTATGGCGTGTCCGAAACGCGCCGGAAGACCCGGACAGCAGGTGGACTATGCGATCACGAAACCGAGCACAGGCGAACTGAGCATAATTTCCGAGTGAGGATAATTGCGCTTATGCCAAGCTTGGCATAAGCGCAAGAACTGGCTGTTCAGCGACACGCCAAAAGGAGCGACAGCCAGCGCGCAGCTCTACAGCCTGGTGGAAACCGCCAAAGCCAACGGTCAGGAGCCTTATGCCTGGCTGCGCCATATCCTCGAGCTCCTGCCCCAAGCCACTACCGTTGAGGACTATGAAGCGCTACTGCCCTGGAACCTGAAGGCGATTTAAAACCAAACTGCCTGAACTGGGTAGATGGGGTTTATGGAGCGCTTTCCGAACAGCGTCACCAGTTGCGCAGTGTTCTTGGCTAGGCCACGGAAGCGCGTCTTCACATAACCGAACTGACGTTTAATCACCCGGAACGGATGCTCGACCTTGGCATGCACCTGGGCTTTGGCCTTCTCAATCTTGCGCTTGGCTTTGTACAGCGCGCTGCGCTTATCGAGTTTCTTGTAGGTGCTGCGGCGTGCGGCAACCTGCCAGATAACTTGACGGCCCCCATGCTCAGGACGCTTCTCGACACCTGTATATCCAACATCGGCCCCCACCATGTTTTCCTCTCCGTGCAACAGCTTGTCGACCTGGGTGACATCCGCCACATTGGCCGCCGTGCCTACCACGCTGTGCACCAGGCCAGACTCGACGTCCACGCCGATATGAGCCTTCAGTCGGGTAAAGCAGGAGTGTTACCACTCCTGCCTCCCCTAAGAACCGTACTTGAGAGTCACCCCGCATAAAATGTGCTCAGCCACATTTTATGCGGTAGTTCCGCACGTACGGATCTGTGCGGGGGCGGCAGGTAACTGCCGTCCCTACCGCGACCCGACCAAACGACGGGGTAAACGCAAGCCTCTGCCCGCCTATCTTCCGCGTATCGAAGTCATTCACGAACTGCCCGATCACGAGCTGAGCTGTGCCTGCGGTTGCCGTAAACACAGCATTGGCGAGGAAATCAGCGAGCAGCTTGAGATCGTGCCGATGCAAATCCGCGTGATCAAACATGTGCGTAAGGTCTACGCCTGCCGTGGCTGTGAAACCGCGCTGGTCACTGCTGAAAAACCGGTGCAACTGATCGAAAAGAGCATGGCCAGCTCCAGCGTTTTGGCGATGTTGCTGACCACCAAATACGTCGATGGCCTATAGCGACCGGTCAGTTTTCAGTCGGCAGAACAGCCCCTACTGGTCAGTTTTCGGTCAGCGGCAACAGGCCCTAAACCAGTGTCCAGAATTCGTTGACCACAACAGTCTGTGCGGGGGGGGGCAGGTGACTGCCATTCCTACCGAGATCCAAAGAACTACACCAATGGGTAGTTGAGGAGAGTCTAAGGTGAGTGCGATTTTGACCATGTCAAATGTGGGAGGAGATAGCTGGATTTTCCCTGTTGGGGTAGGAATCAGGCTGTGTGGTGCTCGCAGAGACTTATTGAAAAATAGGAGAATAAAAATGATTGGAAAAAACAACGTTCTGGATTTAGTTCCAGAATACGTGGACAAAAAGAAATATTTTTGGCTGCTTTCAACTTTCTGGCCGGCAACTCCGATGATTGGGATCTGGCTTGCCAATGAGACAGGATGGGGTGTTTTTTATGGTCTAGTTCTGGCTGTATGGTACGGGTTTCTTCCATTGCTTGATGCGGCATTCGGTGAGGACTTTAATAATCCACCTGAAGAGGTAGTCGAGAAGCTGGAGAAGGAGCGTTACTATCGAGTTTTAACCTATCTAACAGTTCCAATGCATTACGCAGCACTAATCGTGTCTGCTTGGTGGGTCGGGACTCAGCCTATGTCGTGGTTCGAAATCGGCGCGCTTGCCTTGTCACTGGGCATCGTGAATGGTCTAGCGCTTAATACTGGTCATGAGTTGGGCCACAAAAAAGAAGCATTTGATCGTTGGATGGCGAAAATTGTTCTGGCTGTTGTCGGGTACGGACATTTCTTTATTGAGCACAATAAAGGTCATCACCGAGATGTTGCTACACCGATGGATCCTGCGACGTCACGTATGGGGGAAAATATTTATAAATTTTCGACCCGTGAAATTCCAGGGGCGTTTCGTCGTGCGTGGGGACTTGAGGAGCAACGCCTTTCGCGCCGTGGCCAAAGCGTTTGGAGTTTAGAGAACGAGATTCTCCAACCAATGGTTATCACCGTTATCCTCTACACTCTCCTCCTTGCCTTCTTTGGTCCGAAAATGCTGGTGTTCCTTCCAATCCAGTTGGCCTTTGGGTGGTGGCAGTTGACCAGTGCCAATTATATTGAACATTACGGTTTACTGCGTGAAAAAATGGCAGATGGGCGATATGAACATCAAAAGCCACATCACTCTTGGAACAGTAATCACATAGTCTCGAATCTAGTTCTGTTCCACCTTCAGCGTCACTCTGACCATCACGCACACCCAACTCGTTCATACCAATCATTACGTGATTTCCCAGGCCTACCCGCACTCCCGACTGGTTACCCCGGTGTATTTCTCATGGCAATGATCCCTCAGTGGTTTCGGTCGGTCATGGATCCTAAAGTGGTGAATTGGGCAAATGGCGACCTGAGCAAGATTCAAATTGACGACTCAATGCGTGCAGAGTACATGAAGAAGTTTGCTCATGTTGAGGCTAGTGATAATCAAGGCGTAAAAGCAATGGTGTAATAGATGCCTTGAAGGTCAGTTCTGCAGTTGAAAGTGCCGACAGGTTTAGGTTTTTGAATCTGTCGGCAGCACCCGATAACAGTATTTTCGAGAGTTTGTCTTGTGCAGTGTAGACGCAGGTCGATGGACTGCGAACACAGGCTCTACAAGAGGGAGAATAATGGCTAAGTACCAGTGTCCAGACTGTCAGTATATCTATGACGAATGTAGAGGGGAGCCGCACGAAGGGTTTAAGCCCAGTACTACTTGGGATGAAATTCCCGAAAATTGGGCCTGCCCAGACTGTGCCGTTCGAGACAAAATTGACTTTAAGATAATTTGTGATCCGCAGTGCGAACTCGTACAACAAGAGAGCAACGATCTTGGAATTAAAAATGAAAATCACACTGCCGAATATATGTTATTAGAGCTCAAAAAAACGAGTTCTGAACCAAAAAAAAAGGCTGAAAAAATAAGTTTGGCCGATGAGCTTGAGGTGGTCACCATAAATCAGCGGCGAAGCCAAACGCAAACTGTACGTAGGTCTTCCGCAAAGAAAAAAAAATAATGAACATCCTTTAAGGGTGAAGTTAATTAATAGGGTGACAACCATGGCTAGCTATAAGTGTCCAGATTGTAAATATATTTATGATGAAAGTAAGGGTGAGCCGCATGAAGGGTTTGCTCCAAATACTCTTTGGGTCGCCATTCCTGAAGAATGGTGTTGTCCAGATTGCGCCGTTCGAGACAAGCTAGATTTTGTAATGATTGAGGGGGTCGCAGGGGAAGTAAATATCAGGCCAAGCAGTACTCTATCAGGTCTGAATAAAATGGGTGGTTCTGATGTAAACGCTGGAATATCAAATGCGACGATGATCGTAGAGAGCGCGCTTGACGTTGCAGTTGAAGAGCAGAAACTAGAGGGACAAAGTAAGTCACAGGTAACTAAACCACAGAGCGGAGCAGCATTACTTAAATGGATCTGTATTACTTGCGGTCATATATATGACGAGGAGTTAGGTGACGAGGTCGAGGGATTTGCTCCAGGTACTCGTTTTGAGGATATCCCTAATGACTGGTGCTGTCCGGATTGTGGGGCCACTAAAGAAGACTATGTGCTCTACCAAGAAAAATCAGCCTAATACATTTAAAGTCCTTCAGGAAAATAATAAAAATGAATATGCACACTGGGCTAGCCGGGTACAGTTTAAGTACTGAAAGAAACTCGATAATTGAAATATTTAATTCGCAAAAAAAGGCAAGTAGCGGTCGCCGGGGGACACTTAGTTTAGCAGAGCGTACGGCTGCTCTTGATGTACTTAAAGAAATAATTCAGCGGCGTGAGTCAGAAATTATCGCTGCACTTGCGGCAGATTTCCGTAAGCCGGCGAGCGAGGTAAAACTGACAGAAATATTTCCGGTATTGCAAGAAATAAGTCACGCAAAACGCAACCTGAAAACTTGGATGAAGCCACGAAGGGTGAGGGCAGCACTTAGTGTGCTGGGCACCAAAGCACGACTTTGTTTCGAGCCAAAGGGGGTTTGTTTAATCATTGCGCCTTGGAACTATCCCTTCAATCTTAGTTTTGGCCCACTTGTCTCTGCGCTGGCAGCTGGCAATAGCGTTATTATAAAGCCATCTGAGTTGACCCCGCATACTGCTCAGTTGATAGATTCTATCATTCGGGAAGCCTTTTCCGCGGATTTAGTCGCTGTGGTGGAGGGCGACGCCACTGTTTCTCAAGAGCTGTTGGCGCTACCATTTGACCATATCTTCTTTACAGGTAGCCCGCGAGTCGGGAAATTAGTAATGCAAGCCGCAGCGAAAACACTGGCTTCGGTTACATTGGAGCTAGGCGGAAAGTCCCCAACGATTATTGGCCCGACAGCAAACTTAAAAAAAGCTGCTCGTAACATTGTCTGGGGAAAGTTTTCGAATAATGGACAGACGTGCATCGCGCCTGACCATGTATTTGTGCACAAAAGTATAGCCCATGATTTTAATAAAATCATCATAAAGGAAATTATGCGGGTTTATGGAAAAGATTTTGAGGCGCAGAAGAGATCGCCGGACTATTGTAGGATTGTAAGTGATCAACACTTCAATAGGCTTTATGATCTCATAGGTGACGCAAAAGCAAAAGGAGCGGAAATTTTACAGGGAGGTGAGATTGATGCGCAGGAAAGATTTATAGCGCCAACTTTAATATCTAAAATAACTCCGGAGATGGATGTTTCGCGAGAGGAAATATTCGGTCCATTACTGCCTATTATTGAATATGATGATATAGACTATGTGGTTAATCAGATACGCGATAACGCTAAGCCTCTGGCGCTTTATATTTTCTCTGAAGATATAAGATTTGCTCAAGATATTGTGGCTCGCACGAGTTCTGGGTCAGTTGGAATAAATCTAAGTGTCGTTCAATTTTTGCATCCCAATCTTCCTTTTGGTGGGGTTAATAATAGCGGTATTGGCAGTGCTCATGGGTTTTATGGTTTTCAGGCTTTTTCACACGAGAAGCCAATTTTGCAGGATAAGTTATCAATTACACACTTGTTGTTTCCCCCTTATACGGAAAAGGTTAAGCGATTAATTAACATGACGGTAAGGTACTTGAGCTGAAGTGGTACTGCAATAATTTTCTTTTAGGGGTAACATGAATATGTATGATTATATAATTGTTGGTGCTGGATCCGCTGGATGTGTTCTCGCTAATCGCCTTTCAGCCGATCCGTTGAAGCGTGTTTGCTTACTTGAGGCCGGGCCGCGAGATACAAACCCGTTAATCCATATGCCGCTAGGTATTGCTTTACTTTCTAATAGTAAAAAACTTAACTGGGCATTTCAAACTGCACCGCAGCAACAACTTAATGAGCGCAGTCTATTTTGGCCCCGAGGGAAAACGCTAGGTGGTTCAAGTTCGATCAATGCGATGGTCTATATCCGGGGTCATGAGAATGATTACCATGCTTGGGAGCTCGCGGGTGGGGCTTATTGGGGATGGAACCGTGCTTTCGAGTTGTTCAAAACACTTGAGCGCAACCAGCGGTTTGATAAATCAAACTACCATGGTACGAGCGGAGAACTGGTTGTTAGTGATTTAAAGGATATAAATCCACTGAGTAAATCATTTGTCCAAGCTGGTATGGAGGCTAAAATTAGCTTCAACGGTGATTTCAACGGTGCTCACCAAGAGGGCGTAGGTTTTTATCAAGTAACCCAAAAGCATGGGCAGCGCTGGAGTTCCGCTCGTGCATTTTTGCATGATGTAATTGATCGACCTAATCTAGATATCATTACTGAAGCGCATGCTACAAAAGTACTTTTTGAAGATCGTAAGGCAGTAGGGGTGTCTTATATAAAACGCAATATGAATCATCAGGTTAAGACTACAGATAGTGGTGAGGTGATTCTTTCTCTTGGTGCGGTCAATACACCTCAACTTTTAATGCTGTCTGGAGTTGGACCGGCAGCCGAGCTTAAGGGGCATGGCATTACCCTAGTGCACGACCTTCCTGAAGTTGGACAAAATCTTCAAGACCACTTGGATATTACTCTGATGTGTGCTGCAAACTCCCAAGCACCGATAGGCGTGGCGTTCTCTTTCATACCGCGTGCGGTTGTGGGTTTATTGTCCTATATTTTTAAGCGTAAGGGTTTTCTGACGAGCAATGTGGCAGAGTCAGGTGGCTTTGTAAAAAGCTCTCCTGAACGTGATCGACCTAATCTGCAGTTTCACTTCCTGCCAACCTATTTAAAGGATCACGGTCGTAAAATAGCTGTTGGTTATGGTTACACGCTACACATATGTGATCTTTTACCTAAAAGTCGAGGAAGGGTTGGTCTCAAAAGTGCTAACCCACTGGATGATCCACTAATTGAACCCAATTATCTTAGTGACCCTGAAGATATTAAAACTATGATTGCTGGCGTTAAGATTGGCCGCGCTATCTTTGAGGCCCCGTCCATGGCTCAGCATTTTAAACGGGAAATAGTCCCAGGTCCTGCTGTTACCAGCGATGATGAAATAGTTGCAGATATTCGTAGTAGAGCTGAGACAATCTATCACCCAGTAGGTACTTGTAGAATGGGTAAAGATCCATCGTCAGTTGTTGATCCAAGCCTGAAAGTGCGTGGCTTAACAAATCTAAGAGTTGTTGATGCATCCATTATGCCGAATCTAGTCGCCGGGAATACAAACGCTCCGACGATTATGATTGCTGAAAATGCTGCGGAAATAATTTTGCGGAAAATTGATATGGATTCATTGGATGCGAGCATTAATTTTAGACACAATAATTTTTCGCCAGAACTGCTTTAGCGTTGGTTTTCACTCAATGTATGAGTAAGCGTTTTACTGAAGTAACTGCTGTAAATATTTTTAATCGTGAATCTGGAACCGCGCTATGATTGGTAATATGATGCATAAGCAGTTGATCATTAGTTCACTTATTGATCATGCTGAGCGATACCATGGTAGTACAGAGGTAGTTTCTGTTGAAACCTCTGGCGAAGTAACAAGGACTTATTGGTCTGGGGTGGCGCAGCGTGCCCGTAAGCTTGCGTCCGCACTAGGCAAAATGGGGCTCACACAAAGTGATCGTTGTGCAACCATTGCCTGGAACAATGTTCGCCATCTTGAGATTTACTTCGGTATTTCAGGTGCTGGGATGGTGTGCCATACAATCAACCCTAGGCTATTCAAAGAGCAGATCGCTTATGTGATAAATCATGCGGAGGACAAAGTAGTATTTTTTGATGAGACATTCTTGCCTATAATTGTTGAGCTGGATGGGCTATTAACAACGGCCAAAGCCTTTGTCTTGATGGGATGTGCAGATTTACAAGCTTCCGCCAAGATACCAGGATTGCTTTTCTACGAAGATCTGATTCGACAAGGTGATGATGACTATGTATGGCCTGATGTCGATGAAAGTGAGGCTTCTAGTCTCTGTTATACTTCGGGTACTACGGGGAATCCTAAGGGCGTACTTTACTCACACCGCTCCACAGTTCTACATTCGATGACGACTGCAATGCCAGATACGCTAAATTTGTCTGCGCGAGATACAATTTTACCAGTCGTTCCGATGTTTCATGTAAATGCGTGGGGTATTCCATACTCAGCTGCTATGGTGGGTGCAAAATTAGTTCTTCCGGGCCCTGCGCTTGATGGCGCTAGCTTAGCGAAGCTAATTGACCAGGAACGTGTCAGTATTGCTCTTGGAGTGCCTGTTATTTGGCAGGGGTTGTTAACCTCCTTAGCAGAAAGTGGATCGAAAGCAGAAAGCCTTACTCGAACTGTTGTAGGAGGCTCAGCGTGCCCTCCATCTATGATTAAAGAATTTAACGATCTATATGGTATTGAAGTTATTCATGCTTGGGGTATGACTGAGCTTTCTCCATTTGGTACGGCAAATACGCTGCTCGGGCATCAAGTGAATTTGCCATTGGATAAGAAACTTGCACTGCGCCAAAGCCAGGGGCGTCCACCTTATGGTGTCGAACTGAAGATAGTTGATGATGAGGGTGCCACACTGCCTGAAGATGGTGTCTGCAAAGGCAATCTTATCGTTCGAGGTCATTGGGTTATTAAAGATTATTTTCGTAGCACTATTGGTACAACCCTCTCGAATGGATGGTTTCCAACTGGTGATGTGGCCACTATTGATCACGATGGCTTCATGACGATTTGTGATCGCGCAAAGGATATTATAAAGTCCGGTGGCGAGTGGATTAGTACAGTAGAGTTAGAAGGTATTGCGATTTCGCATCCAGCGATAGTTGATGCTGCAGTCATAGCGGTAAAGCACGAAAAGTGGGATGAACGTCCGCTTCTTGTTGTAGTCAGAGCCCCAGATTCAAGTCTTACGGACAATGATTTGCTTTATTATTTCGAAGGAAAAGTGGCTAAATGGCAAATTCCTGATGCTGTTATATTTGTTGATGAGTTGCCGCGCAATGGAACTGGTAAAATTCTGAAGAATCGTTTGCGTGAGAAATACGCTGATATTCTAGCGTGACGCTTTCGGTGCGAACTCGGGCTGATTTTTTTAAAAGTCAGTCTCTGTGAAATGTAGTAACTTGTTTCATGAATTTATTTTTATAATAAAAATGGAGATGCATCATGAGTCCGACTTTTGTGAAAAATATCTCAATGTGGATTTCGGTAAGTGGTTCTGTGTTAGGTGCCGCCGACGCGTTGTCAGGCGAAACCTATTCGAGAGGAGCTGGTTACAATAAGGGCGACTGGGTTGCAAGCTTAAATCTTTCTAAAGTTTATGTCGATGAGACATTGGGCCCGCTAAATATAGGCGGGGCTACTGTGCCTAGCGCTGCTGTAAGCATTGGCAATGACACAACAGTTACTTTTGATATTTCCTACTTTATTACTGATAAAGTGGCGCTGGATCTTTTTGTGGGAGTTCCAGCTAGAGCTAAATTTCAAGGTGAAGGTTCCATCTCTGCACTGGGAAGAGTCAGTGAAGTTGACTATGGTCCTGCAATTTTATCACTCCAATATCATTTCGATAATTTCGAACGATTTTATCCATATGTTGGGTTGGGTGTCGGGCGGGTATTTTTCTTTGACAAAACTGATGGTGCCTTGACTTCATTTGATATCGAAGATAAATGGGCACCTGCTGTTCAGGTCGGACTTAGATATGATGTTGGTAACTCATGGATGCTAAATTCAGATCTACGCTATATTCCGTTCGAAACTGATGTCTCTGGCACATTTGGATCGGCGCCTGCTTCTACCAAGATTGAGGTTGATCCTTTCATCCTGAGCCTCGGGGCATCATATATGTTCTAATTATTTATTGTTCTTCATTTAACAGCATTCTTTAGGCTGTAAAGAGTGCTGTTAATACTTTTTTTTAATATAAGTATTTAAATTTTATGGTGTTTATTTAGGTCGAATTTTCTTCTAATGGAGGGGGTATGAGTATCAATAGTTCGCTGCGGTATCGTTTTTTATTGATTGTTGCTATGGCAGGATTTTTGTTTTTGGTTGCGCTGTTCGGGATGCGATTAATGTATAAGTTGACTGAGTTCTCTTATTATGAGAGGGAGCATGTTGTTGCCTTGAGTAATGTACATTATGAGTTACAGAAAAAAGAAGCAAACATTATTTATATAATGGAACAGGTTCGGAGGGCGCGCAGGCAAGCTGTATCTGTAAATGGTATGTGGGAGGGTGACAAGGCTCTTTTAAAACTATTAGGGAAGGGGTTGATCCTAGAGCTTTCTGATACTTCATCAGAAAGGCTTGGGCAGTTCGTTGAGTATGCAAGTGGTATTTATAAAGATAGGATTTCTTCTGAGCAGATTGAGGAAATGAAACGGCTTGTGAGTTGGTCGTATAATAACTCTGATCGCTTTGGGGTTGAGCTTGCAGATATTTCGCGGCGTGTTAAGTCTTATGTTTTTTTCACTTTTTTAGTAATTAATGGTCTCTTCTTTTTCATTATTTATCTTCTTATGAAGAGAACCCTTGAGTCAATAACTGGAATGATTCATGTGATGGATGGCATGTCAAAAGGTGATCTTACATACTGTGCTGCACCGAGAAATGATGAAGTAGGTAAAATGCAGTTATCCGTCATGGCTATGGCTGCCGGAGTGCGCGTCTTGATTGAATCAATAAAAAACGTACAAGTTGATCTGTCTAATTCAGCACTTGAGGCTTTAAGGGTTTCACAAGGTACGTCTAGTGATCTATGTAAACAGTCAACTAAGGTTGACGAATTTGTCAGTGCATTATCACAGATTTCTTCCGCAATAACGGAAACATCCAATGCGGCAAGTAAGTCTGAAGTACTGTCATCTGAGGGGCAGCGGTTGGCGGTTCTTGGTCAAGAGTCTATTGGTAACGCTGTCTCATCTATAAATGCTCTGTCAGAATGGGTTAATGATTCATGCATGGCTATTAAGTGCATTGAAACTGATATTGCAAAAATAGGTACAATTGTTGATATTATTGATCAAATCACAGATCAAACAAATCTTCTGGCTTTAAATGCGGCAATTGAGGCGGCACATGCCGGCGAGGCTGGGAAAGGGTTTGCTGTTGTAGCTGATGAAGTTAGAAGCTTAGCTCAGCGTACAAATAATTCCACCTATGAAATACAGGCAATGATCGCGTCTTTAAATAAAAGCATATTAGTTGCTCTCGATGTAATTAAACATTGTGTGGTTGAGTCAAAAAATAGTGTCGTTGCAGCTGACGAAGCTAGTAGATTAATTTATGAGATTGTAGATTCTGTATCCAAAATAATGTTGCAGATTTCACAAGTTGCAGCCGCTTCAGAAGAGCAGAGCGCAGTTGTAGAAGATATGTTGGGTAATGCGAATGTTATTAGAGACATTGCTGCGGGAATTGAGCTGGGTAGTGGCAGGATAACGGAAGTAAATCAATCTTTAGTTAAATTGGCTGGCAGTTTGGGTGGGGCTGTAGAGATATTTAAGTTAGATTGATTTTAGATTGCTCTGTAATTTTTAAAAGTGCGGTTTTTAAGGTTTCGTGTCGACCGTACTTAGATGCTGCGTGTGGCGGCGGTTGTTTCCGATTATGGCCTATGAGCAGTAGTAGCGTGCAAGGCTAAAGACAGCGGCACCGAGCGGCCTTAGCGAACGGGTGTGGAAGTCACAATTCAAGTCTAGCGTGGCCGTGCCTGTGGTTGTCAATGTGACAGCCATAAAATTCGTCTACAAATCAGCGACTCACAAGAATTGCCATCCTGCAAAATAAACAGGTACCCCTGTGGGTGAACTAATGTTGTCAGCGGTGCTGAGTATAGGTTCATTAATCGTCGTGTTTGTGTACGGCGCTCCGATTTTGAAGGGACTGCCTTTTATTTGGTCTGCTTGGCTTCATCGATGCCATCCCTGGCAGTATCTGGTTGTTTAACTACATCTGGCCCAGCGGCAGCAAGGAATGAATAGACAAAATGTCAGCCGAGTTATTTGTCACGAGCGTTAGATCAGAAGGATAACGACATGACCTCTTCGCAGGATACGGACCATTCCGACTGCGGTGTAGTACCAGGGCAATCACGTAAAGTAGGCCTGGCGCTGGGCAGCGGTTCGGCGCGTGGGCTCGCTCATATTGGTGTGATCCGTGCCATCGAAGCAGCCGGCATCGAAGTGGACGTCATCGCTGGCACCAGTATCGGTGCACTGATCGGGGCGATCCAGGCTGCCGGCCAACTGGAAGAACTGGAAACCACCTTTCAGTCGTTCGACTGGAAAATGACGGCTTCTTTCTTCGATGTAGTGTTGCCTAGGTCGGGCTTGCTCGACGGTGCGAAAGTTAGCGCCTTGCTACGCGCGCACGTTCAGGCCAAGACTATCGAGGCATTGCCTACGCCCTTTGCCTGCGTGGCAACCGATATCGTCAACGGCGAGGAGATCGTGATCCGCTCGGGCGACCTGATCGAGGCTGTGCGTGCAAGCATCTCGGTACCCGGCATCTTCACCCCGGTGCGCAGCAACGGTCGAATTCTGGTAGATGGCGGACTCACCAATCCCGTGCCGATAAGCGTCGTGCGCGCTATGGGAGCCGGCCCAGTGATCGCAGTCGACCTCAATCAACAAATCGTCCCCGGAAAGAACTTCAAACCGGTGCAGGGTTGTGATGCTTCGACCAGTACAGGAGACGGTCCGGCAGACAAGTTTTCATGTTGGGTAGGCGACTATCGGCTAAGCATGACGGATATACAGCGCAAGTTGATTGCTGGGGATGATTCCGTCTCGATGCAATTCAGGACATGGCTTTCCCAGGAACCGCTACCCAATATTTTCGACGTGTTGCTAGCCTCGATTAACATCATGGAAACGAGCATCACCCAATCGCGCTTGAGCTTGGATCGACCGGATTTGCTCATCCAGCCTCCGCTGGGACACATCCGTTTTCTGGACTTCGGCCACGCCGAGGAAATTATTGCCATCGGTTATGGACACACTCAGCGGCAATTGGCCTCACTATCACCCCATATCTTGCGAAGCCTGCAAAGAAGGAACACCCCCTGTGAATAGAGCCATCCACACCATACTGCTGGTATTGACTTCTGGCGTGCTGGCAGGATGCGGGCAGTCTGCGGATACGCCTTCAACTGTAGGTCTAAAAAGCTGGAATCTGAGTACTTTTACAGTGGCTGCTGTCGATGTCCCTATTGACTACACGACCGTCGGCTCCGTGGTGTCCGACCAGCGCATAGAGGTCACGTCCAAGGTGAGTGGTTACATCCATGAGTTGCAGGTGCGGGAGGGTGACCGGGTGCAGCGTGGAGAAATCATTGCCAAACTCGATGGTGCCAACATCGAAGGTGGCATCCGCCAGAGCAGGGCGGAACTTAGTGCGGCTAACTCAGCCTTTGCCGATGTCCAGATCGATTTCGAGCGTTTTAAGCGCCTCTATGAGCGGGGTTATATTTCCGAGTATGAGTGGCGCAAGATCCGCCTCAAGCGTGATGTTGCCAAAGAGTTACTGAATCAGGCGCAAGCTGCGCAGGAGACGGCGGATGCACAGCGCGCCTACATCGAAATAAGGAGTCCAGGCGACGGCGTGGTGGTGGCTCGCTTGAAGCGTGCCGGTGATATGGCCCAGCCGGGCGAACCGATGCTCATCCTGGAGGTAGGCCGTACCTTGCTGTTCGACACGTCTGTCAGCGAAGCCCATGTTGCTGCGATTGCTGTAGGGAGTTCGGTACGCGTGAAGATCGATGTGCTGCCTCAGGTGCTACAAGGTATGGTGAGCCGTGTCGTGCCCTCGGGTGACCCGGTCAGCCGCAGCTATCAGTTGAAAATCGCGCTGCCCAATACCAAGAATCTGCTGCCGGGCATGTTCGGCCGTGCCAGTTTTGTCATCGGGGACAGCCAGGCTGTGCTAATTCCGCCGCAGGCGCTGGTGGAACGAGGTGGACTGCGCGGAGTGTTCCTGGTTGACGACGCAGGGCTGGCACGTTTTCGCTGGTTACGCACGGGCCGCGAGTGGCCCAAGGGTATTGAGATCGCAGCAGGCCTTCTGGTGGGTGAGCAGATAGTCGCAGTGGTCGCTCCTGGCCTGCGCGAAGGTGACCGCATCACTAGTGCTGAATATCCATGAGCCAGCGCAAAGTCAATATCGCGGGGCACTTGGCCGAAATCTTCGTCACCTCAAAACTGACTCTACTATTCATGCTTGCCTGCGCCGTGCTCGGCATGCTGGCCATCCTCCTCACGCCACGCGAGGAAAACCCGCAAATCATCGTCCCCGGTGCGCAGGTGCGGGTATTGCTGCCTGGTGCTTCCGCTGTTGAGGTGGAGCAACTGGTGATTCGTCCGCTGGAAGACATTGTCAAGCAAGTCCCCGGCGTCGACCATACCTTCGCTACATCGATGAACTCCGTCGGCTTTCTTACCGTGCAGTTCGAGGTAGGTCAGGACAAGGAAAAATCCTTGGTCAAGCTCTACGACCGGATTCTCAGTCAGCGCGATCGTCTGCCCGCCGATGCCAGTGCACCACTCATTATTAGCGTGGACGTGGATGACGTACCCATCGTAACGGTGACTCTGGCCTCGCAAACGTATGATGATTACGCTTTGAAGCGGTTGGCTGATCGCTTGCTTGACGGCTTACGCAGTCTGGAGTCAGTTTCCGCGACCTATATCAAGGGCGGACGCGACCGGGAGGTACGCGTGGAGCTTGAGCCGGATAGCTTGGAGGCGTTCGCCGTAACCGTCGATCAGGTTCGCGCTTTCCTTACCACTGCCAATGTCTCGGCTCCCTTGGGGAGTGTGGTGCAGCAGGGCCATAATCGCAGTGTATTTCTCGATGGCTATCTCACCTCAGAGGATGACCTGAAACAATTAATTGTTGGTAGTCATGCTGGTCGGCCCATTTACCTTGACGATGTAGCGGTCATCGTTGACGGCCCGGCCGAGGAACGCACTCAGCTGTCACGTTTTACCTTCGGCCCTGCAGACCCGCGTTTTGGCAAAAATTCGGATCCTGAAATGCCCGCAGTTGCTCTAGCGGTTGCCAAAAAACCTGGCACCAACGCGGTGGTTGTCGCTGACGAGGTACTCGCCCGCATCGAGCGAATGCGGCAACAGTTTATCCCCGCTGGGGTGGAACTCGTGGTTACCCGTAACGATGGTCAAAAAGCTGATGCCGCCGTGAATGTGTTGATTGAGCACTTGGGTATCGCGGTCTTTTCAGTTTTTCTGGTCATGGTGCTTTTTCTCGGTCTGAAGGAAGCCTTAATCGTGGGCCTTAGCGTCCCCCTGATTTTGGGGCTGACCCTGGGCGTGAATTACCTGTTCGGCCCCACCATCAACCGTCTGACTCTATTCGCCCTGATCCTGTCCCTCGGCCTGCTGGTGGATGCGGCCATCGTGGTTATTGAAAATATCCACCGGCGCTACGCTCATCTGGGGCGGAGTGATAAGCGTGCGGTCACGGTACAGGCTACCAATGAAATCGGTAGTCCTACGAATCTGGCGACCATCGCCGTGATGCTGGTATTTATCTCGCTGATGATGGTAACCGGTATGCTCGGGCAATATTTCTACCCGATTGCTTTCACCGTGCCCGTTGCCATGCTGGCCTCGCTGTTGGTGGCCTATACCATTACCCCCTGGGCTGCCAACCGCTGGCTCCAGCCTGGCGAGGGACATGATCTTGAAGATCACAACAGCAAGGATCGGTTACACCGTTTCTACCACGCCCTGATGACACCGCTGATCGATCGTCCGCGGTTGCGTCGAGGCGTTCTGCTGGGCGTGGCTACTGCTATCCTGCTTTCTCTGCTGCAACCGGCGTGGCAGTTCATGCGCCCTGCGGGAATAAGCGGAGCGCAGTCCTGGCTTGGCGTCGAGATGGCCATGCTGCCAAAGGACAACAAGAACACCTTCAATATTGTCCTTGCCATGCCCGAGAGCAGCCCGCTAGAAACCACCGACCGGGTCGTACGAGAGATCGGTGCCGTATTGCGGCAAAACACTTTTATCCTTAACTATCAGAGCTGGCTCGGTGAGGCCGGTGTGGTCGATTTCAATGGCCTATTGCGCGGCACCGGCAACAAGACCGGGCCACACATAGCGGAAATACGGGTTAACCTGATTGATAAGGCAAGGCGCAGCACGACGTCAATTGAAATTGTCCGAGATCTGCGTCAAAGCCTTCTGGCCATTCAGTCACGCTACCCCGGTAGCGTCATCCAGTTGCTTGAGGATTCCCCTGGGCCGCCAGTGCGCGCCATGGTCGTGGCCGAAATCTACGGGTCAGACCTGGCGCAACTTAGGGCGATCGGCAAGCAAGTCGAAGAGGCTTTCAGGGCTACTTACGACATGGTCGAGGTGAATGACTCCGAACCGGATGATGTACCGGAGTATCGGCTGGTGGTGGACCGGGAAAAAGCTGCACTGTCCGGTGTGACCACCGCCGAGGTAGCGATTGCCTTGCGGCGTCTGCTGGACGGTGAAGAGCTCGGGCGAGTGCACATTGCCGGAGAAAAGAACGCCGTTCCCATCCGTCTGAAAATTCCTCGCCGTCACCAAATCGACCCGGCATTGTTGTCGCGGATTCACCTGGCTGGTCGGGAGGGTAAAAGCGTGCCCTTGTCCGGACTGGTTCGTATCGAGTCGACCCTGACCGAACGTCCCATCCAGCACAAAGACGGCGAGCGCGTCCTGTATGTCGGCGGTGAGCTTGTCAGTACAGCCCCAGTATTCGCCGTATTGGATCTGGACCGGCGGCTGGACGGTTTGCTGCTTGCCAACGACGAACGCCTGGGCACCGGGAATTTGCGTCTTACTCCTGCGGTGCCTGACACCATCGATGGTTACCATCTGCTGTGGGATGGAGAAATACGCATGACGCTGGACACTTATCGCGACATGCTCGGTGCACTGGGGCTGGCTCTTACGCTCATTTATCTAATGCTGGTGGCCTACTATCAGTCCTTCGCCATCCCTCTGGTTGCCATGGCTGCGATTCCTTTGGGGCTGGTGGGTATCTTTCCGGGGCACTGGCTAATGGGTCAATCCTTCACCGCCACTTCCCTGATCGGAGTCATCGCCCTGGCTGGAGTGGTGGTGCGAAACTCGCTGCTGATCATAGACTTTGTGCTCGATTATCGGCACCAGGGTATGAGCTTGCGCAAAGCCATCCTGGAAGCAGGGGCGGTGCGTCTGCGTCCTATTCTTCTGACTGCATTGGCGATCATCTTTGGCAGCATGATCATGCTTAGCGACCCGGTATTTGGTGGGCTGGCGATTTCTCTGATCTTCGGCACACTGTCCGCGACGATACTTACGCTGATCGTGGTACCGATTCTACTTTATCGACTGCTTAGGCAGCATTCTCCCAGTGAGCGTGCGACCGTGTGAACATTAATCCGATCAGACTGCCGCGAAGACTTCACCATGTTCGAGTCCAATAATCCGCCTGTTAGATGAGGTCTTGAATGCCATTTGATCAGCGGCGGTTACGACTAACTGCCGCGTTTCATGACCCGCAGTATCCAGCACTACCAGGAAGTGATGGCGTGGCTGCTGGACAAGAACATCGGCATACCCAAGTACTTCATCGATATCGTCATCAAGTCTCCAGTGCTCAAGGATGGTGCGCAGTTGCGTAAGCTGCTGAGCCACCATTGATTGGTCGACGAAAACCTTCAGTCCTTGTAACGCTGGACGATCAGTGCCTCGAGTACCGCGTCCTCCTGAACGGGAAGTGGCCCTGGTCGCGGCCAGTGAACCCTAAACCTACCCTTAGCTGATCTTTGGCCACAAAAAGGGCTACGACTTCACGTAACCATTTGATTTATATGGTTCCAGTATCGCCCAATCAGGGCGACCCCGGGGCCTATTGATTACAAGACAGTTGTAGGTAGGGGTTGGCGGGAGGGGCATCATCAAACAGATACTGCGGATCTGCCAGCAGGTAGCCATGCAGTCGCCGTGATTTGCGTGGCCCCGTCACCTCGCACGTCCAGATATTCAGGCCACTAGCTTGCTTGCGGTGCAGTTGCAGCTTCTCGAAACGTTTCTGCACCCACTGCCAGTCGGCGACTTGGTCCTGCTTGGCGAGTGTGGCCGTTTGCGGGTGCTCTTGCGCGTAGCGCTGGAACACACCAGGGCTGACCAGGAACGCCGTGTCGGCCACGGTATGCACCAGGGCCTTGGCGTCATTGATGATGAGCTTGCGGCTCTGGACGCACTGCTGCAGCCAGGCCATGAAGTGTTCGCCGGAAGGTGGTTCCCGCGTGATTTCGTTGTTCGAGGAGGAGGGGAGCGCTGGGGCGGGTGGCGACGTTGGGTCGGCCCCGTGGGAATATGCGGACGGCTCATCGACGCCGATTGCTCGTGACGGTTCAATCGCCGGCCCCTGCTCGGTCGGTTCGCTATCGGAGGTGCTGAGCAATGTCAGCAGGGCATCGACGCTATCGATAGCGGGTCCTGCGGACGGAGCAGTTGCGGCAGCGGCGGGCGAGAGGTCGCCGGTATCGGCTGGTGGTGGTGCGGGGGCGTCATCTTGGGGCTTCAGCTCCGCCGCCACGGTGCCGGTGAACGGTGCCGGCCGATCGTCTCCCTCCCAAATTAGGGCCGGGGCCAGCCGCAGCAGCGTAAATGTGTGCGACCACCCAGCTTCGCTCGTGACGGTTGCCCGCCAGATCGCCCTGCCATCCGGCGTGGGCTGGAGCATGCCGTGGTCCTGCAGCACGTTGAACACGGCGGTGTTGTTGGCGGGGATGCCGTCGATGCCCTGTGCCAGCAGGTGGGCGCGTAGCTTGTCCGACACCGTCTTGCTGACCAGCCAGAGGGCGTCCTGGGTCAACCAGCCATCCGACGCCTGGGGCTGGTTGAGTTTCAGTTCTTCCTTGAGCAAGTAGCGCAGCCCGTCGAGCAGCTTGCGCTGCAGGGCGTGCTTCGGTGCCGCCATGGCACGTGCTGGATCGCCGCCCAGGGCTTGGGCCACCGAAGCACGGTCGGCCTGAATCACCAGCTCGCCGAGGACGCCGGCGTGTTCGTACTGACCGGCCAGGACGTACAGCAGTGCGGACCAGAGCGGGGGATAGCTGCTGAGCCAGTCGAGAATTTCGCAGTCGAGCACCTGCCGGTACAGCAGGCCCGTTGCTGCGCTGTGCAGACGGTACTCGCGGTCCTGGCGGTAACGGAAGCGGTAGGG
Organism: Pseudomonas sp. FSL W5-0299; assembly: GCF_005930655.1. NCBI lineage: Bacteria > Pseudomonadati > Pseudomonadota > Gammaproteobacteria > Pseudomonadales > Pseudomonadaceae > Pseudomonas > Pseudomonas sp. FSL W5-0299. The sequence continues at coordinate 31,238 of NZ_RXHX01000010.1, forward strand.
ACGGGCCAGTGGGCCGTGCCAGGGGTGCCAATGGCTGCCGTCGCCGTACTCGACATGCAGGTCGACCGCAACCTTGCCGATGTCATGCAGCAGTGCGGCGTAGGCTATGGCGGCGGTCCAGGCTTCCGCCTGCACGACTTGATCCTCCGGCGTGGTGCCGGTGGGCAGCAGATACGACTGCCGCAGCTTGAGCGCATAGGCGACGATTTCCAGGCCGTGGTCCAGCATGCCGCCGGGGTAGGCGTGGTGGTGGCTTTCGGATGCGGGGAGTTGCTGGAGCAACTCGGCGTAGCGCTCCAGTGGTGCAAGGTACAGCGAGGCGAACTGCTTGCGTGAGAGCGAGGTACGTTGCCAGATGTGTTCCAGCAGGCGTTGCCGGCGCGGTGTGGACAGCAGGGAGGCGGCCGACTCCGGCCGCGTCAGCCCTTTGGGGGGCTCGATGGCTGGAGTGGATTGTGCGCCGGTGGTTGGTGATACCCGTTTGCGCTGGAGCAGCGAGAGCATGGCGAACCCCGGTGACGGGCTGCTCAGGGGAGCCTTTTGGCCTTTTCGGGTAGGGCCTTTCCCCTTGACCCCATTCCCTTGCCCCTTCCCAACCCTTTGGCCGTTACGGAAGTCTTTGGGTATAGGGCCGCGGATCCTGCCGAACCACAACCAATGCGGCTTGGCCCAAGTCGGATTGCGGCGGGAAGGCGACCTGTGCCGAACCTACGATGGCACCTTCCTTTTCGAGCAGATGGGGGTGCCATGCTCAGTCAGATTGACGTTGTAAGGAAACATCCTTACCATATGGGCATTGCTATCGGGAGAGCTACGATGCCAGAGATCCATGAAATCGCCACGCTGACCTCCAAGGGCCAGATTACGCTGCCCAAGCCCATTCGGCAGGCGCTGGGTGTGGACACCGGCGCAAAGGTGGCCTTCGATCTGCGCGGAGGTGAAGTCATTGTGTCCCGAGCGGACGCCGAGCACGAAGACCCGGCGATCGGAGCCTTCCTGGGCCTGCTGGAAGCGGACATCCGGGCCGGCCGACATGTCCGGTCCTTGCCGAATGATCTTGCCCTGTCCCTGTTGGCAAATGCAGGCCACGCGGTGAACCTCGATGAGGACATCGAAGGCGAAGTGGCGCTCTGATGCAGCGGCATGGCTGGACCCTGCTGTTCCATGAGGGCGTGATCGAGCAGTTGCGCAAGCTGCAGGTGGCCGCGGAGCGGGCTGAACAGAACGACCCGCAAGGCTTCGAGGGCAACGCCAACGTCAAGCTGTTTCGGGCGTTGAGCCAATTGATCATGGAAGTCGTGCCAAGCGATCCCTCACGCGACGAGTTCCGCCAGGGCAACACCTTGGGGGTGGCGTACCGCCATTGGCGGCGCGCGAAGATCGGGCGGCGATTCCGACTGTTCTTTCGCTACGACTCCAAGGCGAAGGCCATCGTGTTCGCCTGGGTCAACGACGAACAGACCTTGAGGTCGGCGGGAAGCAAATCCGACCCCTATGCCGTATTCGAGAAGATGCTCGGACGAGGCAACCCGCCTGACGATTGGGCGGCTCTGGTAGCGGCGAGCCAGGCGGAGTGGCGCGCATCATAGCAACGCGAGGTCGCACTCGGTTGTGCTGCGGACGAGTCGGCGACATAGCAGGATGAACGATTGGAGGACGGTGATGGTCTACGAAATTAATGCCGCTCTGTTCGGCCGCATTCGCCGCATGCACGATCGTTTCGATGCACTGAGCGACCGAATCGCGGAAGGCTTTGCTAACGTGCCGCCCGCGGAAGGCATTGCTGAAATCGACGCGGCAGTAGCGGCAAGGATGCAGCGCTGATACCGAACCTTGTGCGCAGGCGCTGATTAGTTATTGCATGGCAATTCGTATCTGGTTAGAAAAACATCACAGAATTCAATCATGCGTGCGATGGAACAGGCATTGAGAGAACACGACAGGACAACCATGAGGTAGCCACCATGAAACCCTCTGCACAGACTTCATTTGCGGAGCGCCTGGGCCAAGTGTTGGGCCGGATGTGGCGGGCGTATATGCGCCAGGAGCGGAAGGTGAGTGGCTGGCTGGTTGCTCAAGGTCTGCCGGCCAGTCTTGCCAAGGCAACGCTGGTGGTCGTCAAGCTGGTGGTGCTCGGTGCGCTGCTGTACGTCGCGTTCTGGTTCGTCTTGCTACTGGTTTTTGTGCTGCTGGTTGCTCGTGGTTTTGCGCAACATGAGCAGGACGAAGACCTTTGGACACCCAAAGACGAGCTGCGTCATGGTGAGGCTGGCTATGGGTTGTATTCGTCCAGTGGGCAGCGCATCGACCCTCACGACCCGAATAACCCATACGACGAATAGAAGTCGCATAGCGAGCCTCGTTACAACACCTTGCCCGTTACCTTATTCACGCCTGCGCCAGTGCTGTCTTTGGCATCCTTGGAGCCGACGGCGAGATTCTGAGCGATCACGCCAGCGCTCACGCCAGCCCACCCCAGAGCTGCTACCCAAAACGTAGGCAACACGATGAACATCGTCGCCATCACGAAGCTCACCAGCATGTCCCCAAAGGTGTTGTTGAGTCCGATCAGCGGATCGAAATTCGTGTGCGGCCGGTTCCATCCCCAGCCCCAACCATAGAGCGCATCGAGGATCGTCGAGTCGATCCAGCGCGCGAGCTGAAACCAGAAATCAACGAAGAACAGCGCGAACTGCACGACGCTAATCGTGACCACGGTTTTGAGGTCGTAGGTGCCAATGACGAGCACGAGCGGGATGCAGATGACCAATGCCATCTTGAGCAGTGCCAGCACCATCGGCAGTGCCTGCCGCATTGCGTCCATCGCGGGGAAATAGGCGATGGAGCCGATAGCCAGCCCGACGTCACTGGCGGCACGGGTGGCGACGTTAGGGACGGTCATTTCAATCTGGCCGCCGTAGTCGCTATAGATCGCACCCTGGTTGAGTTTCTGCTGCCGGGGTGACGCAATGGCACGGATTACCGAATCGTTGACCTGATCCTGGGACAGGAAGCCGGCCCAGCCGCCGATTCGGGTCAGCAGGCTGGGGTCGACCTGGCCGAGCAGGCGCGCACGCAGTCCATTCGTGCCGTCGGACCACCATTGGTTGCAGGTCGGATAACCCGCACCGCTGGGCACCTCGGCCAGCCCAGCGTCGCGGGCACTGTCGTAAGGCCAACCCTCGCGTGGCGTCTTCGCGCGGTAGGTGTCGTAGTAGCCCGGCGTGTCGAGGAAGAAGCGTGAGCCGATCCAGGTCACGTCGTACATCTGCTCCTCGTCCAGGTCCGGGCGATTCATGAAGAGCCTGGCACGCGCTGGCCCGTAGCAGTCGTGGGTGAAATCGCTCACCTCCTGGGCCAGCACCGGATCGTCGATGCGCGTGGCATCGACCTCCATACGGATCTGCCGTAAGTCCGTCCCGCACGGAATAGCGGCAACCGAGGCGCCGGTCACGGCGCGCGAAATCGCGTGCATGAAGAACCACCACACCGGCACCTTGGCCGACTGGTTGTTGAGCGTGCTGAAAGACTGCGACCAGCCCGTCTGCGCAGGCTCCGGGACGTTCACCTGGCATTGGATGGAGCGGGTGCGATCGAACCGGAGCGTGTTGAAATCCACGTCGATGAACGGGATGCCGGCGAACAGGATGACCACGATGGCGACGAAGATGCGGTTCTCGATGCGCACGGCCGACAGTGCGCCTTTGTTGCCTTCGTCGGCACCTTCGGCGCGGGCCTTGAGCCATTCCTGAAGGATGATCGCCAGAAACGGAATGGCGAATACGCCGCTGGCGACCAGCACCGCCCAGATGCCGTTGTGGACGATCCAGCTTACCAGGGTTAGGTAATACTCCAGGTAATCGGTGGTGTAGAGGGTCATTGCCGTCTCCGCTCATCCGGCCTGTACGAACTGGCCGATTTCCAGTGCCGCCACCGCAGCGATGGCGGCAATTTCGGCCCTTAGCAGGCGCTTGCCGGCTTCCGGCTCGCGTGCCAGCACCCGGCGGCGCATCCAGAGCCAGCCCCAGGCGGTGCCGGCATAGAGCCACAGCCGCCAGGCCAGGAAATGGCCGGTATGCGCCGTCAGCCATTGCTGCCAGCCCTCGATGCTGCCGGCCAGGTGGATGCCGACGACATTGGCGGCGACCGTTGCCACCAGCAGCAGGATGGCCCACAGCAGCACCAGGGCCACGCGCCGCAGCCAGTGCTGCGATCGCCCCGCGCTCATGCTCACGGGGTGCCTCCACCGCTCGCTGGGCGCTGCAGCTGATCGAGCCGATCGCGGGTCGGGTCGCCTTGATAGATGCCGCGCGAGCCGGCAGAGCGTGCGCTGTGACGCTGGATGATGGCGGTGGGCGAATTGCTCGCCAGCTCGCGGCGCAGTTCCAGCTCGGTCTTTAGGTTGTGGATCTCGCGGTCGAGCAGGTCGCTCTCGTGTGAAACCGCTTTCTGCGCCAGCTCGTTGGCCGCGACGTTTGGCTCTTTGCGCCCGGTCAGCAGCGTGCGCTGCAGCAGCAGTGCTTTTTCGAGCACACTGGACAGCGCGATTTCCGAGGCGAGGCGTCGAGCCAGAATGTCCTGGTCCGGTTCGTCGCGCAGCGCCTCGATCACGCCGCGGGTGATGGGCAGAGAGGCGCTGCCGGCCGCCTGCAGGTTGTCGAAGCTCAGGGGGCGGCTGCCGCTGATCAACTCCTGCAGCGCTTCCAGCTTGGTTTCGTACTCCTCCTGAATCAGCGGCGTTAAGCCGACTCCCGGCGTGGTAACGGTTTTGCTGCAGGTTTCGCAGGTGCGCTGCTCCTGTTCGCCCAGCACCCGCACGGCCCAGGCGGCGGCAGCCGCAGGCGAGCTCCAGGTCTGGCAGGTCAGGTTGCCGGCGCAACTGCTCGGATCGATCGAGCTGGTGTCGTCGACATCGCGCCCGTTGACCAGGTTGTAGCCGGCACGGGTGACGTCGCTGACGACGCGGATCGGGCGCTGCCCGACGCCTCCCGCATTGTCGCCACCGACCCAGGTCACCCCTTCGTTGCCCCGGCTCGTTTCGGTGTGCTCGATGGCGGATACCGCGTCGGTACTGGCGACGGCTTGCTTGAGCACCATGCCGTCGGCGAGCTGGCTCCAGCCAACCTGGCCGCCGGCCACGTCGGCCATCTTCTCCGCCATGGCGCGACAGGTTAGCTTGGAGCGATCGAAATCCAGACGGGCCTGCAGTACGCCGTTGGTGAGAAGGTTGTAGAGCCCCGGATCCGCCCTCTGGATGATCAATGCCGGCAATGACGCCACGGCGGCCGTGGCGTTCTGGATGACCGACGACATGATGGTTTGGAACCCGTTGGTCAAGCCGTTCAACTGGTTCTGGATGGTCGTGGAAATCGACATGTCGCCGCAGGTCAGGTTGCTGTTCCAGCCAACGCCTACGCCGATGGCGCGCATGTTTGATACGGGCGTCATCGACACGGCGCGCCCGCCGCCAATCGAATACAGCACGTCGCCACCGATCACGGCGCCCTGGTGTTGCGCGCCATACTGGTTGACGCTGGTCTGGGCGGATGCACCGGTGCAGGCCAGGACCAGAGCGGCGGCCAGCAGGGCAGTGCGCAGCGTTTCGGAGAACGTGATAGCAGGGTGGATCGTCATGGCTAGCCTCAATTGAAATCCGTGCTGCCAAGGAATGTCTGGCCACGCCTGCGGCAACAGCTATAGGGGCGCCACAGCGCCCAGGCGTAGTCGCCTCGCTGTGCCTGCACGCGGGTTTCGGTGTGAGGAAAGACCGCGCAGGAGCGCGACCGCGTGGGGGTCAGCTCCTGCCACTTGCCCGTCGCCGCGTCGCTCTCGATCAGTGCGCCGGCCGGCCAGTAGCCGTCCCGGGCGTTGACCAGCAGCGGTTGATACACGTGGAGCTGGCCGCGTCGCGTCACGATGTCGCCAGCGCGCTGAGCCACCACCGCGGCGGACTTGTAGTCGTCGGTCTGGTGCAGGAACCCGCCGCGTGGATAGACGTTGCCCCAGAGATTGCGCCCTGCGCGCGTACCGATCTCGCGCTCGCCGGGAATCAGGGCTTCCGGGTACGCCATTTCGGGCACGTTGTAGCGCCACGCGATGGTGTCGAGGGTGCTCAGCAGGTAAGGCATGAAGGCGGTACCGGCACCTTCGCAGCTGTAGCCGAAGCTGGAGGCGAACTGGCTGAACACATAGCCGCCGGGATGGCCGATCACGTCGGCGTTCTTGAACTTCGCCAGGTTGTTTTCGTGGTCCTCGTTCGTGGTGCCGTCGCCGCCGGCTTGTGCCGTGGCATTGGGTTGGCTCATCGACTGAACCTCACCCCAGGGATTGGCACCGGTATTGGAATAGCTGGACACCACCGCGTCGGGTACGTAGTGCCTGACCTTGACCGAGGTCTCCACGGAACAACCGAAATTCGTGCAGAACAGCCAGAAGCAGATTCCGGCAACGCGATACTCCAGGCAGTCCGGCGAGAGCGTCGAGGAGGCGATGGTTGCAGTGTTGAGCGCGAACGACGGGGCTCCCGTCGTCAGCAGGATGGCGGCGATGCCGGCGCGCAGGCGGCGAGAACACATCATGGCTGCGTCCTCCGGTGCGCTTCGATGAGCGCAACCGCCTTGGCGACGTCCGGCTCGCCATAAACCACATAACGTTGGTCGACCACTACAGCGGGGATTGTGACGATTCCCAGGCTCCAGGCATCCACCACGCCTTGATAAGCAGTACCAATACGCGTCTGTAGAGCGTTGCCACCGTCTTTCAGCCGCCGCTGCACGAGGGCGGCACCGCGCGTAGGGTCGGTAGGTAGATGGGCACCCAACTCGGCCTTGATTCGAGCAGGTTGATCCAGCTCGATAAGCCGAGCGCTGATGGGCACCTTTACCGGATGCTGGCTGTCGGTGATGACCAGGATGTCGTCGGCCTGCGCCAGTGGGCTGAGCAGCCCGGCGTAAAGCGCTGCGGCAAGTGGGTACTTGTGCAATGGAGGCAGGCAAGGATGCGGCGCTGGCATGTCGAACTACCGTGAGTTGGTTGTGGCGGTAGTTGACTCGACGAGGGAAATCGCGGCGACAAACAAACGGGAACGGCCACTGCCCGATTAATGTCCTGGGGCGCGTGAAGAACAACGGGAGCCGCAAGGCTCCCGTGAGTGACGCCGTGGGCTACAGCAGGCCGGCCTCGGCGAACGAGAAGGGAATACCCCTGCCAATGACGAAGTGGTCCAGCAGGCGGATATCCACGCACTCCAGGGACGTCTTCAGACGCTGGGTGAGCACCTTGTCCGCAGAGGACGGCTCGGTGTCCCCCGAGGGGTGGTTGTGCGCGATGATCAGGGCCGCGCTGTTGCGCTCCAGAGCGCGCTGGACGACCACGCGGGGATGAATTGTGGCGCTGTCGATGGTGCCTCGAAACAGCGTTTCGCAAGCGATGACCTGATGCCGCGAAGAAAGGAAGCAGGCAACGAACACCTCGTTCGGCTCCTGCATCAGCGCCAATCGCAGGTAGTCCTGTGCGTCTTGCGGGCTCTGCAACAGTGGACCCTGGGCGAACAGCCGATGCTCCAACAGCGAGATGGCCTGCTGGATGATGCGGTTGTCGTTCTCGTTAGATGATGAAATGCGCGATTGCGCGTCGATGACGGTGAGTGACATGGGCATGGGAAACCTCCTGAAACCAAAGGGACGGAGGTTTCCCCGTAAGAGGGCAAGCCCTCCGGGGGATGATTGAGAAAACGGCTGATAAATGGGCATCCGTCCACCGCATGGCGGGCGGTGGTGTGTTCGCCTTCATGGATGCGCAGCGAACGGGATGGTCAGCGCGGCAGCGCCGTAACCTTGAAGACCAGGGCTACCTGGGCATGTCGCCGACAACAACGGCGGACATTCTCTGTGGACTGCGGCGCTAGTCGAACGCAACCCAGGGCAGGGAACTACAACGAATCGGCAAGCAGGTCGCCCCGATTTGAGGGCGGCTGATCCGCAGTTGTCGCGCCAAGGGCGAAAAGAGGGTGGTGGGCCCAGACTCTTCGCGGATCGAGAGCGGATTGAACGCGGACACCAGTGCATCGCCTTCCAACGGGCCGAGCAACAGCAGGGACTGGTCGCTGAGCTCTTCGCGCAGGCGTATAGCGCCGGTGTGGCGGTGATGCCATCGCACAGAGCTTGGGCGGCCTGCGGGTGGCCGCTGTCCAGACAGGCCCGGTCGGTAGTTGCACGTCTGTCCGGGTGCCATTCGCAGGAGGAGGGGGGCGGCAGCGTGCCGAGGTGCCAGGCCTGCGCCAGGATCAGCGCCACAGCAGCCACCAGCCAGGCGGGGCGGGGCGAGGGCATGAGTCGAGCACCTCTTCGCGCGCAGGTTGGGTGCCAATGCGGCAGAGCGCTGTCTTCCTTATTGAAGCTATTCCGCTGACTGCTTGCAGGTTGTTAGATTTATATGCAAAATATCTAACAAATGGAGGTCCTTCATGACCACTGCTAAAGCCATACGCGAACACATTGCCGCACACCCTGCTGGCGAACCCTTTACTCCAGCCCTGTTCGCTGGGCTGGGGTCGCGTGCGGCCATCGATCAGGCCCTGATGAGGCTCACCAAGGCCGGCCAGATCGAGCGCATCGGCCATGGCCTGTACAGCGTGCCCAGGATCGGGCGCTTCGGAGTGAAGGCCATGCCTGCACCCGAGAAGGTGGCGCAGACGCTCGCGGCGAGCGAGGGCGCGACCATCGAGGTGCATGGCGCTGAGGCAGCACGGCGGCTCGGCTTTTCGACGCAGGTACCGGCGCAGCCGGTGTTCTATACCTCGGGGTCGTCGCACACGGTTCGCTTGGGCAAGCTGGTCGTACGTCTGCAGCATGTGGCACCGCGTAAGCTGGCACTGGCGGGTCGTCCGGCGGGACTGGCGCTGTCCGCGTTGTGGTACCTGGGGCGGCACCAGGTCACCCCGGCCACCTTCCGGCGTATCGCCGAGAAGCTGCCGGGCGGCGAGTTCGAGGCCCTGCGTAAGGCGAAGACTGTGATGCCGGCCTGGATGATCGCTGCGCTGATCGGCTACGAGCGTGGCGAGGTTGCGTATGGCCGATAGCCCCGAGCGTTATTTCGAGCTTCCCCTGGCAGAGCAGGCTGAACTGCTGAACGGCCTGGCACCCGTGCTGGGGCGGCGTGCCGAAATCCTGGAGAAGGACATTTGGTTGTGCCAGGCGCTGGGAATTCTGTTCAGCCTGCCGTGCCGCAAGCCGATGGCTTTCAAGGGGGGCACGTCGCTGTCCAAGGTCTACCAGGCCATCGAGCGCTTTTCCGAGGACATTGACGTCACGATTGATTACCGCAGCCTGGTTGATGACGTGCCCGAGCTGGCGACGCTCGGCAGCAACCAGCGCCGGCGTTTGTCCGACACGCTCAAGGCGGCGCTGGCGGAGCATGTGAGCCGCGAACTGGTGCCGGCGTTGCGCGAGGCGCTGGCGCAGGGCGTGCCAGGGTGGGAGATCACCATCGAGGTCAGCGAGGATGGGGAGAAGCTTTGGCTCTACTACCCGAGCGCCGTGGAAAACACGGATGCCTATCTGCGTCCGAGCGTGCTGATCGAATTCGGCGGCCGCAACGCCACCTTGCCGCAGAACACGCTAACCATCGTGCCGGACATGGCCACGTATGTACCGGAGTTGGTGTTCCCGAGCGCTGAAGTTGCCGTGCTGTCACCCATGCGCACCTTTTGGGAGAAGGCCACGCTGATCCATGTCGAGTGCCACCGCCCGGAGATACGCACAGGTGCCGAGCGGCTGTCGCGGCACTGGTACGATCTGGCACGGTTGGCAGACCATGACGTCGGCCGCCAGGCCGTGCCCGACACCGAGCTGCTGCGGGACGTGCTGAACATCAAGGAGACGTTCTACCGCAGCGGCTACAGCCACTATGGCCGTTGCATGACGGGCGGGCTGAGGCTGGTGCCGGAACCGGCGCTGCTCAACGCCTTGCGGGAGGACTACCAGGCGATGCTGGCCGCACAGATGTTCTACGGTGAGACGCTGCCCTTCGATCGCATCGTCGAGCGCCTGTCCTCCCTGGAGCAGGAGATCAACCGAGGGCAATGAGCGCTGGTTGTCCTGCCCATGAGAGACCCTGGCCAGCCAAAGCTTCAACTCAGATGGTTGTGGATGAGCTGGTGTTGCAGGGTGGGCAGCGCCCGCATCGGGCTTGCGGTGAGGGCGAACTGCTCGTCATTGAACCATGTCAGCTCGGCGCGCTGGCCATCGAGCTGCAGGCGCGCTTCGCGGAAAGTTCGCACCTGCCGCGTTTCGCCATCGCTGAGCCGCGGGCGCAGCGTGGTAACGGACTGATCGGTGACCCAGAGCCATTCGTGGGCGGGCTCCGGTCTGTCGTCCTGTCGATCGAGAAGTTTGATCTCGACCAGATGGCCCTGCGGCGACGTGAAGAGCTGTACGACCTCGTAGGACAAAGGCATTGCGATAGGTCGGCTTCGATGGAGTGGGTGCATGTTGCCAGATATGGGGGCCTTGTTCATGGTGGCGTTCCTCAGTGGGTGGCCCAGTCCAGCGACAGTGGAGTGATACCGCGCGCCCGGTCGATGACTTCAGCGATTTTGAGGGCGGCATCCAGCTCGCTGATGCCGTACTCCTGCATGAGTTGGTGACGTTCGGCTTTCTCTTCGGGTTCGGTCTGTGCCAACGCAAGATACAAGCTGGGTGGCACTGCGCGGAACAGCAGTTCTGTGCTGCGCGACAGAATCACGCCTTCCGAGAATTTTCCAGATTCCTTGCGCGCCGAGAGCATCAAGGCTTTCTGTGCCGGGGTGAGTTCGCGGAAGCGGGCGATTTTCTCCACTTCGTCCGGCGGCATGCTCAAACACAACCACCACTCCATCATGTTCAACATCGGTTCGGCGGCCTTGGGCAGGTCGTCCAGGTTCTGCGTCGCCAGCCAGAACCATGCGCCCAATTTCCGCCACATCTTGGTGATCTTCACCACGTAGGGCGCGAGCAGAGGGTTCTTGGTGATGATGTGTCCCTCGTCCGTCACGTTGATGATCGGGCGACCCAGGAACTGGTCGCGCTCGGCGATGTTGTTGACCGTATTGATCAGCGAGATGTAGGCGATGGAGAGCTGGGCGTTATAGCCCTCGCGGGCGTAGGTGGCGAGATCGACGATGGTGATGTCGGCTTCGGGCCACGGCGTGCCCGGCCGGTCGAACATCTCGCCATCGCTGCCTTGGCAGAACATGTCCATCGCATCGGCCATTTCCAGTAGACGCATACGCCGGCTCTCGGGCAGGGTCGTGTCGCGGCCGCGCTCGTGTAACGCATTGCGCACGTCGCGCGTGAGTACTGCGCGCTGCTCGGTCACGCAATGCTGGGCGGCGTCGAGGATGCACTGGCGGATCAGGCTGCGATCCGCGCGCGTCATGCGCGCTTCTTCCTTGTCTTCCCCGCCGGTGATCATTAGCCGCGCAGTAATTTCCAGCTCGCCGAGCACGTCGCGCTGCTCGTCGCCGTCTGCCGCCGCGTCGTCTTCGTCTTCGTCCAGCGCATCGGCGTCGAGCGTCTGTACCTGGCTGGGTGTTTCCACCAGCCGGTGCGCATCGGCGAACGGGGCGAGGCTGACTCCGCCCCCGGGGGCGAGTTTCACGCGATTGACGGTGAGCCCCAGGCGCGCGGCGAAGTCGCCGTACAAGCCAAACGAGTTTCCCGCTTCGACGATGAATAGCCGTGGCCGATAAATGGCGGTGACCTGGTTGAGCAGGTTGTTGAGGGTCGCGCTCTTGCCGGAGCCGGTCGGCCCCGCGAGGAACAGGTGCGCGTTCATCTGCCGATCGAGGCGGTTCAGCGGATCGAAGGTGATGGTGCCGCCACCGCGGTTGAACAAGGTGATACCCGGGTGGCCCGTGCCCTGGCTGCGCCCCCACAACGGTGCCAGATTGGCGGCGTGCTGGGCGAACATCAGTTGCGTGTACCACTGGCGTGGGTCTTTCGCCGGGTCGTAGACGCAGGGCAACCAGCGCAGGTACGTATTGAGCGGTGCGACCTCATCTTCTTCGCGCACCGGCTGCAGTCCGGCACCGAGCAGCACGTTGCCGAGTTGCAGGCCGCGGGCCTCCAGCTCCGCCGTGTCGCGGCCGCGCAGGTAGAAGGTGAGTGCCCCCTGGTGCAGCTTGTGGGCGCTGCCGATCAGGCCACGGGCCTGTTGCACATCGGCGCGGGTCTGTTCCGAGGCCAGGGTGTCGCCCACGGCCTTGCGGCCGAGGTGGTTGAGGTGTGCTTCGAGCACATCCTGCGGGGTGATGACCAGCGTCAGGCACTGAATCGTGTCCTCCGGCAGTTGGTCGAACAGGGCGTTGATCGCGTCGCCCTTGCGGGTTTCGCCGGTGACGTGGCCGGTCGACGGCGGTGTGCGCAGGCGATCGACGGCGATCGCGCGGTGCGGCATCCCGTCGAAGTACCACAAGCCCTGAGCGGCATCCGAGCGCGGCTGGCCGAAGAACAAGCGCTGGCTGAAATCCCTGCCGCTGGCCAGCTCGATCTCGCCGGGCTCCTGTTCGTCCGGGTAGCGGGTCAGTGCATAGAACCGCTCGCGGTCTTCGGCGGCGGGGCCGAGCAGGGTTGGATTGGGATTGAACCAGCGCAGCAACCAGGCGTGGATGTCTGCCGCGCCAAGGCGTTGGGCGCGCACGCCGGCATGGGCCAGCCCGCCGACGAGGCGGTCGCAGACCCGGTTGAGGGCCTGCTCGGGCGTCTGCCCGCGGCGCTGCGGTGCCTGGCCGACACGACGGTAGACGACCATCCGCGTGCGCCGCACCTGGCCGCGCCAGGGCAGGCGGGTGACGGTGCTGTCCTCGAACAGCCCACCTGGCTTGGCGATGGCCTGCAGGTGGTGGGCGAAGAAGCGCAGGTAGAACTCGGTGAAGGCGGTACCCTGGGCGCGGGGCTGGATGTAGCCGCGCAGCTCATCCAGGTAGCGATCCCAACTGGTGTCGTCCTGGGCATAGAGCTGCACGACCCAGGGGTTGTCCTCCAGTTCGTCGAATGAGTCCTGCAGCACGTTCTCCAGGGTGTCGCGGACCTGAAGCAGCCAGTCGGGTTCACGTCCCTCGGTCCCGACCGGGAGCAGCTCATACAAGGCCGCCACCGAGGTGCCGTCATCCAGCAACACGCACCCCGATTCGGGCAGGTATTCCACCCACGGTAGCAGGTCGGTAAAAGAGGGAGCGACGTCGTAACACGCCTGCTCGTCAGCCTGGGTTGCGGGCCGGTGCCGGGTATGTGTGGTGCCGGGCTCGGCAATGCCGTGGGCGCGCAGCGCCTCGACGTGACGACTCCAGGCATCAGCAGGCGGACCCGGTGCCTCGGTCTGCGGCCGGCGCTTGAACAGGGGCCAGGCCATCAGTAGTCCTCCACCCGTTCGCCAGGCAGTGCGTACTGCACCCGCTGATACAGGGGGAACACTGTGGTGTAACCGGGCACCGGCACCGGGTCGCTGCCGGCCAGGTGCGGGAACACATACATCAGCAGATCGGGGTTCGGCAGCCGGTGAAACTGCCGGTGGATTTCGTTGGCCGCCGTGCGGGTGTAGCGCGCCTGCACACCCGGCGTGGCCTGCACGTCGGCCTCGGTCAGCGGCCGGCGCAGGGCCTGGCGCGCATCGAGCAACTGCCGGGCCGCCGGACCGCCGCCCGCGCTGCCACTGGTTTCGACGTTCCAGATGTCGAGCATGGTCCTGTCGTCGTGTGGCAACAGATCCTCCTTACTGGTGGCGCAACCACCCAGCACGAGCGCGATGCCGAGCAACGCCAGGCCGTCAGTCCAGATCTTGCACATGGGGCAGTCCTCCAAGGCGGTGATCGACCCGGCGACCTTTCGGGTCGTAGTCGATGGTCAAGGGTTCTTCGAGATGTACGGCCACCTTGGCACCGGGCTTGACGTAGACCGCCGCGAACGCTTGGCCGTACAGCTTATTGACCCAGGCGGACATGTCCTGCACGCCACCGGCGAGGATGCGGCCCATGGCTTCGTTCGCGCCGATGCCCACGGTGCCGACAGAGCCGTCGCTGCTCATGTAGGAGACCTGGCCGCTGTCGGAGTCGATCAACGACGCGACGCCGGCACCGGCGGCGGTGATCAGCGCCTGGGTGCCGAGGTACTGCTGGGCATTGCTGCGCCGTTGGCCGCTGACGCAGGGGATGCCGTGCGGGTCGCTGATCCAGCCCAGGCCGTCCTGCGTGTTGTTGCCGTTGTTGTTCTGTTGGCGGTTTGCACCGCGTTGGCCGTCTTCTGGAATGGTACGGATGGTGCCGTCCTCGAAGACGAATGTGACGCTGCGGATCTGTCCGCGTACGCAGGAGAGGGTCCAGTCACCGGACGCCGTGCCGCTGACGACGGCACCGGTCACGTCGGGAATGTCGATGCCGTTCGCCGTGAGGTTGTCCCGCCCGATCAGGACTTTGAAGGGGTAGGGATCGTTGACGGTTCCGTCGATCGGCACGCGGCCGATCAGTGCCGTCATGGCGATAGAGCCCATCAGCGTGGCGTTGCTCGGCACGGTGTAGACGGCCGTCGTCTCCGGTACGCCCGCCGCGCGGCGGCCGGAATCGACGACTGAGGCAGCTGTGGTTTCGAGGGTCTTCTGTGCCGGCCCGAAGCGGGTCGGGAAGCTGGGGTCGCCGGCATTGCCGGAGGTGCGCTGCTGGCCGTCGTCGCGCCGGTCGTCCGGCTCGATCCAGCGCAGCGCGTCGCCACCCAGGCCGTCGCCCGGTTCAAGGCCCAGGCCCACCGGCAGGTCGGCGGGGTCATCCTTGCCAATGCTGTCGAGGCGCTGCTGCAATTGCTGCAGCAGGCCTTGGGTTTGCTGTCGCTCGCTGGCGACCTGTTCGCGGTCCTGGTGCAACTGGTTGCGCTCGGTTTCGAGTGCGCTCTGGATGCGCCGGTCGATGGCACCTTCGCGTTGCCGCAGGCGCTGGTTTTCTTCGCGCTGGGTCTTGTTGTCGCTCAGCGCGGTCTGCAGCTCGGTGCGCAGTTGGCGGACCTGGGCGACTAAGGTCGCCACGGTGTCGCGCGGGGTGTCGCCCTCGATGCCGAGCGCTTTGGCTTCATCGGGCGTGAGCCGGACCGCTTCCTCCGGCGCCATGAGCGCGTCGCTGCTGCCGGAGAACAGC
Organism: Pseudomonas sp. FSL W5-0299; assembly: GCF_005930655.1. Lineage (NCBI taxonomy): Bacteria > Pseudomonadati > Pseudomonadota > Gammaproteobacteria > Pseudomonadales > Pseudomonadaceae > Pseudomonas > Pseudomonas sp. FSL W5-0299. The sequence goes on from NZ_RXHX01000010.1 coordinate 46,395, forward strand.
CTGACACCGACGAACAGCAACAAGAGCGCCAGCGGGATCATCAACCACTTGAGCAGGCCGTTACTGTGCATTGCGGCCTCCATCGTCGAAGCCGGGTGCTTGCGGCACCGGCAGGTTGAGTGACGCATCGACCGGTGCAAGGGTCGGCAGCAGGGCCTGCACCAGCCCGTGCCCACGGGTGACCAGGTAGACGACGGTGGTGTCGTCCGGCGTGCCGCGCGGCCCCAGGGTCGAATGCTGGAAGGTCGCGGTGAGGAAGTGGCCCTGCAGCGCGCGCGGATCGAGGTCGATCCAGTGCGAGGCGGTGTTGCGCAGGCGCACGGCGCTGACCCACAGGCTGTCCAGACGCCATGCCGCGAGCGCTTGGGCCTGCACCGGAAGCGTCGGCAGCAGGGTGTCCAGCGGGAGGTCACGGCGCAGAGTGGCGCGTGTGACACCCGACACGGGTTCGACGGTGCGCAGCGGTGCGTAGAGGTTCTGCGCCGCGTAGCGGGTCAGGACGACGGGCTGCGGTGTCTCGCGCACGGGCTGGGCAGCCGCGGCGCTGTCGTTGCCTGCTTCGCTTGCATCAGTGCGTGCGGCGGGTGATGCGGTCTCGATGATGCGCACCGGCTCCAGGGGCGGCTGGCCCTCTTGAGCGGGCTCGGCGGCGATGTCGAGCAGGAGCACGGTGCCGGTATCGGCGTCCTGCAGTTGCAGCCGTACCGGCTCGATTGGTTCGCTCGCCAGCAGGTAGAGGGCACCGGCGGCGCTCTGCACGCGCAGGCGGTTGCCAACCGATGCGGGTACGCCCACGCGGATGTTGCGCTCGACGAACACGATGCGTTCCTGGCCGATCACGAGCGGTACGGTAAGCGGTAGGCGTTCCCAGCGCAGGATCTCCACCGCTTGTGCGATGGGCGTTGCCAGCATGGCCAGCGCGCCCAGCCAGGTGAGAGCTCGATGTTTCATGGCGTTTCTCCTTGCTGCCCCAGGCCGCTGCGGGCGGGTGTCTCCGGTGCGGGAGTGGCGATGCGCTGTGGGGCTCCCTCGTAGCAGTCGAGCGCGAGACCGAACGGGTTGTGCGCCGGGTCGACATCCACGCTCACGACTTTGATCGGGTAGCGCACCAGCGCCCGCTTGACCTGTTCCGAACTGTGGTACTCGTCCGCGCTGAGGTCGAGCGTCACCACCCAGTCCCGATCAGACAGGATCCGCACCCGTGCGCTGGGGTTATCGCCGTAGCCGCGACCCGGAATCTCGTAGATGCCGCGCACCCGCTGACGCAGTTCGCCGGTGTTGCGGCGGTAGTCGTAGTCGGCCTGCAGGAAGGCGCGGCAGGCCGGGGTGATGTACGGAGAGAGCGCATGCAGGTTGCGCGCGTAGTCCTCTTCGCCGTTGGTGGGCCAGCGGTTGAGCTGCTGGAACACATAGAAGGTGAAGGCGTAAACGCTCTCGGGCGGCACGTCCCACCACTTGCGCGTACTGCCGGAGCGCAGGTCCGGCGGTACATGGATGGTCAGGTCGCGCGGCGCGTTCCACCAGCCGACACCCATGACCAGCGCCAGCACGGCGAGCACGACAGCCCCGATGCGCAGGGTCTTGATGTGGGCTTCGAGCCGCAGCACCTCGTTCTTGAACCGGCTCACAGCGCTTTGCTCCTGCGTGTGCTCCAGCAGCCGGAGCGAATCACCAGCCTGTGACCGCCGCTGAAGGGGGCGAGGAGCGGCAGATGAACGGCGATCCCCCACTGCAACTGCCGGTACAGCCAGGTTTCGGGGCGGCCACGCTTGAGCCGGCGCAGCGTACCGCCACCGATGAAAATGCCAGCGGCGACCGTCAGCAGGATGGTCGTGGGGACGATGGCTATAGTCGCGAACAGGACGGCCAGAGGAATTCCGGTGGCGAGGCCGATCACACCTGACGAGCCAGCGCAGACCCACAGTTCATTCGCCGTCAGCCCGCGAACCACCACCGGGTGACGGTTGAGACGGTGGGGCAGGAATGCCACCGTCCCGTCCGGGCGGATGTCTTCAGTCATGCCGGCATCCTCGGTTCAGAGAACGCCGATGGCTTCGGTCAGCAGCCAGATGCCGACGACCAGCAGGACTGCGCCAACGGCCACGGTCAGGCCGAACTGGCCCCAGGTCGAGCGACCGATGTGGATTTCGGCATAACGGGTGTAGGCGTGGTAGCACACGCCGACGAACATCGAGGCCACCACCAGCAGCGCAATGAGCATCACGATGTCGTAGCCGTAGTTCTGCAGCGTTTGCATGATGCCCGTGCCAGTGCCGCGCGATGGGCTTTCCAGGGTGGGCAGGGCGGCATGGGCGCGTGGTCCCAGTACGCCGAGCATCGACAGCGTGACCCGGTGGGCGAAGCGGTGGGGGCGCAAGACAGGGTAGAGCGGCTGCATGATGGCGACCTCTTACGAGAGCAGGAAAAAGGTCAGCGCCAGGTACAGCACGACAAAGCGCACCACGACGACCAGGAACTGACGTTGGGAAAGCTGTTCATCTGCCCAGCCGACGTAGGCCGAGCGCATCGCCCAGACACCCCACACGAGCAGCACGGCGAACACCGCACCGATCAGCACGACGGACACATCGGACGGGGTGACGCCGCTGTTGGCCTGGAAGGCGGCGGTCTGCGCGGCGTTCATGGCGCGGCGTCCGCTTCAGGAGGCGGGGTTACGCTCTGGCGGTAGTCGCCGAGCAGCACGGCGGGGTCACGCGGTTGGGCACGCGATGGGCTCAGGTAGTCGCGGATGCCGGCGCGCATGCGTTCGAGGTCGGCGGCGAGGCGGGCGTAGTCGAAGTGGTAGCGGGCACGTTCGTCGTGCGGTTGCGCGGCTTGCTGAGCGACGAGCCGTTCGATGCTGTCGAGCTGACGCAGTGCGGCGACGAGTCGGGCGTGCTCGGGCGTGGAGTCGTCGGCGCAGGCGTGGCCGGAAACATGCAGGCCGAGCAGCAGTGCCAGGATCAGACCGGGCGCGGGGTGCCTGTTGGCTGGTGAGAGAAGTCGCATCGACATTTGCCAATCCACGATGTGCGAGGAATGGCGAAATGTTCTTCATGTATTGAGGTTGATGCCGCAATGAATGCGGGATTGGTCATGATCGGCTTGTTGGCTACGCAGGCGTGGAGATGTCGGTGGCTGTGCTCGATCACGACGAGCCACGAACGGATCATGCCGGGACAGGGGTGAACGGCTGGGGTAGGTTGGCACTCAATGCGGATTGGGGTATGTGAGTAATTTTTGTTTTTGTGCCTTTTGGGCTACATTATTGCCTTTATAGAATAATTTTGATGCCTGGGGGCTACAGTGACAACGCTTTCTGACGTCTCCGAGATGCTCAAAACCGCTCGCCGGGAGGCCGACCTGAGCCAGGAAGAACTCGCTCAGCGGGCCGGCGTTGCACGTTCTACGGTAGCCCGTATGGAGACCCTGGCCAAGGGTGATATGAGCGTATCGATCCTGGTTCGCTTGCTCGAAGCGGCTGGCTACGACCTGAAGCTCGTGAGACCCGGCCATGTACGCACGGTAGAGGACATCCTGGCCGAACAACGCCGAGGTGATGCCTCATGAGGCTTGACGTGCAGGTCGGCGGCAAGACGACGGCCCAGCTCTATCGTGAGCGTGACGAGTACGTCCTGAAGTACCTTCCCGGCACCGATCCAGCCGATTTCGTCAGCCTGACCATGCCGGTGCGCGAGGAACCCTGGCGCTGGCCGCGCGACCTGCATCCCTTCTTCCGCCAGAACCTGCCCGAAGGCTACCTGCTCGGCATCATTCGAGAGGAGTTCGGTCCGCTGCTCGATGGCACCGATCTGTCGTTGCTGGCCGTGGTCGGGGGCATGGGTATCGGACGGGTCACGCTCACGCCCGAAGGCGGCAAGCCGGGGGCCGATATGGAACCGCTGCAGGTCGAGCGCCTGCTGACAGCCGATAACACCACCGAGCACTTCGCCGCGCTGGTGCGCCGCTACGCGCGCGCGTCGATCTCGGGCGTGGTGCCCAAATTCATCGCGCCACAAGACGCTCTGTCTGGCGTGACCGATCCGCTGGGTAAACCCACGCTGCGCACCAGCCATCACATTATCAAGGGCTCGGACGACAGTACGCCCTATCTCGGTTTCAACGAGTTCTACAGCATGCGTGTGCTGGAGCGGCTCAATGTCGTGCCGGTTGCCAAGACGCGCATGTCTGACGACGGTCGTGTGCTGGTGGTCGAGCGCTTCGACGTCGATGAGCGCGGCGTTCCCACCCACGGGCTCGAAGACGCTTGTGGTCTGCTGGGTTTGCCGCCGCACGAGAAGTACGCGACCACCACCGAGAAGATCCTCAATGCCACGCGCGCCTATCTGCCGGCAGCGCAGGTACGTGCGCAATTGGAGCAGCTCGGCTGGCACCTGCTGATCAACTACGTGGTACGCAATGCCGACTGTCATGCAAAGAACATCGCGTTGTACTACACCTCGCTGACTGACGTGGGCTACACACCTGTCTACGATATCGTGACGACACAGGCTTACCCGCGTTACGCGAACAACCCTCCGGGTCTGCCCATCGACGGCCGCCAGACCTGGGCGGCGGGGAAGACGCTGGAGCGATTCTTCAATGCGCGGTTGGGCATCGCACCACGGCGCTATGCCGAGATGATCGAGCGCCTGTGCGAATCGGCCGTGATCGTGGGTGAGGAGGTGATCGAGGCGGCCAGGAACGAGCCTCGCTGGCACACCGTTGCCAAGCAGATGGTGCATGCGTGGAACCAAGGCATGTCGTCACTGCGCGATCCCAAACGGGCGGTGCAATTCAGGGGGCTGGATGTTGCCATCGCGGCGGCAGGATTCTCCGACCCCGAGCCCGCAGAGAAGTCAGGTGTGACGATCGGACGGTCGGAGCTGCTGGCGCCACCGCGTCGTAAGCGCTAATCCTCTGTTCGACCTGTACCTCGGTCGGCAGCATGTGCAGTCCGCAGGGGGATTTCAAACACCGCCACGCACTGGTTGGCAATCAAAGATATTTTTTGAAGCTGGCCGCGGTGATGTTCACCGCCAGCCCGAGCAGCGCTGCGCTCGGCAGCAGCACCAGTAACGGATGCACGCTGATGGGCAAGGTGAGGTAGATGATCCACGGCAGGACGGCCAGTGGCATCAGGCTCGCTTTGGCGCGGTGGTAGACGAAGCCCGACTCGCGGCCCGCGCCGAACTTGCGAATGTCGCGCCGCACCAGGCCATCGACCAGCCCAACGAAGGCCGCCAGTACGAACAGCGGCAGCGTGAGCACCAGGACCAGCAACCGGACGATGAACGTCAGCGTCGTGAATGCGGCGGCGATCAGGTAGTTCTCGCTCCAGACGTAGACCTGGCTGATGTAGTAACGCAAGTCCCGGGCATGGCTATGGCTGGGTGCGCGGGCGCGCGCCGATGCCTGGCTCATCCAGTCGAGCAGCCCGCTCTTCACGAAGATCCATTCGTAGGTGCCCTCGACCAGTTGGTGCGCAGTTCGACCTGGTTCCTGCACCACGGCGCTACGGCTGAAGTGGTTGGAAAGGTGGTTCAGCTCGTAGTTGAGCATGCCTTGGGCGTGGTGCCAACCTTGCTCCGGCCAGAACAGGTGCATGCCGACGCACTCGATGATGATCGACAGCAGCAGCGAGCCGATCAGCACGCCGAGCATGCGCAGCGGCAGGCTGACTACACTCGCGAAAAAACCTTGTTGGCGGGTTTGCTCGCGCTGCGTGGTGGCGGCCGGCTCCCTCATGGCCGGGTCTCGCTGTCGGCGGTATTGTCCGTGTCGACCAGGTGGCGGAAGCCGTCGACAAGGTCGTCGGGCAGCGGCTGATCCTGCAGGCCTGGCAGGTCCTGGTTATCCCACCAGTCTCCGGCCTCGGCATAGTGCTGACGCATGTAGCCGGCGAGTTGCTGCAGGTCGTCGGGCATGATTTCGTCAGGGTCGGGGGCGGGCAGCGGCATGCGGATTTTCCAGAGCTGCCCGCCTTGCAGCAGCGCGAACGCCTGGCCTTTCGGCAGGCCGACCACGTGCGCGGGCTCGATCATCGGCACGCTGGCGGTGCTGATGCGATCCTGCGCGTTGGAGGTGAAGTCGGTCGGGCCCTGGATGTCGGAGCTGTCGGTTGCTCCGCTGACCAGTGTCGTGGTGTAGACGTCCACTTTCGGCAGCTGGCGGGTGAGCAGTTCCGCGGTCGCGGTCTCGCGCACCCTCAGCATGAACAGGTTGTTGAAGTTGCCAATGACCTGGCCCGCTTTCGCGCGGTTGCCGACGCGAGCTTCGATGTCGCTGAGCGTCTGGGTGTAGGCCGTGACTTGTAGCCCGGCCCCGCCGCCCTTGTTGACCAGCGGCACGAATTCGTCACCCATCAGTTCATTGAACTCGTCGGCGTGGACGTTGATCGGGACTCTGGCTCCCGCCAGCGAACCGGGCAGACCATCGTCGATGCCGAACTTGTAGATATGGCCGGCGACCGATACCAGGTCGGCGAACATCGAGTTGCCGACAGCCGCGGCGACCTCGGCATCCGAGAGCGCATCGAGACCGACATAGACCACTGCGCGTTTGCGGACGATCTGCATCCAATCGAAAATCGGCCGCGGGTCGGACAAGTCGGAGTAGTTCGGCGCGAGCAGTTGCGCGGTTTTGCCGGTGGTGAGTTTTTCCAGCAGTGGCAGCAAAGAGGCGACAATCTTGTCGAAGTACGTCCGGTCGTAGCGTACGGCGCTGCGCAGACCGTCGAGCACCGGGTCGTAGACGCGGACTTGAGACAGGTACTGCTCGAGCGCGACGACGCGCTTTTCCCTACCGATCATGTTGCGCGGGATGTTCTTGTCGTTCAGCCGGCCTTCGAGCTGGACGATGATTTCCCAGGCCTTCGGCTCGTGCTTGGCGAAGTACTGCTGCGCGTATTCGATGAACAGCGCGTCGATGTTGACGACATGCCGCTGGATCAGCAGATAGTCGGGCCGCTGCCCCAGCTCGACCAGGGCACGCGCGATGATGTTGACGAAGCGCCAGGCGAATTCCCGGAATGCGGCCGAGTTACCCTCACCCGAAAGCTGCCCCGCGATGCGCGTGGCCACCTCGCTGATTCGACCGAAGCGGCCCACCGCGTTGTAGCGCGAACTGATGTCCGGCCAGCCGAGGTGGAAGACGTAGAACTCGCCTTCGCGCCCGGCGCGCTTGGCCTCCACGTACATGCGTTTCAAGAGGTCCGCGTCGCCCTTCGGATCGAAGACGATCACCACCTCGTGCTCGCCTGCAGTGTTGCGTCGCCGAATGTCCTGGGTCACGAACAATTCGGCCAAGCGGGTCTTGCCGACCCGCGTCGCGCCCAGCACGAGCGAGTGCCCGACCCGTTCGCCGAGCGGCAGGCTCACGTCGACTTCGTTCGGTTCGATGCCGTGCAGTCGCGGCAGACCACCGACCGGCGGCAGCGGGCGCACCGGGTTGAGCGCGATGTCCCAGACGGTGAGCTTGGCCAGTTGCGACAGCGGAAACGGCGCGAACTCCAGCCGTTCCTCCAGGCGGCGCGCCAACTGGTAGGCAGGCGTGGGCTCGACATAGCGGCGGAATTCGGGCCTGAACGTTTGCGTCAGGCGGTGCGTGTGCCGTTGTTCCCAGCGAAAGCCTTTGCCGATGAACAACCGTTGCTGGCTGACCGGCACATCGCGGCTGGTCATCACGTAGCGCGGCAGTCGGCGGATATTGCGCCGGTAGCGCAGGATGACCATGGCATCACGCAGGCGGATCGCGCCGAAGGCGAGGAAGGCCAGTGCGCTGCCCAGGCCAATCGATGGGCTCAGCGCGAGCGACCAGGGTGCCGCCACGGACAGCAACGCGGCGGCGGCGCAGACCGCCACGGTGTACAGCTCCACCGCTGGTCGCAGCAGCACCTCGATCGCGTGGGGCTGGGCCATGGCCGGCGCCTCACTGTTCGATGCCGGTCGCCGTGATCAGCACCGGGTAGTGACGCAAGCCAAGGCGCTCGGCGAGGTCGTCGCCTGCAACCGGTGCCAGCGGCAGTCCGGGCACCAGCGCCCGTAGCGCGGCCAGGGCCTCGGCCGAGGCAACGTTGACCACCAGGCCTACCGCGTCGAGTTCGCGCAGGCGCAGTGCTCGCTGGCGCAGCCAGGCACGCGAGCGTTCGTCGTCGCCGACGAGAAAGAACGGCGGCAGTCCCGGCGCTTCGATCACCCGACGCGCCACATCGCCCGGCGACAGCCGCATCGAGCGCACCGGCAGCATGTCGGACTCGTTGAATACTTTGGCTGGCGGGCGCGGAATCTCGATGCGTGGCGATACCATGCTGCTACGAGGTTGCAGGTTCAGCGCTTCGTAGTACCGCAAGGCCGAGGTGCCGCCCCGTTCTGCGACGACAATCAACGTGTCGGCCTGAACAGTTACCGGCAGCCACGGCAGAGAGAGAAAGGCGGCGAGGGTGGGCAGGGATTTCATGGCAGGTTCCTTCGGGAGGTGATTTCCAACCGGGGTTTGCCCAGCACGCGGGCCAGGTGCTGGCCGACGCTGTGGCGGTAGCGCGCGGCCGGCGCACCGCCAGCGGGGCGGTGGTAACGGCCGATGGCGAGCAGCCAGTCGTCGCCTGGGGTGTGCTGCTCACGCAGGATTTCGGCGGCGATGGCCAGGTTGCGGTAGGGATCAAGCAGGTCGCAGGGCCGTGCGTAGCGCTGCGGGTGGTAGCCGAGATTGACCTGGCCGAGACCGGCGTCGATGCGGGTGGTGGGTGTGCGCCTGAGTGCCTGGCGCAGCCCTGCGCAGGCCTCGGCGCGGGTGGCGTAGCGCTGCGCTTTGCCGGCGACGTTAAGCGTCCACGGCCATGGCACCAGGCGGCCACGTAAGCGGATGCCGCTTTCCTGCAACGTGACGGCGTATAAGACGGTCGAGGGAATGCCGGCGTGCTGCGCGGCGACTTGATAGACCGGCGGTGGGATTTCCTGCGCCTGGGCGGTGCCGGCCAGTACGCAGGCCAGCAGCATGAGCACGGCTTGGCGCGACATTACGGCTGCCGCTGCCATTGGCCGCCGACCTGGCGCACGACCGCAGGCAGGTCGCCGGGCAGGCCCAGCGATAGCCAGCGTCCCGAGTCGTGATTGAGTGTGATCTGGCCGCCGCGAACCTTGGCCGGGTCGATGCCGATGCGCTGTGCCCAGGCACGGATATGGGCGTCATCGGCGCGGCTGCCAACGACGTAGATGTCGAATTCCATGCCGGCTGCCTGCAGTCGCAGCGTGGATTGATCGCAGGCGGGGCAGGCGTCCTTGACGAATACGGTGATCCGTCCGTTCGCTGCTGGCACAACCGGCGAGAATGCCGCCTCGGCGTCGGGCAGGATGACGCGGGGCATATCGGCGTGGAGCCGCTGCCAGGCGGCATCGTAAGCCCGCTGGTACGCGAGCAGCTTTTCGACGCGGCTGGCTTCGACCTCGACCTGCAGCTCAGCATAGCGGTGCCGTTCCTGGTCGGAGCGTGCCTCGATGCCCAACGCGGTGAGCGGATCGATGTTCGGCGAATAGACACCCAGGGGCCCTTGCATCAGATCCCGGTAGCGTGTCCATTCCTCGGCGCTCAGGCCCCAATCGCGCGCATGCTGTTCGTCACCGCGTTCGGTGACCACCGGCCGCTCGTGGCTGAGAATATTGTTGGTGGCGAGGTTTTCCGTACCCTGGGTGAGGCCGCTGGTCAGCAGGACAATCAGTGCGGGGACGATATGGCGCTGCCTCATTTGCCCCTCCTACTGCGCGGGAACGGGCAGGCGGCGGGTGTCGTCGCCGTGCCGGAACACGGCACTGCTCCACTCGGTGGTTTCGAGGCGCCAGCCGGCTTCCGCCTCTCCGGGACGCAGCAAACGAACCTGCGAGAGCTCGCTCGAGGCGGATGGCAGAATCGCGAGGAACCGCTCTCCGGCGCGCAGCTCGACACCGATCACCCGGAATGGCGACTTGGCGGCTTTCGGTTTGGCGGGGGCGGCACCTCGTGGTCGGGTCGTGGCCGCTGGCGTCGGGCGAGGCGCGCTGAGCCGCATTTCCAGCTGCTCGATGCGGGCTTGCAGCGGCAGCAGGTTTTCCGCTGTCGGGCGGCTGCCGAGTGCCTGCTCAATCGTGTTCAGCCGCTGCTCCAACACCTGCTGCTCGACCTCATAGCGCGTCTGGGGTAGTGCTGCCGGTTGCTGCTGGGTTTGCTCGACCTGCTGGACCAGTTCGGCCAGCCGCTTTTCCAGCACGGCGACCTGCAGGCCGGGCGCGCTGGTTTCGACCTGTGCTGCCAGACCAGACAGCGCTACGTGATCGATCACGACGGCGGTGCTGATGAGCAGCAGCCAGGTGATCGCGGCGACGCGCATCAGCGTGCTGTGCCGGTGTTGCCCACTACCTGGCATCGTCGTCATGGCTGGGGCTCCTCCACGGCAGGGAAGGGGCCTTCCAGGGGAGCGGTATCCGCGGTGGCGGGCGTCGGTTCGGCAGGCGTGTTGAGGGGCTGGTTGAAGCAGACGCGGCGCGTGGCGTGATCGACGTGCAGTGTCCGCGCCGGCCCGGCCAGGATCAGCAGGGCATCGCGCAGTTGCAGCGGACCGAGGTGGTAGTGCGCTGCCGGCAGCGGGAGGCTGTTCAGCGCATCGGTTTCACGTCCGTTGCAGAGCTGGTAGCCGGAGCGCTGCAACACATGGCGCAGCGCGTCGGCCACGTTCGCGTTGAGGGTGTCGGGAATGGACACGTCGACTACCTGCAACAGCAGATCCTGCTGGGCGGCCGTCGGGGTCAGTTCGACAAGGGTGTAGCGGCCGTAGCGGACGACCGGAATGTACTCCGGTGCCGGAGCTGCCACCTCATCGGGGGCGGGAGGTGGTGGGGGCGTTGCGCAGCCGGCCGCCAGTACGGCCAGCAGTAGGCAACTGCAGTAGGAAAGGGCGGCGTGCATGGCTCGGCTCTCTGCAAGGTCGAGCCGACACCATCGCCATCCTGCGAGGCTATATCAGCAAACAAAGGGAATTGCTGTGTTGCCGATTTCCTTCAGTTCACACCGGCCAATCGCAATGATCTACATGGCTAAACACAAAGTGCGTCCTTATGTACCGGAAAGAAACGACTAGGCGCGACGTCTCCACAATCAGCGTGCGACAGGGGGTAAGTGGAAGGTTTTATGGCATTTTGCTACCTTGCTTGGGTGCGTGGTCAAGAGAGAGTGAAATGGAATTACTGAATGAGATTCTGGAATGGTCCCAGGGACTGGAGGAATGGCAGCGCGACGCCCTCCGCCGTGTCTTCATTGACGGAAATGTTTCCCCAGCGGAAGTTCAAAAACTGATTGATCTTGTCAAAGAAAAGCATGGTTGTGGCCCGCAGACCGATGCACGTCCGATCCCCCTCAACGCGGGCCATCTCCCCGCGGTGGCTGGAAGTGGCAGCGTTCGACTGCTTTATCTGGAGAACATGCAGAACGTCAACCGCTTCCCTCAAGGTCGACGACTGGAACTGATGCCCGATAGGCTGAACATACTGTTCGGCGAGAATGGTGCAGGCAAGTCGGGTTTCGCCCGTGTTTTGAAGAACATCTGCCGTGCGCGCCATCGAACGGCGGTTCTTCCAAACGCATTCGATGGCACGAAACCTCGACCAATTCCATCGGCCAGTATGGTCTTTTTGGAGGACGGCAATCCAAGGCAGGTTGAATGGGTACAAGGTCAAGACGTTGATTCAGCCTTGGCCAAGGTGGCTGTTTATGACAGCGCCTGTGGTAGTGACTATCTGGCAAAAGAAGGTGCGAGTGAATATCAGCCATACGGCCTACCGCAGCTGAACCGCTTCATTGCGGTACAGCGTGAAATCCAAGCCCAGATTGGTCGAGACCGCGATGCAATCCGCTTGGACAAGACAGCCTTTAATGACCTTCTGGGCAATCACGAAGTCGGGGCCATCGTTGCACAGCTAGGCTCTGGCAGTGATGGAGATCGATTAAAACAGCTCGCTACGGTAACTGAAGGGGAGGCCCAGCGACTTGTCGATCTCAATGGGATTCTCGCCACTATGGACCCCGAGCCTGAAGCCAAAAGAGCCGAGCAGCTAGCTCAGCGACTGGAAACATCTTCCATTACCGCGCGAGCCGCTCAACGCTATGTCACAGATGCAGCCCTAGACGAAGTAAAGAACCGCCACGACCGTCTTCTGAAAGCCCGGGAAGCTTGGAGCTTGGCACAGCAACAACTCCACCATCGAAAAAATGGGCAGGAAGCGGAGCTTCTTACAGGAACGGGCAACGATGCATGGAAATTGCTGTTTGAGGCAGCAGCCAAGTTCTCAACGGAGCATGCTTACGTTGGACATGATCACCCCTATCTTGGCGATGACGCCAAGTGCGTTCTTTGTCAAACGTCGCTGGAGCAGGATACGAAGGCGCGCCTGAGAGGATTCTCGGAATACATTGCCAACGAAGCCTCGCGCAACGTACAGAGCGCCGCCGAATTCATGGATGACACCATGAAGAAAATTGCAGAGGCCAATTTCGTCCCGCTTGATCAAATCACGGCACAACAGTTGAACGAAATTGATCCAGTGTTGGCCTTGTTCGCTGCGACGTCAGTCTGCCAATGGAATGCTCGGCGTGATTGGGCACAGCAGGCGGTTCACACTGGAATCTGGGACGCCCCGCGTCCGGCCCTCCCAGAGGGGGAAACTTTGGACGTTCGACTTTCCGGGAAAGTACAACAGTTGCGAGTCCGCGCCCAAGAATTCCGAAAGGCTCTGGACCAAGAAGCCAAGAAGCAATTGGAAAAGGAGAGGACTGAACTTCAGGCACGGGAACGATTGTCTGGGCGGATTCAGGAGGTGCTTAAGTATGTCGGCGATGCGCAAGCCCACAAAAAGCTATCGGACTGCTACGCATCTTTAGACAGCCGAGGCTTGTCTAGAAAAGCTACCGCCTTTGCAACCAAGCATGTGACCAACGCATTGGCCGACAGCATGAATGAAGAGTTACGTGCGCTAGGATTCAGAGGTCGAGTAGAAGCGCTCATTTCTGGCCGCACGAATGCTGATGCCGGCCAAACCATGGTCACATTGAAGCTAAAGGACTGTGAAAACGGGGCACATCTGGTGCTTTCGGAGGGCGAGCAACGAGTGATGGGATTAGCCATTTTCCTGGCTGAGTCGCGCTTGCAAGGTCATGCCTCTACCATCGTGTTTGATGATCCCACCACGTCGCTGGATCATCACCATCGCCGGAGTATTGCGAACCGCTTGACTCAACTCGCAAAAGAACGGCAGCTCATCATTTTTACGCACGATGCGGTCTTTCTGGGCGACTTGGGCCGAACCATAATTAAAGCTCAACAGCCAGCTCACTACCTCACGATAGGCTGGGATGGGAAGTATCCAGGTCATGTGAAGGAAGGCATGACGTGGGAAACGGCGGACTGGAAAGCTCGCTTGGATGAGGTAGGAGGGGCTGCTAAAGAGATTCAGGCTGAAGCGGGAGACTACCTGAGCGAAGCGCTGAAAAACCGTACGAAGGATTGCTACACGAAGCTAAGAGGAACTATCGAGCGAGCGGTTCGTGAGGTGTATATGAACGAAACCATCCTCCCATTCTCGGATGAGGTGTCCGTCAATAGCTATGGCGCAGTGTTCTATCAGTCGCAAGAGGAATGGGAGCAACTCATGGATATCTACGACAGGTGTTGCGAGGCGACGGATGCTCACGACACCAACGGTGAGCATCAGCTCCCGATCCCTGAACCAGACCAGTTGATCAAAGACGTTGAATCAACCACAGCATTGGTCCAATTCGCCAAGAAAGCGAAGGGGAAATTCGAAAACGAGCGAGGCCAGAAGCGCAGGGCAGCAAAAAAAGTGTTCGTAAACACAGAGGCATAGTTGCAATAACGGAGATAAGACTTGGATCTTTACACGAAAAATGGAAAGCCCCTCCAAGTGTCAAGCAACACAGTTTATAGCCGCTCTGGAAAGGTAGTGGGTCGCATTAAAGGCGAAAAGGTCTATGGCATTGACGGGCGCTATGTGGGAACTATCATCGGTGATCGCCTTGTGTACCGCTCCACGCATAGCGCTGGAGTCAGCTCTCCCTTTGCATCAGCAGGCCGTGCCGGAACGGCAAAAGCTCAACGAGCTGGGTCAGCTATATGGGGCAATGAGCCTGATATACCAGACTAAAGCAACGCACAAAAACGGCCCGCTAGGGGCCGTGGACTGGGGGGGAGGGATTCTTGCCCCTGTGGAGAGGCCGTGATGATAGGAGGCCGGCAGCCCGATAGGCCGCCGGCATACGCAGGTAGATCAGGCCGCAACGAGCTGCCGTGCCAGTGCTACCTCCACCGAGTCGCCATCCTGATTCAGGACGTCGAGCCCGGATTCAGGCACGTCTCCCGACGTGCTCTGTGCCACCATGATCTTCCTGGCCATCAGCTCCAGGCAGGTCATCTGCGAGGTGGCCGCGTAGCCCAGGTAGATCACCTTGACCGGCTGCTTTTGACCGATACGCCATGAGCGCCGCGCGGCCTGTTGCAACGAGTACACGTGGTAGCCCGACTGAAGGAGCACGATCGTCGGGAACTCCAACAGGTCCAGCCCAGTCTTGACCGGCTCGGAATTGGTGATGGGCACGTTGATGCCGCGGTCCAGCTGCTCGGCGATCCAGCCCCCACGGCGAGAGGCCTCTTCATCGAGCGGATCGACGTCCTGGAGGCGAAGCCGCGTGTTTCGTAGCGGCTCAGCTTGTCGAGGCCTGAGAGTGTCATTCCATCCAGGTTGGCGCGGATCTCGAACCGCATGCCGCCGCCGGTGGGGTAGGCCTTCGGGTAGATGTACCGGATGACGAACTCCCCGTCGTACTTGCCTTCGGGGTATTGCTCCAGTTCTGCATCCTTCACCTCGAACACACCGAGGTGCGTGGTGAGGCGGCCGACCGTGAACGGGCCGTTGCGGCCGCGAATCGTGCGCAGCGTGAGCTGGCCCGGAACTATGATGGGTGAGGCTGCCCTGGGGGCTACCGTGGAATCCATGGTGTTTCTCCTTGTGTGGATGGGATGAAGAAAGGCGACCACCTGGTCAGGAACCAGGTGGCGTGCCGTTGATGGAACGAGGAAGCGGCGTCAGGCCTTGAGTTGGCGCATGCCTTCGGCAAGCATCCACAGCGCGCGGTTGAGCCGCAGGTTCTGGTCGATCCCCTGGACCGGCCGGGTACGTTGGCGTCGACCCTGGGCGCTGCGTCCGTTCAAACCTCCTTTGATGAGATTTTCCTGGATGCGATTGAACGTGGACCACAGGTCGCCGCCCCGGTCGTCGAAGCGTCGGGGCGTCAGCACCTGAGCCTCGGTGATCGGCGTCACCTTGTCGGGCGCGTCGTACTTGAGCGCCAGTGCAGAGCGGGCCAACACTTCCTGCTCGCCCTCGTCCAGGGTGATGATGCGCATGGTGTTGCGGGACTCCTGAATCCGCTCGAAGCCTTTCAGGACTTCGTAGGCACCTTCGATCACCTGGTGCGCGACGTTGCCTTTGTGGGGCACGCGCACGTCGGCCAGGGTGTCACCGCAGACCAGTCCGTTGTGGCAGACGAACCTGAACATGCCGGCGAGCATTTGGTAACTGCTGGTGCCGTCGTGCGAGTTCAGCAAGATGATTTCATTCGCTTCGTCGCCGTTGATCTGGCTGGCGTGGCGAAGACGCAGCATGTGCTTGGTGTATTCGCGGCGGTCCTCATGGCGCACGCGGGTCTGGCACACCATGAAGGGTAGGAATCCTTCGCTGCGCAGCTCGGCGAGCACGGAGGCGGTGGGGATGTAGCTGTAACGCTCGGATCGGCTTTCATGCGGGGTTTCCGCGAAGATTGACGGGACCACCGAGCGAATCTGATCGTCCGACAGGGGACGGTCCGCGCGCAGTATCGGAGAACGGGGTGCAAAACGAGATGCGAGTTGCATGGCTGACTCCTTGAACAATGCGGCAATCGGCGCGTGGAGGCGGGCAGCCCGGCACGGGTGATTGCATGGGATGAAAAGCCCCGCGAGCGGGGCGGGGTGGAAAACAGCTCGATCGCATGCCACCGACACCGAGGTGCCGGGGCATGGACGAGGGATGAAGGACAAGGCCCAGGACGGGCCTCGCGGGCTAGAACGAAGCCGCCAGAGCGGGCTCCTCGACAGGTGATTGCTCGGGTTCGCTGGATTGCGGCCCCTCGTTTTCGTCCTCGGCGGCAACCGTTTCTTCGGGCGCAGGTGCGTCTTCGGTGACGGGTGCCTCGGACTTCAGCGGGTAGACCTGCTCGCCATCGACCTTGACCAGGCCGATGTGGATGAGCTTGGACTCCAGCGTGGCAGCCGCTTCACCGGCCTTCTCGCCTTTGGTGCGTAGGTACGGATCGGCCCGCATGTCGTTGAGCTTGAAGGCGATCAGCACCTTCTTCTCGGCTTCGACGGCCTGGACGCAGCGACGCACCAGGTGCTGGGCATCCGTGTTGGTGACGATGGTCTCGATGTAGCGGTAGTCCGGATCATCGACTGGCCCGGCCAGCGCACCGATGGAGCACGCCAGGAACGGATCACCATCCTTAGGCGTGACGTCCTTGGGACGATTCAGGTAGCCGATCCCGTGGGTGATCAGCTCATGCTGTTCGACTTGTGCCAGCTCGGCGCGGTCGATCAACTCGGCCTTCAGCAGACGGGCCTTGAGACTGGCAGCGGCCTTGCCTTTGTGCTCGCCGCTGGGACGGATGAACGGATCGACCCAGAGGTCGCCCAGGCGGAACCGCACCAGCGGGCGATGCTTGGGATCATCGACACCGATGTAGTTCTGGACCAGTTTCTTGGCTTCGGCCCCGGAGACCTTCACGTCGAAGTAGCGCAGAACCGGGTCCTTGGCAGGGCCGACCAGCGCGGCGATGGTGCAGGCGAGGAAGGGTTGCGCCTTGCGGCCGCCATTCACCGGAACCTCACGGGCACGCTGGATGTAGCCGATGCCGGAGGTGTGGATATCGAAGTACGACTTCTGGTTGGAAGCAGTGTGGGTCATGGTGAATCTCCATTGACTTGAGAACAAGAAAGCGAAGACACACCGACCCAAGGCGGGGAGGTGCGTAACCCCGCGGTGGGTTGAGGAACATCTGCATCCACCATCGGCAAGCCGGTAGTTGTTCGCGCGAGGGATGCGGTGCGAACGGGGTCGGTCACACGGGGGAACCGTGGGCAGCCTTGAAGACCGAAGCTGCCTGGCATGTCGCTGACGACGTCAGCGGAACATGAGGTGAGCCTGGCGCTGTGCGATGTCCCCGGCCAGGGGGAATCGGCTACTGCCGGTGACCTTATTCGTCAGTCGCCGCAATAGCAGACTCCGAACGATTCGCCACCAAAAGCGAGCTGGAGACGCAAGCAAAAGTGTTTCACGAGGCAGCATCCCCGGGATCAAAAAGATTGGCTGTTGGGCTTAAATTACCGATACTGACAATGGGCCAGTATTGATTTAGAGAGGCGATCAGATCTGATGGCAAGGAAGCGAAGAAACAAATCTGAAATTTCCGGGGTGGCTATCCTCGGAGTCCTGTTCCTGGGAGCGATTGCCTCTATCCCTAAAGAAGCCTGGATTGCTCTTGCTGGAATCGGGATTATCGGCTTCGGTGTTTGGCTGACCGTAAAGGCCAACAGCAACGCACCCAAAACCCCTCCCCCTGTGGCGCATCAACAGCACCGCCCTCCATCTTCAAGAAATCGGCCGAGAGCGTTAGAGGCTGATCCAAATCGTGGCCTAGTGTTCTCTCTGGACGAGGTCGAAATCCAAGATCAGGCCTATACAGGCAGCCCCCAGGAACTGGCACCTGCTGCGGAGGAGAAAGTCAGGCGGCTAGCGGACACAGAATTTTTCACGGTTACCCTCGAGGTCTCGAAGCCATCCTCATATCGCCTGCCGAGTGCGCCGGCGACACTGATGGATGAAAATGTCCGCTGGATTCCGGCTGGTGAATTCGTTGAGGTAGCCGGAGAAAAGATTCCAGGCGGCATGATCTATGTCGGTACTGGGCGAGCTGATCGTTATGCTGCACCCGAGCCATCTTTGATCAACCCCAAACTCAAGATTGCGCGTGGTGTTATCGACATCGCCGAGCGGCTGACTGGCTACTGGTCCAGTTACGACTCGATTTCCGCCGAGGCGCGTCGCGCCTACTTGCAATGGCTGTCCAGTGGGCGGAAAGCACCTCATACCAATATCGGCTACGTATTCCTGTTCTTCTACGGCCTTGAGCGGCGTGTATTCGTTGATGCGAAGAACGATCCCAATGTCGCTTCCGAAATCCCCGGCATCGTGTCGGAAGTCGAGCGCCTTCTTGTCATCTATGGGGGGAGCGGTTCATTCAGCAACTACGCTGGCCGGTTTCTCGCGTTTCTGCGCATGGGTGAGACCCCACCGAAACGTTATTTGGCACCGCCTCCGGACAACCAGGCCTACGGTTATGAAATGCCCATGGAATTGCGTATTGGTCTGGGGCAACTAGCTACCGACAAGCAGCGTGTGCCTGCCACATGGGCCTTGTCCTGGGCGCTGGCGGATCACAGTATTGGCAAACGGACGCCTGTGAGCCGTTGCCAGGACGCCTTCGCCGCGTTGTTCAAGATCAAGTATGAGCAGCTTCATGGCGACGGCATGGTTCTGCCGCTGAACAAGACCAGGTTGAAGTTGCAGTACAACACAGCGTCGGCTGCCTTGCCGGCTCAAACGCTCGAGGGGTTCGGTGATATCCCCGACGTAACAGCAACTTCAACACCCCGTAAAAAACTTCAGCAGATAGTCGACGAATGCACGACGGAGCTGGAGCCCTACAGCCGATACCTAGGTCGTAATCCCGATACCCCCGATGCTTTGGAAGGCTTGCTGCAGCTTCCCATCATGCTGTGGCCGGCGGCTGCGCGTGCCGAGTTGGATGCGCTGAAGCAGCGCATAGGCGACGGCATGGTGGTCATGAGTTTCGGCGAACTGGCGGGGCGACTGAAAAGTGCCGGAGCTCTTTCGCGGGACAAGGTGATCGCGCTGGCGCGCGCGTTGGAGTCATTGCATATCGGCATTGAACCGGATGTATTAGCCGGCAGCAAAACACCTAAGGCGGAAGATACCGTAGCGCTGTTTGCCACCCAGATAGAAGACGGGGATCTACGAGCTTCTCCCGCTTACAATGCCGCCTCAGTCACCTTGGATCTAGCCTGTGCCGTTGCTGCGGCGGATGGCGACACATCTCCAGAAGAGATCATGCTGCTGTCCCGTCACGTCGATTCCTGGAGCCACTTGAGTGGGGCGCATCGCAAGCGCCTGAAGGCCCACCTCCGTCTAAAACTCAACCAGCCGCCGACCTTGCAAAGCCTGAAGAAAAAGCTGGAACCGCTGACCACTTCGGCGAAGCGAACTGTGGCGGCGTTCCTTGCCCACCTAGCTCAAGCGGATGGGGAGGTGAGCCCTGCGGAAGTAAAGTTGCTTGAGCGTGTCTACAAGGTTCTTCAACTGGACTCTCAGCTCCTATACGGAGACCTCCATGTGGCAGCTAGTGCCGCGTCGACGAGCACTGCTCCTACGGTTGCGTCGATATCACCTTCCTCCGCATCGTCAGCGTCGATGACTGGCTTCACGCTGGATCATGAGCGGATTGCCCAACTACAACGTGAAACCGAGCAGGTGTCGGCGTTGCTGGCCCAAGTTTTCGTAGATGAGCAAATCGTCGAGCCTGAGGAGCCCGATAACAGTGGCGCTTCGGATGACACCAGTAGCATCTGTGGGCTGGATGCTGATCACTCGGCCTTCCTTCGCTTGCTTGTCTCTCGGATGGAATGGTCACGAGAGGAGTTGGAAGCGGTGGCCAGCGATATGGATCTCATGCTCGATGGCGCGCTTGAGCACATTAACGACATGGCCTTCGAGCATTTCGATATGCCTATTACCGAAGGTGAAGATCCCCTCGAGATCAATCCTGACATCATGGGAAAACTACCGTTATGAGCAGCATCAGAGCTAAAGATCGCGATGCGGTTATTCAGTCCCTTCGTGCGGGAGTCGTTCCTCGAGCAGGTCAACACCTGATCCAGGTGGGTAGGGTTGGTGAGCTGGAAGCGCTCATTCGTGATGTCGAGCGCTTGACCGAGAGCGGTTCAGCGTTTCGAGTCGTAATTGGTGAGTACGGCGCGGGAAAGACCTTTTTCCTGAATCTTGTGCGCGCCATTGCGATGGAGCGCAAGCTCGTGACCATGCATGCGGATCTGAATCCCGATCGCCGGCTCCATGCCTCCGGTGGCCAGGCTCGCTCGCTTTATGCCGAGTTGGCGAAAAACATGTCCACGCGTACCAAGCCTGATGGCGGAGCCTTGCAGGGCATTGTCGAAAGGTTCATATCCCAAGCCAAGAGCGAGGCCAAGGCGTCCGGTAAGGACAGCGAGACTGTGATACGCGAACAACTGGGCCAATTGACCGAGATGGTCAACGGCTATGATTTCGCTGATGTGATCGCGGCCTATTGCAAGGGCTTCGAGGAGGGCAACGAACAGCTCAAGGCCGATGCCATCCGCTGGCTGCGAGGTGAGTTCACCACAAGAACCGACGCGCGCGCTGCCTTGGGTGTACGCACAATCATCGACGATGCTTCCGTCTATGATCAGCTCAAACTCCTGGCTCGGTTTGTCCGCTTGGCAGGCTTTGAGGGGTTGATGGTTTGCCTGGATGAGCTGGTCAATCTCTATAAGCTAGCTAATACCCAGGCACGTAACGCCAACTACGAACAGATCCTGCGCATCCTCAACGACTCCTTGCAGGGTTCTGCCGAAGGCCTTGGATTCGTGCTCGGAGGCACCCCCGAATTCCTGATGGATACCCGCCGCGGCTTGTACAGCTATCCGGCTTTGCAGTCGCGTCTGGCCGAAAACAGTTTCGCCAAGTCTGGGTTGGTGGACCTGTCAGGACCGGTCATCCGCCTGGCGAGCCTGACACCCGAAGACTTCTATGTACTTCTCCAGAAGCTGCGCCATGTCTACGCCTCGGGCGACAGCGCACGCTACCTCCTGCCTGACGAGGCGCTGCCTTTGTTCATGGCGCATTGCAACCAACGGTTGGGGGATGCCTATTTCCGTACACCCCGCACCACTATCACTGCATTCATCAACTTGCTGGCCGTGCTGGAGCAGAACCCGGGCGCGGACTGGAGACATTTGTTGGGGGCTGTGGAGCTGAGCCCGGATAGAGGCGGCGAGGCCGATACTCAAGTAAATGCCGACGATGAACTTGCAACCTTCCAGCTCTGAGTCGGAGGGCTTGAGCCTTCTTGACTCCCGAATTCAGCGCTGGATCTGGATGGAAGGCTGGACCTCACTACGTGATGCCCAGGAGCGGGCCATCCCCGCACTACTCGGTGCGGATCAGGACGTCATCATCGCCGCGGCGACGGCGGCCGGTAAAACCGAGGCCGCATTCCTACCCATTCTGACGAACCTGCTGAAGCAGCAGGAACCGCCAGGCTCAGTGCTTTACATCAGTCCGCTCAAGGCACTGATTAATGACCAATGGGAGCGATTGAGCACGCTATGCGACGAACTCGAGATTCCCGTCATTGCCTGGCACGGCGATATCTCGTCGAGCCGCAAGCACCGCTTTCTCAAATCCCCTGAAGGCGTGCTGTTGATCACCCCGGAGTCTCTTGAAGCACTGTTCGTGAACCGGGGGACGAGCCTGCCCGGAATTTTCGCGAACCTGCGCTACCTCGTGATCGATGAGCTGCATGCCTTTATCGGCAGTGAGCGAGGCAAGCAACTTCAGTCTTTGATGCATCGGGTGGAGCAGGTGATCGGACGTCCTCTCCCGAGGATAGGTTTGTCAGCCACATTGGGCGACATGATGCTGGCTGCTACCTTCTTGCGCCCAGCTGCCCCGAGCAAGGTGACGGTGATCGAATCGAAAGGTTCGGGACAAATTCTGAAAATTCAGATCAGAGGCATTCAGGAGCCAGAGAAAGACACACCCCAACAGCCCGAAAAGGAGGAGAGCCCAGAAGACGAATCGGATTCAGATCACACAATTGCCGAGCACCTCTTCCAGGTGCTGCGGGGAAGCAACAACTTGGTGTTCCCTAACAGCAGGACTCAGGTCGAATGGTTTGCTGATCAGCTACGGCGTCGCTGCGAGCAAGATGGTGTACCTAATGAGTTCTGGCCACATCATGGCAGCCTGTCGAAAGATATCAGGGAAGATACCGAGCGGGCCCTCAAGACGGGAGACCGACCGGCGACTGCGATCTGTACCACCACGCTGGAGCTGGGCATCGACATTGGCAGCATCAGAACCGTTGTGCAGATAGGTCCGCCGCCTTCAGTTGCCAGTTTGCGCCAACGTCTTGGACGCTCTGGACGTCGCCCAGGAGAGGCAGCCATCCTGCGTGGATACTGCAAGGAGCGTCGATTGACGGATGATTCTCCAATGTCAGATCGCTTGCGCCAAGGATTGGTACAAAGCATCGCGATGATCCGGCTACTGATGAGGGGATGGTTTGAACCGCCAAGACCACAGGGCCTGCATTTGTCGACCCTGGTGCAACAATGCCTCTCGGTGATTGCGCAACGAGGTGGTGCCACTGCGGCAGAGTTATGGGGAACGCTAGTACGCAATGGCCCTTTCTTGGCTGTCGAGCGGGACAGCTTTCTGAACCTCCTGCGTGCTTTGGGTGAACGAGATCTGATCGTTCAGGAGCAGGCCGGGCTCTTGCTGCCTGGTGAGTTGGGTGAGCGGCTGATCAATCACTACGACTTCTACAGTGCATTCACCAGCAATGAAGAGTTCCGAGTTGTTTGCGATGGAAGACCTCTTGGCGCTCTGCCTGTCTCACGACCTCTGAGTGCTGAGCAGCGCATCATCTTCGCCGGGCGTCGCTGGCAGGTGATTGATGTTGATACGGAAGGCAAAGTGATCGCCGTCAAGCCCTCCCCGGGAGGAGCCCCCCCGGCTTTCGACGGTTTGGCTGCTCGAGTTCACGACAATGTTCGGCAAGAGATGAAAACCGTACTGCAGGAAACGGAGGCTTATCCCTACCTCGATCTAGTGGCACAACGGCTGCTGGCGGAGGCCCGGAAAAACTTTGCTGATCTTGGGCTGGGCCATCAGAACAACTTTATTGAGAGTGGAGGCAGAACCTACCTTTTCACCTGGCAGGGAGATTGGACCAATGATGCCTTGGCCATTCTTCTCGAATATGTCGGCTTGCCCAATGAGAGCTCAGGACTGGTCATCGAAGTGCAGGGGGGAGGGGCGTTGCTTGAGAGCAAGCTTCGAGAGGTTGCGGCTTTAAAGGAGGTTAAGGCGAGTACGGTCCTCCGGGACGTGCAAAATATGATCAGGGAAAAGTGGGATTGGGCGCTGCCTCCCGAGCTGCTTATGGAGTCGTTCGCAACGATGTATCTCGATCTGGAAAAAGCACAGCAGACCGCAGCTCACCTGAGTGGCTTGGAGGATACTGCTTCTCTCTCGTGATTCCCCCTGCCAGCGTTCGGCGCAGTCGTGCCAAGCGTAAGGTGGTCTTTACTTTCTTGCCTGTTGCCGCTGACCGAAAACAGACCATGGTGTCCGGGGTAATCCGTTGCTGGCCTGCAGCAGCGTCAGCGCATGCAGGTATTGGTGCGGCCGCCACTGAGCTGATGCAGGTGAGGTGGTCGACCTTGAGCGGGTCGCGGATGCAGGCGTCTCCTGGGTCAGGCCGGCGTCAGTCGGCGAGGAAGACCAGTGCGGTCTGGATACGGTGTGTACGCGAACGAGGGGGCGGTGCAAACAGAAGAAGCCCCCGCGAGCGGGGGCTGTGGTGGAGAGGATCAGTTGCCGCCTGACGTCGGCGGTACTGGCTTGAGGGACAGGTGTGTGGCGGTAGCGGACAGCTCCAGGTCGTCCTCGCTGTTCAGGATGTGTGCGAACACGCTGGCCTGCGCGTCGAAGAACTCACCGAAGTCATCGCCGCCGAGCTCGGCACTGGCCAGCTCCCACCAGTCGTCGAATGGGTCGACGTCAGGGTTGCAGCCGACGGCGTAGACGAGCAGCTTCTGGCACCCGTCCTCAGGACGGCGTTCGGCAAGGAAGTACACGCCCTGGTCTTTGGCCAGGACCACGCGGCACTGGTTGGCAACCGCTTCGGCAAGCACGGGACGCAGTTCTGCGCCTTTGAATCGAAGGGACATGGTTGATCTCCTGCTGCTCAGTGACGGACAGGTTTGGGTCCAGACAGGCACTGCACGTGGATGCGCCGCCAACTACCGTCGTCGATAAGTCGCTCCAGCGTTTCGCCGAGCGAGTCGAAGAACACTTGATCGACACGTTCGACGAGTTCCCCGTCGCGTTTCAGCTCGATCGCATAGAGATCATCGGCACGTTCGTACAGCACGGTGACCTGCCCCTGGAACTTCGCTGTTGCAACGGTGAAGCTGATTGCCGGAGGCGTCTTGATGATGTCGTCGGGCAGCGGGTCGACGAAGGAGAAGTCCCGTGCGCCGGCATCCACCAGCAAGTGGGTCACGCGGCGGAAGCCGTCCGGAGCAGCCAACTGTTCAAGCTGATTGATGAGCTCCTGCAACTCCGGGCAGCGTGGTTGCGGGATCGGCAGCTTGGCCGGTGCTGAACCGATGATGTGCGTTTGCACCGTATAGGGCGTTCCGTCTGCGGTGTACTCGGTGCGTTCTTCCGGCGTGTCCGCGCGCAGACCGTCGAAACGGCGTCGGGCATACGGCTGGACCTGTACCTTGGTTCCCTCGTCAGGCACTTCGGTCAGCAGTGCGCGATCGAGCACAGCGAATTCGGCACGGCCGGTTTTGACGATGATGGCCTCACCGGTGGCGGCGATCACCTTGCCCTCGAACGGTCGGGGATCGATGTGGAAGCCCAACGTCGAGACCTTGGGTTGGCCGTCGAAGATATTGAACTTGAACGAGCGGACATTGCGCGGAACATGACCGGCAACCAGAACGGGCATTTTTGCGCGGATGGCTTGGGTATCCATTGGAGACTCCTTGATGAAAACAAGGGACTCCCGCCCGCAAGGGAGGATGTCCCCTGTGGGTTGGGTGGATGGCACGACATGCGCTGGAGCAACAGAGCAACCAGTGCGATGAACCGCACCGCAGTCTCGAAGGTCTCGACTGCCTGGGCATGCTGCCGGCTACGCCAGCGAACATGAGGCCAGCGTGGGGTACGCTTCGGTGGCAGTCGTCCGGAAATCGGTAACGCGCCACTACCGGGTTCCACAAATAAGAAGAGCCCCGGGTGGGGCTCGAAAGGGCTATTCGTCGTAGAGCTTCAGTCCATCCAGATTCGATGCATCGGCATCGAACACCAGCATTCGCACATCAGCCAGTGCGGCCAGGTGAAGAACCTCGACGAGGGATTCCGGCATGCACTTGCTCAAGTGTTCCTGCCGCAGCTGCTCGGTGGAGATGCCTTCGACGTATTCCAGATTGGTGTCGGTCCAGGGCGTGGCGATCAGCTTCACGCCAATTGCGGGACTGTACGGAATGCGAAAGGCGACAAACAGGAACCCGGTTGGTGTGGCGATGTCCGCCAGTTCTTCCAGGTAGCGATTCGCATCCTCCGTGATATGTGCGGTGCTGATCTCCCAGCAGCGACTGTAGTGGCCGGTCTCGAAGCGAAGCCGCCGCACGACTTCACGCGCGGCGTCTTCGGCGTAGGTATCACCGACATGGACAGGTTGGCCGAAGTCGTCGCCGTTGACGGCATAGACTACGGTTCGGACCACACCCTCGCTCTGGCACTGAGCCTCCAGCTCATCAGGGATTTCCTGGCCCTCGGTGATCAACGCGAAGTCGTCGTTGAAGAAGCAGGGGAAATGCGCGACCTGATCGTCGGACAGGTGCGCCTGGCTAGGGTGCAGCGGACGCCAGGCCGGAGGGCAGTCGTCTTCGTAGGTGATGAACAGGCTGCGGCTGATGTGCAGATTCTGGTAGTCGCGGAGGAAGGGGTTGGGATGAGGGGACATGTTGTCGCTCCTGTCGAAAAAGAGGGACATGGCCCCAAGGGACGCATGTCCCTCGTGGGGTGTGAGAAAAATGGCGGTTTAGAGCAGGCTTACCAGCCGTGGTAGTGGAGCAGCAGGTCGGCGATGACCTTGCGGCGCTCGAGATCGAGACCGCCGAGATCGGCAAGCCCCTCGAACTGGCAGCGTTTGAGCAGCGCGCCGCCTTCAGCGGCGTTGTAAAAGCTGACCATGGCGGACAGAAACATCCGCTGGCCGCTGCTCAGAACACCCAGGGCGTCGTTGACTCTCGGCAAATTCGGCCGCAGCTCCCACTTGCTCCTGGCTTGCTGCAGCCCTGCGTGGGTGCCATCGCCGAACCATTCGACGCCGGCGATTTGGATGCCTCGTTTCCAGGCTTCCAAAAAGGCTGCAGGCGCATTGTCGAAGTGCAGGATCTCCCGCGCGATCTGATCAAGTACGTCTTGGGGGAAAGACTGGTTCATGGCGTTCTCCCGATGAATTGGATTCAGGGGTGGAGGCGCTGTTGCCAGCACCCAGTGGCCAGGGCCTGGTCGGCAGCCTGATACGAGCGGAAGTAATCGAAGGACTCGCGCGAGACCGGTCCGTTTTCGTCGGTGGTGCCGATGAAGTAGCCGGCGGCGCTGTGGCGTACCTGCAGGGGCAGGCGTTTCCCTACATAGGTCAGGGCCAGATAACCGACGGATTCGGCTCGGGCCTGGGTGGCGCTGGGCGACGCGGAAGGTGCATGGGACATGGAAGAGCCTCCTGGCTGGAATGGAACAAGGCACCGACGCCTTGCTGGCGCTCGTCCGCACGGTGGTGCGAAGCGGACTGGTCGGATCAGCGCGGGGGATTCCGCGGTGCAGCCAAGGATCCGTGCTGCTGGCATGGTGCCGACCGAGGCCGACGACACATGCGGAGCAGCATCGAGTTGCGTAGGGGAGTGAGTCAGCGGGAAATGGGAAACCGGCGACCTCCCGATTGCGGGAGGGGAAGGTCAGAGGGTGCATTCGTTTATGGGCTCGACGAGGATTCGTCGAGCCGGCGATTTCGGGCAGGCAGGAGAAAGGCGCCGAAGGCCTGGGCCTTCGGCTGTCGAGGAAGAAACCACCTGTGAGCTGATTCAGGGATTGGCCGTCGTCAAAGCCGTCCGCTGTCGCAGCGATTGCACTCGACCCTTGTCGTGGCTGGGGCCGAAATCCTTTGGCACGCATCTGCGTACAAAAGGAACCCGTTGTTTCGCCGGTGGGTGCCGGCACTGAATACCGTTCGACCCGAAGGATCTCCTGGCGGCTCGTCCTGTCATCGAGACAAGGCGCCAGGGGACCCTTCGGGGCTGCGGAAACCACACAGATCAGAGTGTCCGTGAGGTACGGACTGCGGATGAATCCGCCTTCTCGTCTGGCCGGCGAAACGCCGGCGACGGGCACACGTTGCAGAAGGATGTGCGTGCTGGGTTCCCCGCGGGAGCGAGGTATGCGCATCAACCGTAGTCGATACGATGGGGGAGATGAGCCATCCGGCCTATGTCGAAATCTGTCGCGGCTTGCGCGCCGCTCTGGGTTTTACGCCGGCCTGCTGGCCCTTCTGGACAGGAAGGGTGCCCTTGCAATCGGGATAGCTGCGGCAGGACCAGAAGGCACCGGTCTTACCCGTGCGCTGTCGAGTGGCACCACCGCACAGCGGGCAGACCGGTCCTTCGGGCAGCTTGATGGACAGGCTGGTGCCGCGATACTGCTGCACGAGCTGCGTGATCCAGATGGATTGCTTTTCGACGAAGGTGTCCAGCGTCATGCCGCCGGCCTCGATCATGTCCAGGGCCTGTTCCCAGACTGCGGTCGTACCGGGATCGGTGATGGCCGTTGGCACTGCATCGATGAGTGTGAATGCGGCATCCGACGCACGGATGGCGCGGCCCTTCTTCAGCAGATAGCCGCGGCCAAGCAGGCCGCTGATGATGCTGGCACGCGTCGCCTCGGTACCAATGCCCGTAGTGTCCTTGAGCTTCTGCTTCAGTCGGGGATCAGTGACCAGCTTGGCGACGCCTTTCATGGCCTTGACAAGATCGCCCTGGGTGTAGGGTTTGGGCGGCAGCGTCTTGAGTGCCTTCAGAGCGACCTGGCCGATCTGGCAGGACAGCCCGTCGCGCAAGGCTGGCAACACCTGGCTGCGCGGTGCCGATTCGCTGTCCGCGTCGTCCGCGTCCGGTACGGCCAGCACCTGGTGCCAGCCGGAGACGATCACCTGTTTGCCGATGGCTTGCAGATTCTGGCCGCCGCACAGCAACTGGGCCGTCGTGCGGTCGAACTCGTTATGCGGCAGGAACTGCGCGAGGTAGTGCGCGCGGATCAGCTTGTAGACCGCCAGCTCCTTGTCGCTCATGGCCGACAGGTTGGCCGGTTCCAAGGTCGGAATGATGCCGTGGTGGGCCGACACCTTGCTGTCGTTCCAGGCGCGTGAGCGCTGAGTACGGTCGAGCTGGTCGAGCAATGGGCGCAGGCTGGGATCGGTGGCGAGCACGGCATCGAGCACGGCCGGCACCTCGGCGAACATGCTTTCGGGCAGGTAGCCCGAGTCAGAACGTGGGTATGTTGTGGCTTTGTGCGTCTCGTACAAGGACTGTGCGATGTCCAGCGTCTCCTGCACGTCCAGCCCGAGTTGCCGAGAGCACACCTCTTGGAGTGTACCCAGGTCGAATGGCAGCGGCGGGCCTTCGCGCACCCGCTCCGTCTCGACCGACACCACCTGGGCGCTGCCGGCAGCGCGCATGCGATCGACTGCTTGCTGTGCCACCAACTGCTGCAAGCAGCGACCGGCGTCATCGGTACAGCCGTCCGGTGCGATCCAGTTGGCGAGGAAGGATTGCCCGCCCGCCGATAGCGCGACCTCGACGCCCCAATACGGTACCGAAACGAAGCGGGCGATCGCGCGGTCGCGGGCTACCACCAGTGCCAGCGTCGGAGTTTGCACCCGACCGACCGAGAGCACGCCGTCGTAGCCGGCTTGACGCCCGAGCACGGTAAACAACCGGCTCAGGTTCATCCCGATCAGCCAGTCCGCCCTGGAACGAGCGAGCGCTGAGTAGTACAGCGGCAGCGTCTCGTTCGACGGCTTCAGCGCGCTCAGCGCCTTGCGGATTGACGCATCGTTGAGTGCCGACAGCCACAGCCGTTGAATCGGCCCGCGGTAGCCGCACAGGTCGATCAGCTCGCGAGCAATCATCTCGCCTTCGCGATCGGCATCGGTTGCGATCACCAGCTCGCTGGCCTGGCCGACGAGTTGCTTGACGATCTTGAATTGCGCGGCGGTTGTGGCCTTCGGCTCGACGCGCCAGCGCTCGGGAATGATGGGAAGCTGCTCGATGGACCAGCGCTTGTACTGCTCGCCGTAGGCCTCCGGTGGTGCAGACTCGATCAGATGACCAATGCACCAGGTCACGACGGTGCCGGCTCCGCTGTAGCAGCCGTTGCCGCGTTGGCCGGCACCCAGCACACGAGCGATGTCTTTGCCCTGGGAGGGCTTTTCGCAAAGAAATACGCGCACGGAATGACCTTTATGATGCAGGGCCTAGAAGAGCTGGCTGCAAGATCGCAGGATCCAAACGCGGTTGAGTGTGATAAACCGAATCCCAAGTCGCCGTATTGGGTGGAGGACGGTTATCGATAGGGCGTGCCGAAAGTCTTGCTTTGCTGAAAACGTCCTATCAGTATCGTTTGGCTTTTTGAGCGCGCCTGTATGGGCTTGAGAAAACTAGCTGGATGCAGTGCCTGCTCCGCTGATGGGTGGTTGAGTGATGATGATTTCGGATGCCACCTTGGCTGTGCTCCTGGCGGCCAAGATCCATGGTACGGACGCGGCGGTGCGTAGCACGGCAAAACGCTGCGCCAAGTTGCTGCCACGGAGTAAGCGCGACTTGATGTTCCAGATTTCCGAATCCAAGAAACCGTTGGAGTTGGTCGCTCATATTGCAGCCAATCTGGATTTGGAGCTGAATTGACCTAAGGCATGCGGCTGGGCTGTACAAGGCTGCAATGCTTTGCTCATGAGTTCGAAGAACGGTGCAGGTCTTACCCGGAAGAGTGGGGCAACTGATTCTGCAGAAAGAACTCACGGTTTTCGTTTCTGGTGTATCCGCTTCTTCATCTTGTGTGCGCTGGAACTCAATGGAATCCAGTGGACCTATCCCCAGGGTATAGGTCCACCGAGAGGCGGCTGGTCACTGGGCGGCTTGTTCGACCGGAGGTTCCGGTTCTGAGCTGCCCGGCTTGGCACTGAGCGATACAGCCTCGATGCGGTAGGGCAGCATGCTCACGCTACGGGCATTGATCCGATAGGTAGTCCGTGAGTTGTCGTTGTCGTCCTTCCAGTCGTCGCGCTCCTCGCGACCTTGGACGACGACACGCATGCCTTTCTGGAACAGCGTGGCCCAGTGTTTGGCGTCCCGATGCCACAAGTCGACGGGTGCCCAGAAGCCGCCGCGATCCTCGTAGCTGCCGTCCTTGGCAGGAACGGGATTGTCGAAGTACACGTTCAGACGCAAGACCCGACGTGGTTCTTCGTTGCCGTTGGGGTACTCGTGGAACTCCGGCGCAGATCCGATGTTGCCTTCACCGATAAAGAACGTGCTCATGGGGTAACTCCTTGGTTGGGGTGAAATGACCTGCGCCGAGAGCGGTTGGCGCAGGCGGGAGGAGGTGGGTGTGCTCAGTTGGTTTGTGGGCCGTACTCGCGTTCAGAGGTGGCACCGTCACACCGGAGCAGATAGGCGGCGTGTGCCTGGGCCACTTTGCTAGCGCATTCCTGGGCCTGGCGGCCCAGCGTGTGCAGCAGGCTGATCTGCATGTTGAGGACGATGCGCTGCAGCTCCATGGCGTAGAGCTCTTCGACCAGCGTGTCGGGCGTGGCGTTACTGGTGATCAGTTCTTGCCACAGCGCCACGCCCATTGCCGAACGGTCGGGTTTGCGCCAGCGCAAGAAGGTCGTGCCTGCGCCAGTGGTCTGCTGGGCCAGTTGCACGGGCAGCAGACGGAAGGGGTAGGCGTCCGCCTGTGCCAGGACGCGCCGCTGCGCCAGCTCGATCAAGCCGTCGCGCAGCGCGTGGCACTGGCTGGCCCACTCGGTAAGCGTCCCCTTACCTTTAAAAGGCTTCAAAAGGCCTTTTAGAGAGGCTGCGTGTTCCAAGCGCTGGAAGTCAGCCTGTTCCAGCGGGTAAAAGCGGCGAGTTGGCCCAGATGCCGGAATGGTCGTCATGCTGGCTCACCCTCGTCGGCTGCCGCAGCAACCGCGCTTTCACTGGTTTCAGTCTGGAAATCGTCGTCGCTGGCGTCCGCTGTCCCTTGGCTTGCAGGCACTGCCAGCGCCGAGCGACGGATGATGGGCGGTGCGTAGCGGGAGCGCCGGGTGCCTTCGAACACGTCCTGGGGTAGTTCACCGTATTTCTCGATGGTGGCCCTGGCTGCGGCATTCTTGGCGGCGAAGTCATCCCGGGTGCAGCCCGAGAAGCGATATTGCTGCGCAAGCGAGAACAGGCTGCGCAGCGCGTGGGCGCCTTCGTTGAGCCAGCGTTCGAGCGTGCTGCGATCAATCAGCGCCGTGTGGTGGGCCAGGATCAGCTTGCGCGCCAGGTCGTCGTAGTCGGCCAGCAAGTACACCGCGAGGAAGCCGAGCTGCGCGTTCACGAACAGCGGCAGTTTCACCGGCTGCACGTTCATGTTCTCGCCCAGCGACAGCGCTGGTGGCACGTCGGACAGGGCCTGGTCGACCTGTTCACGCAAGGCCAGCAACGTGTCCTTGGTCTGCGACAACTTTTCCTCGACCCTCAGCATCCACCAGTCCGAGTAAGGGTCGTCCTGCTCGGAGCCGCGCTTGATCTTGTTGGCGATGGCGATGAAACCGTTCAAACCGACGATGCCGGGTTTCCCGTCGCTGGCCGCTCGACCGTGCCAGATGCGTGAGGCGTGATGGGTGTGCAGCGTCAGCGACATTGCGCTGCGCAGCGATCCGAGGTTCAGTTGCAAGGCGTTGTCGGTGGCCATGGCGGCGACTCGCGGTGGAGGAACGAGTCGCCAGCTTGGACAGCGGACGGAAGGTGGTCAGTCAACAAACCGCACCCGATGCCTGCCCGGTTTGTTGATGGTGGAAGGCTGTCTGTTGCAACTATCCCCAGGGGATAGTTCCATGGAGATCCAGCCGGTTAGCCTGACGCCGCGATGGGAGATGCCTGCTTGTGCAAGCTGGGAAGGCTGCCTGTTGCAACTATCCCCTGGGGATAGCGCTAGGGTGATCCAGGGACGTTTCCCTAGCCGTCATTTCTGGTTCAGCAGGGCGTGCAGATGGGCGAGGTGTGCCTGGACGACCTCGGGGTTCGCCGGTCGGGGATTGGTTGCGGGGGACAGCTCGATGGCGACGGCGTTGCTCTGCCCCTGTCCAGCCCATGCTTTGAATTCGCCGCGGATAGCGGCCTGGATGATGCCGAACAGATAGCCGGCGGGTTTGCGCACCTCGCTACTGCGACAGCGCGCGGCCCATTCGTCGAGCACGGCTTGCCGCAGTTCGGCGTCCACCTGCTGCAGAGCCACCAGGGCACCGGCCTGTTGTTCATCCTTCAACGCCAAAAAACGCTCGGGCAGTCGAAGATCCTGGAGCTCGCGCGCGCGCAGTACTGTACTTACTGATTTACTAAGTACTTCAGTACGGTCCTGCTTCGGATTCCGAAGAAGGGCGGTTTTGCTGGGGTTTTCACCTGCTTCGGAATCCGAAGCGGGCCGTTCGCCATTCCGAAGAAGGGCATCGCCGCCTTCTTCGGATTCGTGTTCGGGCTGCTCCTGTGGATAACTTTCCAGGGGGTTCACGCCACCCTGGGCCATGCGTCGGGCCAGCACCTGCAGCCGCGTCGGCAGTGCGCGGCCGCTGAGCATGGGATCTTCGCTGAGTTCCCGGATGGCGCAGTAACCCACGCGCTGAATGGCCTT
Source organism: Pseudomonas sp. FSL W5-0299 (assembly GCF_005930655.1). Classification (NCBI taxonomy): domain Bacteria; kingdom Pseudomonadati; phylum Pseudomonadota; class Gammaproteobacteria; order Pseudomonadales; family Pseudomonadaceae; genus Pseudomonas; species Pseudomonas sp. FSL W5-0299. Next base: position 79,376 of record NZ_RXHX01000010.1, read on the forward strand.
GCTGGCATGGGTGAGCGCATGGCTCACCAGGCCCAGGTATTCAGGGTCGAGCTGCATGGCCTCAAAGGGGGTGAGCGGTTCGTCGTGGAGGACGTAGAGGTTGCCTTTGATGCGTCCGGTCTTGGGGTCGCGCCGACGGCGCACAAGGCTGAGCCAGCGCGTCAGCCGCAGGAGTGTCAGCGCACGTGCCACTGTTTCATGCGAAGCCTGTTCGGCGCAGGGCGTCGAGGCCAGATAGCGGCGCAACTGATCGTAGGTGGGGAACGCCGTCACCCCATCGGCGTTGAGCAAGAGCCGGACGATCTGCCAGGCATTGCGTTCCAGCGGCGTCAAACGCCTGTCAAGAAACAGCGCGCGGGGTACGCTTTCATGGCGATTGCCGCTGTAGAGGAAGCCATCGCTGGCCGGGTCGGTGTCCTTGGCGGGTGCCAGGTGCTGCAGGGCGTTGTCGAGCAGCGTTGAAAGGGAGGCGGGGCCTGCCGGCGAGACCATGGGTCACACCAGGCCTTGGTCGATCCAGCTTCCTATCGCAGCCCAGATCACGGACATGGGCAAAGATAGGGCTTCGGCCAGATCCATTGTCAGCGCCAGCATCGCGCTGTCATCGTCCAGCGCGATGCCGCGCTCGGTAATGCCGGATTTCCAGCGTTTCCACAGGGTCGTGTCCTGTTCTTCATTCAGAACCGGATGCCGCCCCCGGCGTTTGGGCAGCCCTATGATGTCGCGGCGCAGGGCTACTTCCTGATGGGTCAGGCCGAAAAACTTGCTGACCATTTCGGTACTGGCACCGAGACGCAGCATGCGATCGACCGTGGCGATCTCCTGCTCGATGTCGTTCATCTGGCCGACCAGGCGCCAGAGGACGTCCGTATTCACCTTCACAGAGCACCACGGCACCTGGGCATTGGCCAGCAGACTGACCAGCGCGGGCTGCTTCAGTACATCCAGTTCGCGCTCGCTGAAGCCCATGGACAGGCAACGGCGCAGTTGGCCGTTGCGCAGATCGTGCAAGGCTTGGGCGACGACCGCTTGGTTCAAGGGATGAGGTGCCGACATATGGTTCCCTCCGGCCGGTTTCAGTGGTCGGTCTCATCTGGATTGGCTTCCAGATCCCAAAGCCGGCGTGCCAGCCGGACCAGACGGAACAGCTTGACCAACCCGTTATCGCTCAGGCGCGGCAGGGCGTCCCCTCTATCGGTTCCCCGCAGCAGTGCACCCAGGCTGTCATCCAGCCGGATATCGCGCTGATCGAGGCGCGAAGGCTCGGCGACGTAGTGGCTACTCAATGCACGGAGCAACGCGAGCACCGTGTGACCGAACAGAAACGGCTGAGTGCCTTGCCGGGTTGTCAGGCAGGTGAAGCCAATACCGGCTTTGACCGCTTCGATGCAGTCGGCCAGCTCGGCTTCCTCTGCGATTTCTTGCGCGAACTGCGCAATGTGGATGCGCAGACGATCCGGCGAATCCAATCCCGGCTCGATGTACCAGACGTCGCTGATCGGGAAAAGTCCACCGGCCTGCACGGGAATCGCCTGCAGCACATTGTCCGCGAAGGCCGGTAGGGGCTCGCCGCTGTGCTCGGCGACAAGTTGCTGGATGGCCTGCAGTCGCTCGGTGCTGTCGGCAGGTGAAACGATGTGAGCCTGCAGGCACGCTTCGGTACCACCCTCACCAGGCGGAGCGCCTGGTCCCGGTGAAGGCGGGGCGGTGGTGTCGTTGGATGCAACCCCCACGACCCCTGCTGCCGTGCCATGGTTGCGAGTCGAAGCCGGCTGGGGAGTGGACGCACCGTCGGTTTTGATGGTGGTGACGACGGTCGCGGCCTCGACTGGCAGCAGCGGTGGGCTGCTTACCGCCCGCTGGCGATGCTCGGTGCTGTCGACATCCAACTCCAGCACGTTGTAGTCGGTATCGAGCAGCTCCGACATTTGGCCGATCAGTTCGTCTTGGACCCGCCCGACGGAAAAGGTGTCTGGCTGCCCATCGAACGGTGCGAGGACGTCGTGGAATAGCGTCTCGAAATCGATGGCCAACGCTTTCCCGCACGCATATTTTTCCCAGGTGAGTTCGGCGGCCTTGCGCAATACCGCCAACCGCTCGACTTGATGCCGCCCCAGCCCGTTGTACAGCACGTTGGGAATGGTGGGCAGCAGGTAGCGCACGGTGTCTTGCATGCGGCTGATATGGGACTGCTGGATCGGGTAGCCGTCAGCGCTGAGGCGGCGGGCGAGTTCGGATTGCGACAGCGGCTTGTCACTTTCTTGTTCGTAGAGCTCGCGGGCCTTTTCAACGCCGAGCGCGCGCTCGACGAAGGTCAGGCCGCCGTGCAACTCGTTCTCCGCAAGGTGCCCGGTCAGTGCGATGATTTCGCCGCGTTCGGGCCACGGACGGTATAGGCAAGGTATACGGAAGAAACGTTGCGCCTTCGTCTCGGACCATAACTCGCGCAGGATGGCGAGGCGGGTATTGCCGCCGTTGCGGATGATGTAGTGATCGGCACCCGGACGCCGGGTGATCGGCGGCGGGGCATCGACGCCGCGCTCCCGGATGGAGGCTTTTATTTCGTCGTAGAGCGGGTTGCGCGTCAGGCGTGGATCAAGCTCATAGGGGCGCAACTCGTCGAGCGTGACCACCATCGGGGTGTCGGTGAGCGGATCGCTCAACGCCTGTGCGGCAGGGCCGGAACGGGAAAACCCCTCGGCCATCAGTTTGCCGGCCATTTCTTGGGGAGTGACATTGGCCATTCCAATCTCCCGGCTAGTTCCGTTCGGCTCGGCGCAGCCGTGCCCAGGCGTTTTGGCTTGCCCGGTGATCGCTCGCCGTCGAGCTGGTGAATATCGGCGATAGGCCAGGCTTCACGAACTTCATATGTCCCCCTGGCGTGCGGCTGACCTCCCAGCCTTCACTCAGGGCGAACTCAATCAGCGGTAGTAGCCGCTTGTGGCCGCGGCAGAGTTCATGAGCGCTCGACATGTGAACGTCTCCCGCCGGCTCGGCCGGTCACTCCGACAAACTGCTCCTGCCATTGCGGGCAAAGTTCGCTCGCAAGGGCGCGCATGGTCTCCAGGGCCGCCGGTGCCTGACGCCCGGTCGGGCGTCGGTATTCGATCCTATGTACGGGTTGGCTTGCCGTCGCGGCGCGCGGGAAGGCCTCGATGGCGGGCACCTCGGTGCGCAGTATCTGGACCTCGTTATGCTCACGGAAAATCAGGCGCAGCGTCTGCTGAACCAGCCTGGCGTTCGACGAGACGGCCTGCACGCGATTGAGCAGCAAGTGCAGTGGCGGAGGTTGGATACCCAAGTAGCGGTATGGGGTGATTGCATCGATAAGCTGCAGCGTGCCTCGCTGCAGTTCCCGGGCAGCCAGAATCTCGGGGGTGATCGGGGAGAGGGCCATGTCCGCAGCGAGCATGGCCATCTCCAGCATGACGCTGCGTGCGCCCTGTGTATCGATCAGCACCAGGTCGTAGTGCGGTCGGAACAGCGGCAGCAGGTTACGCAGGCGCAAGCGTCCATCCGCAGCATGCAGCAGCAGTGTTCCCAGTTGCTGGTGCTCGTCGTTGGACAGCAGCACATCCAGGCCTTGGATGGTTGTGTGCGATACCAGTTGCGCCAGGGTTTGCGCATTGAATGCCAGCAGCTCGTAGATGCCGCCGGTGGCGCGGTGGGTGAGTTCGTAGTAGGACGACAATGTGGGTTGTACGTCGAGGTCGATCAGCAGTACCCGCTGACCTGCATCAGCGATAAAGCCTCCCAGATTCGCCGCGACGGTGGTTTTACCTACCCCGCCCTTCGTCGAAATGATCGCGATCACGTGCATGGCTCGCTCCTTTTCCGTAGTGGAGCGGTGTCAAGCGCGCTCTTTGAGGCGTTCGCTGATCCAGTTGTCGATTTCGGCAGAGTCCCAGCCGACCGCACGAACGCCCAAGCGTAAGGCCTTGGGGAACTTACCTTCTTTCATCAAGTTGTAGATGTGTGCGCGCTTGAATCCAGTCTTGGCTTCAACTTCTGCGCGGCGGAGGATACGGCGCTCCGCAGTAGCAATATGCTCAGTGGACATGGTGGTCACTCCTTTACGCTTGGTAGCACTCGTAGGCGTGACCCGTAGTAGAAGAGCGTCACTCCGTTGGCGCATCAAACAATCGGATCGTGCTGACCACCGGATTCATCGGAGAGCCATGAGATTCGGCTTATCCGATTTCTACTGATTCGATGGCGTACAGCGTCTAGCCGACCCGTAGGCGTTTCACTATTGGCAGCGTCCAGAGGGCGTTCAAGATCAAAAAGGAGCAGCACTCTTTTGCGTGATTGATGAGTTGGTAGATTCGAATCTTTTCGTCAGCCAGGTGACAAAAAAAGTCATACGGAGGTGGGAGCTGTTCTCATCTGGCTATGGGGCGATGACGGCGATCATCTGGCCTGTTTCGCAGTGTGACCTGACGTGTACTCCGCAGTCAGGAGACATTTCTGGTCGGGGAACTGCCGAAAAAAGAGGGTCCTGACAACCAACGACAGGGCACACTTTCCGTTTTGAGAGCAGTCCATCAGCTGTTCGTTGCTTTGCCAATTTGCTGGGCACGAGCGACGAACCGACGCAATTCGTCCGATGGTGGTCTGTCGAGCATGGTTATGAAGGTCGCGGTACTGGGTACATCGTCAGTGATGGGACGGATGATCACATCGGAGTGCCTATACAGGGTGATCTGCGAGGCAAGCCCTACGCCAATGCCGTAGCCGGCAGCCACAAGCATCATCATTGGTTCATGGCCTGACACATACTCGGCAACATTCAATGATGGCAATGCAGGGTCGCAGAACCAACTGCGAATGACATCGTGCCCGCCCGAGCATCGTTCAGGATGGCAGAGAATCAACGGATGTCGGGCAACTTCGTGGAGCGGTATCTTGTCGAGCGCGAGAAGGGGATGGTTCCGGGGGATGGCGATGGCAGGACGATCTGTCCATACCGCCTCTTTGACGATCCCGCTGCTGAGTTCGGTATGTACGGTGAAGCCGGCATCGATCTGGTCGTGATTCAGGGCCTTGACCATCTCGTTGACCGTCATTTCGACGATCCTGACTTCGGTGAGGGGTTCTTCCTCGCGACACCGGGCCAATAATCTGGTCAGTCGAGGCTGGGCAAGGCTATCGGTTAGACCTATGCGCAACCATCCACGATACCCGCGCACCGCAGCATGTACGCGGGTTCGTGCGCCCTCCATGTGTAGAAGCATACGACGTGCTTCTTCTCGGAAGACTTCACCAGCCCAGGTCAGGCAAATGCGCCCTTGGGTGCGATGGAGCAGGCGGACCCCCAGCTCAGACTCCAGCTCCTTAATCGCACGGGAGAGGGGAGAAGGCTCGATGTGGACTCTGGTTGCGGCCCGCGAGAAGCTCAGCTCTTCGGCGACGACCAGAAAGTAACGTAGGTGACGTATCCTCATAAAACAGCCTCCTTGCTGTGTTGCAATTTGCTCCATGGGGACAGAACGCCGTCATTTCGTCTCGAGCACGGGCTGCAGAGTCCATCATTTGAAGATCGCTCATCGAATTTTCTTGGTGATTTCTGGCCCTTGCCTGATAGCGACTGAACCAGACATCGGAGTTTACTGCCGATGTCAATTCCCCCCCTCTACATGGGCCATGCTATCTGGAAAAATTGAGAAGTACGCCTCATCTCAGACTTACTGGTCATGGAGTGATCGTGTGACGGGGGAGAGCAAAGGGCTGTTGGGGAGGCAGTACTGAAGCAGCAGTCGGCGTCTTACGTCCTTGGGCCTAAGCCACCGGGGGCGGGCACTTGGATGTTGGTGGTCATCTCCAGCGCACCTTGGAAGAAAAATTGACGTGGGGGTTGCCTGGCCGTACAAACAAGTCCATAATTGCGTCCGCTGCCGAGGCAGTTGTTGCGGAAAACTCATAGTAATCAAAGAGTTAGAGGCTGGATTAAAGTCTCGTTTCCCGCTCCATATTCAACAAAAACGCCGCTCAGCAATGAGCGGCGTTTTTGTTTGTGTGCCATTTATAAAAAGGCCCGACGGTCCTTTTTTTGACGGTGCCGGCATCAAGATGATCAACGCGTCGGACCCGCCACAACAGCGGGTCCGAAAAGGCGATCAGAGTTTCGGCAACTGCCCGATCCGCCCCATCATTTCCGTCACGATCTGCAGGTCCAGCAGGAACTGGTCTACCGTCTTGAACTCGTTGTCGGTGTGGCCGGTGTACTTGACCTCGGGCCTGGCCAGGCCGAATTGCACGCCATTGGGCAGGTCATGGACCGAAGTGGCGCCCGCAGAGGTGCCGTACTTGTGTTCCATGCCCAGGTTTTCGCTGGCCACGGCGAGCAAGGCCTTGACCCATTCACCTTCAGGGTTGCGGTACATCGGCTCGGCGATCGAGTAGTCGAAGGCCACCGCGACGTGGGGCTTCTTGCTCCAGGCATCAAGCTTATCGGCGATTTCAGACTTGAGCGTTTCCGGCGACTTGCCCTTCGGCACGCGCAGGTTGACCGCGAGCTTGAAGGCTTTATCGTCCATCCCGACATAGGTCAGCGAAGCAGTCAGCGGTCCCATGAAAGCATCGGAAAAACCGACCCCCAATTTGCCTCCCAGGTAATCCAGCCCCCAGTTGTCGGCAGCGTAGCGGGCGGCGTCGGTGATGTGGTTGTGCTTGAGCGCAACCTTGCCGTCGAGGCTATTGATGAAGCCCAGCATTCTCGACACCGGGTTGATGCCGGATTCGGGTTCGGAGGAGTGGGCGGAAACGCCGGTGACCGTCAATTTGACATCCTTGCCATCAACTTTGGCAGTGACGTCGAAGTTGCCGCCATTGCTTTTGGCATATTCGGCGCCGGCCTTCTGCAGGCTGGCGGCCAACTCGACAGGCTTCTCACTCAAAAGGGTGACGACCGATGTCGACGGGATCTGGTTGGTGGCCATGCCACCGGTCATCGAGATGATCTCGGCGCCCTTGCCCTCAGCCTTGCGTTTGGCAAAGTTCGCCATCACGGTGCCGTAGCCTTTCTCCGCAATCACTACCGGGTAGCCGCCATCCAGCGCCAGATTGTAGTTGGGTGTCGGGTTGTGTTCGAAGTAATAAGGGATGGCGTCGCCGGTGGTTTCTTCGGTGGTATCGACCAGCAGCTTGAAATTGCGCGCCAGCGGCAGCTTCTCTTCCTTGATGACCTTCATCGCATAAAGCGCTACCACGATACCGTTCTTGTCATCTTCGGTGCCCCGGCCATACATGCGGTCGCCGATCAGGGTGACCTTGAACGGATCAAGTTTGGTGCCGTCTTTCAGAACCCAGTTCTCCGGTGTTACGGGCACCACATCGGCATGCGCATGAATGCCCACGACTTCGTCACTGCTGCCCTCAAGGGATATTTCATAGACGCGGTTGTCAATGTTGCGGAAGTTCAGGTTGAACGCCTGGGCGAGGCCCTTGATCTTGTCGGCGATCTTGATGAATTCGGGATTGTCGTGTTGATCAACGCCCTCGACGCGGAAGGTCGGGATAGCCACCAGCTCGCGCAGGGTCTCGGTGGCGGCGGCACCGTATTTCACCCGTGCGTAGAGACCAAGCAGGCGATGGATTTCGTTCTGCTGGTCTGGAGTGAGGGTCTTGTTGTCGAGGAAGGCGCTGATGGCGGAGCCGAGATTGTCGGTTTTGCCGAGGTCGCTCTTGGCTAGGCCTCCCAGGAATTGCCTGAAATCCGTTACGGAGGTGTCACTGAATGTCTTGAGGATCGCCGCACTCTGTTGCGGGGTGATGTTGGCCTGCGCTGTCAGGGTGAACGACGAAAGGCTGGCCAGTATCAGGGTTGACGCAGCCAGGTGCTTGAGTGAGAAATTCATTGCTGTTGGCATTCCTTTGCAGGCAGTGGAGTGAGAAGTTTCTGATCGATGAGACAGAAACGGTTCCAAGCTAACACTGTAACGGAGTGTTACGGGAGTCCCTGATGTGGGATCTGTCGCACAGAAATGCAAAAGCGGCGCAGAAACGAAAAAGGCCCGTCAGTCAGACTGAGCGGGCCTTTTGCGTTTGAGGCGCTATTACATCGAGAGAATCAAACGCCCGGCGAACAGGATCAGAATCACCCCCATGGTGCGTTCGAACCAATGCCCCATGCGCATGAACAGCAATCGCACCCGGGCGCTGGAAAAGAACAGCGCGACGATCACGAACCACAGCGCGTTCACAAAACACATCCAGGCCCCATACAGCGCCTGGATCTTCAAGGGTGTCGTAGCGCTGATGAGCGTGGTGAAAATTGCCAGGAAAAACAGCGTTGCCTTGGGGTTGGTCGCGTTGGTCAAAAAGCCGGTGGTGAACGCCTTCAACAGTGTTTGTTCGACGACGGGCTCGTTGGCGACTTTGTCCCCCTCAAGCGCGGATTTGGGTTTACTGCGTAGCAGGCTGACACCGAGGTACAAAATGTAAACGCCGCCCACCACCTTGGCCACCGTCAGTAACCAGGGCGTCGTGTGCATCAACGCGCCGACCCCGAGCAGGGTGTAAAGCACGTGCACGGAAATCCCAGCACCGATGCCCAGGGCCGTGCAGATCCCGACCAACCGGCCGAAACGCACACTTTGACGGATGGTGACAGCGAAGTCCGGTCCAGGTGCGACCACAGCCAGAAAGTGAATAGTCGCCAGCGCAAGGAACTCGCCCAGGTAATTCGAAAGCATTTCAACTCCAGAAAGTAAGGGGTGAAGCATTGCCGCGATAGCCGACAAAGAACGAAAGGCTCAATCGCGGATCCGCCACGCCGGGTGTTACCGAGTGCATGCAGCGCGAATTGAACATGATGAAATCACCCGGCTCAGGACGAATCTCCAGGGCCGGCGTGCCGAGCAAGGCCGGGTCGATGCCGTAGCTGTCGCCACGCATCTCGTCGAATTGATCCGGAGAAATATCGTGGTCCCACATCTGCAAGGCGCCACCCTCGGAGGGCATGTTCAGGTAGACGTTGCAGGCGAACTGCGCTTCCAGGCTTCTGGCCTGGTAACTGTCGGGGGCATCCTTGGCGAAAATGTCGTGATGGGCCAGGAAGCACACCCCTGGTTTCACCACGCGGGACAGGCCGACATACATCTTGCGGCCGTAGAGATTTTCCAGGTGCGCACCCGCCGGCCAGGACTCATCGAGCATGCAGCGCAAGGTGTCGACCGGGGACGAGTAGGGCGCGCAACGTTTGCGTAATTCCGCGATGTTGCGCGAGGCATGCTCGAAATAATCTTCGATCAGCAGCGGCTGGTTTTCCGCCTCATAAAACGCCATGCCGATGCGACCGATGCTCGGCGCATTGATATAGCCTTCAAAACCCGGGGCGAGGATCTTGTCGCCAATCTGAATCGCCAGCGGCTGGGGCAGCAGGCCTTTGACGCGGATGGCGAGGACTTCTTCATTGGCCAGTTTTTTTATGCACGTCTCATCGAGACGCTCGACGTCAAGCATCATGTCTTAGGTCCATCTATTAGATAGTCAACAGAACCCGCGAATGCGGGCTCCCCCGGGCGTCGGGCGATGCCGGGGACGACATCGCCGAAAGCTCAATCCACGCTGTAGTGGACTGACAGCATTCCCTTTTTCAGTGAAAGGGAAGCGATCGTGACCGTGCCCAAATCCTTCAGGCTACGTACATGGGTGCCGCCGCAGCCGTAGGCGGGCAGCTCACCGAAACCAATTTCCCGGGCGCCTTCGCGCATCGATGTCAGGCGCGGCAGGTCATGGGCGACCCATTGCTCGATGCCGTGCTGAATCATCTCGGCATCCATCTCTTTTGCCGACTCCAACGGTTTGAATTGCACGCGTCCTTCGCCCGGCCAGTGATGAGCCTTGACCGGCATCCAGCCCAGTGCCTGGACAAAATGGCCGATCAGGTGGCCGGCCGAATGCATGCGCGAATTGAACCGGCGGCGTTGCTCGTCAATCCTGATCTGGGTCATGCCGGGTTTTACTGGCCGGTCGACAAAATGAATGATTCGGTCCGGGTCCTGGACCACGCGCAGCACCTGGCTTTCGCCGATCCAGCCGGTATCGAAAGGCTGGCCGCCACCCTGGGGGTGAAACAACGTGGCGCGCAGCACCACCGCAAACTCGTTTTCCTGGGGCGTGCAATCCAGGACTTCCACATTGGCCTTGAGGTCATCACTATGGAAAAAGAGGCGAAGCGTCATATTCCATGTCCTCATTAAAGTTTCTCTTTTTATTATATGAATCGTGGAATTGCGTGATAATCCGTTCAAACATCAAAGGACTGTTGCGCTGTGAGCATAAATCTTCCACTGCCGTTACTGGGTGAAATGGCGATTTTCGTCAAGGTTGTCGAGACCGGCAGCTTTTCCGAAGCGGCTCGTCAGATGGGTTCTTCACCCTCGGCGGTGAGTCGCAGTATTTCGCGTCTGGAAAAAGCGTTGGCCACGCGTCTGCTGCAGCGAACCACGCGCAAGCTGCGCTTGAGCGACGGTGGCGAAGAGGTGTTCAAGCGTTGCCAGGAAATGGTCAGTGCGGCCAAGTCCGTGATGGAAATCAGCGGGCAGTTCACCCATGAAGCGGAAGGGCTGGTTCGGGTCAGCGTGCCCAAGGCGGTCGGTCGATTTGTGATTCACCCGCATATGCCGGAATTTCTGCGCCGTTATCCCAAAGTGGATGTGGAGTTGTTGCTTGAGGATAGGCAGGTGGATCTGATCGACGACAACGTTGATCTGGCGATTCGGATTACCGATCGACCGCCCGCAGGGTTGGTCGGGCGGCAATTGCTCACCATCGACCATTTGCTCTGCGCTACACCGCAATACCTCGCCGAACATGGCACGCCGACGCACCCCCACGACTTGCTCAACCACAGCTGTATCTACCTGGGTGAAACCCCGAGCGATGCGCGCTGGAAATTCAAAAAAGGCAGCAAGGCTGTGACGGTCGGTGTGCGCGGTCGGTATGCGGCGAATCACACAGGCGTGCGGCTGGGGGCGGTGTTGCAGCACATCGGGATTGGCAGTCTGCCGTATTTCACGGCGCGTTATGCGCTGGAGCAAGGGTTGATTGTGCAGGTGCTGCCGGACTGGACCTTCCTCGCGTCCTACCATGGCGGCGCCTGGTTGCTGCATTCGCCGACGCGCTATTTGCCGCCGAAATTGCGGGTGCTTATTGATTATCTGGTGGAGTGTCTGGAGAAGGAGCCGACCCTGAGCAAGCCGGGGAGGGCTGGGAAGGTTGCGGCGGAGTATGAGTTGCCCGAGAGTGATGGATTGCTCTGACTGGCCCCTTCGCGAGCAGGCTTGCTCCCACTCTGGTGAGGTTGCAACCCTCTCGCCGCTGACGCGGCCGGGCGCAACTTCAGCGATTGGTTCGTTGGAAGGGTCAGCAAAACAAATGTGAGAACGAGCCTGCTCGCGAAGAGGGAGTCTCAGTCGACATCTATGTCGCCTGACACAGCGCTTTCGCGAGCAAGTCGGATCGCCGCACCGCCGCTCCCACAGGTGGGAGTGTGCAGGGCTTGAGGTTACTTGCAGACTTCGGCGATGGCCTCGGCCAGCAGATCAAGGCGGGTTGCATCGATCCCGGCCACGTTCGCACGGCCGGTGCCGACCATGTACACGCTGTGATGATCACGAAGCTGTTTCACTTGCTCCGGCGACAAGCCGGTGTAGGAAAACATCCCGCGTTGCACACCGATATGCGCAAAACGCTCACGCAAACCATGGGGTTCAAGCGCTTCCATCAGGCCGCTGCGCAATTGGGCGATGCGCAAACGCATGGCTTCCACTTCGTCGGCCCAGAGGCTTTTCAACTCGGGATCGCCAAGAATCGTCGCGACCACGGCAGCGCCATGATCCGGCGGCGTCGACCACAGATTGCGGGCGATGTTTGCCAGTTGGCTGCGGATATCCACCAGCTTCTCAGCGGTTTTCGCACAGACAATCAGCGCACCCGTGCGATCGCGGTACAGCCCGAAGTTTTTCGAGCAGGAACTGGTGATCAGCACCTCCGGCAACTCGGCCGCGAACAGCCGGGTCGACCATGCATCCTGTTCCAGGCCATCGCCGAAGCCCTGGTAGGCGAAGTCAATCAACGGCAGCAGATCGCGGTTGCGCACCACGTCCAGCACGCGGCGCCAATCGTCATGGGACAGATCGAAACCGGTCGGGTTGTGGCAGCAGGCGTGCAGCAACACCACATCGCCCTTCGGCGCGTCTTTGAGCACTGCCACCATGGCTTCAACGTCGAGGCGGTTGTCGCTGCCGACGTAGGGGTAATGACTGACCTTGACCCCGGCCGCCGCGAAGATGGTTTCGTGGATCGGCCAGGTCGGGTTGCTCAGCCACACGCCACGGCCCGGCAGGCACTGGGCGATGAAGTCGGCGCTCAGGCGCAGCGCGCCGGTGCCGCCCGGTGTCTGGGTGGCGCCGGCCCGTTGTTCGGCGATCAGTGGGGAGTCGGCGCCAAGTACCAGCTCGCTGATCGCCTTGCCGAACGCCGGTTCGCCGTGACCACCGATGTAGGTTTTGGTGGTCTGGCGATCCACAAGGCGCTGCTCGGCCAGCTTCACGGACTGGGGAATCGGCGTCAGGCCCTGGGCATCTTTATAGACGCCCACGCCAAGGTCGAATTTGCGCGGGTTCGGGTCCTGCGCATAGGCTTCCATCAAGCCGAGAATCGGGTCGCCGGGTACTCGACCGATGGCGTCGAAATGCATTATTTGCGGCCCTCGGCGTTCTTGGCCACTTCGTCAGTGCGCGCGGCCATGATGAAGTCGTTGCGGTGCAGACCCTTGATGGAGTGGCTCCACCAGGTCACGGTGACTTTGCCCCACTCGGTGAGCAGGCCAGGGTGGTGGCCTTCGGCCTCGGAGATTTCACCGACTGCGTTGGTGAATGCAAGGGCGTGCTTGAAATTCTTGAACAGGAACACTTTTTCCAGTTGCATCACGCTGTCGCGCACTTCGATGTTCCAGTCCGGGATCTGCTTGATCAGGATCGGCAATTCTTCGTCGCTGACCTGAGGGGCATCGGCGCGGCAGGCTTCGCAATGGGCTTGATTCAATGTGGACATGATGGGTTCCTGAAATCGAATGATTGGAAATCGGCCGTCAGTTTCACCACGCTATAGCAAAGCGTCGTGTCCTGACAGGCTCACTTGATTCTAAAAGCTGCGGATCACGCGGCTTTTTTGGGTGGAAATTTAGGCGCGTGCAAACCGAGCTGCATGCCTTGCTTGACCATGGCCATGATGTCTTCATGAGCCACATCAAACAGACGCTTGAGGTTCGGCAGGACAAAGTACAGCGGCTGCAGGATGTCGATGCGGTAAGGCGTGCGCATGCATTCCAGCGGATCGAAGGCCTGATGCTCAGGTTCGTCCGACAGGCAGTAAACGGTTTCTTTCGGCGAGGAGAGAATGCCGCCGCCGTAAATGCGCAGGCCTTCTGGTGTATCGACCAGGCCGAACTCGATGGTCATCCAGTAGAGACGCGCGAGGTACACGCGTTCTTCCTTGGTGGCCTGTAGGCCAAGCTTGCCGTAGGTGTGGGTGAATTCCGCGAACCAAGGGTTGGTCAGCAGCGGACAGTGGCCAAAGATCTCGTGGAAAATATCCGGCTCTTGCAGGTAATCCAGCTCTTCGCGGGTCCGAATAAAGGTCGCCACTGGAAACTGCTTGTTGGCCAGCAATTCGAAAAAGGTCTGGAAGGGGATCAGCGCCGGCACTCGGGCTACTTGCCAACCGGTGGTTTCACCGAGGACTTTGTTGATTTCACCGAGTTGCGGAATGCGGTCGTGGGGCAGACCGAGTTTTTCGATACCGTCCAGGTATTCCTGGCACGCACGCCCCTCGATCACTTTCAGTTGGCGAGTAATCAGCGTGTTCCACACCGCATGTTCTTCAGCGGGGTAGTCGATAAAACCTTGCGCATCGGGCTCGCGAGCCACGTACTGCGTCTGCTTCATGCTGCTCTCCTGCTAGGGGATTTCATTCTTGTTATGTGCTGCTATGGACTTAGAAATACTCCAAGGCGTGCCGCGTTGCAGTAGGTGAATCGTGCCCTGCGTAGGAAATCTCTCCAGTTTTCGTAAAGTTTTCGTTACGAATGGATCGCGGTGGCGCAGGTATTGAGTTTTTCGGGTTTGAAAAGCGTTGCGCCTGTCACATAATCTTGACGGCTATCTGAGCGTGCCAGCAAAAAAATACCCTGTGGGAGCGAGCCTGCTCGCGAAAGCGTTCTGCCTGACACATCAATGCCGAATGCACCGACGCATTCGCGAGCAGGCTCGCTCCCACAGGGTTGTACCTCGGGCATCCAACCTATTGACCGTTTTTCTTGGGCCTTTATATGCGTATCAAAGTCCACTGCCAGAACCGCATCGGCATCCTGCGCGACATTCTCAACTTGCTGGTCGAGTACGGAATCAACGTCGCTCGCGGCGAGGTCGGCGGTGAGCATGGCAATGCGATCTACCTGCACTGCCCGAACCTGATCAATATTCAGTTCCAGGCGTTGCGTCCGAAATTCGAGTCGATTGCCGGGGTATTTGGCGTTAAGCGTGTAGGGCTGATGCCCAGCGAGCGTCGGCACATGGAGCTCAATGCCTTGCTCGGCGCCCTGGAGTTTCCGGTGTTGTCGATCGACATGGGCGGCTCCATCGTGGCGGCCAACCGTGCAGCGGCGCAGTTGCTCGGGGTGCGGGTGGATGAGGTGCCGGGGATTCCGCTGTCGCGTTACGCCGAGGATTTTGATTTGCCGGAACTGGTGCGTGCCAACAAGTCGCGGATCAACGGGCTGCGGGTCAAGGTCAAGGGCGATGTGTTCCTCGCCGACATCGCGCCGCTGCAATCCGAGCATGACGACAGCGAAGCCATGGCCGGTGCAGTTCTGACGCTGCACCGCGCTGATCGGGTGGGGGAGCGCATCTATAACGTCCGCAAGCAGGAACTGCGCGGGTTCGACAGCATCTTCCAAAGCTCGAAAGTCATGGCCGCGGTGGTCCGCGAAGCGCGGCGCATGGCGCCGCTGGATGCGCCGCTCTTGATAGAAGGCGAAACCGGCACCGGTAAGGAATTATTGGCGCGTGCCTGTCACCTGGCGAGTCCGCGCGGCCAGTCACCTTTGATGGCGCTCAACTGCGCCGGCCTGCCGGAATCGATGGCCGAGACCGAATTGTTCGGCTACGGCCCCGGCGCCTTCGAAGGCGCGCGTGCCGAAGGCAAGCTTGGGCTGCTGGAGCTGACGGCGGGCGGTACGTTGTTTCTCGATGGCGTCGGGGAAATGAGCCCGCGCTTGCAGGTGAAATTGCTGCGCTTCTTGCAGGACGGTTGCTTCCGTCGTGTGGGCAGTGATGAAGAGGTCTATCTGGATGTGCGGGTGATCTGCGCGACGCAGGTGGACTTGTCCGAGTTATGCGCGCGGGGCGAGTTTCGCCAGGATTTGTATCACCGCTTGAACGTGCTCTCACTGCACATTCCGCCGCTGCGTGAATGCCTCGATGGTTTGACGCCGTTGGTGGAGCACTTCCTCGACCAGGCCAGTCGTCAGATCGGTTGCCCGCTGCCGAAGCTGGCGCCAGCGGCGATGGAGCGGCTCAGTCATTACCATTGGCCGGGCAATGTCCGGCAATTGGAAAACGTGTTGTTCCAGGCGGTTTCGTTGTGCGAAGGCGGGACCGTGAAGGCCGAGCACATTCGCTTGCCGGATTACGGCGTGCGTCAGCCGCTTGGCGATTTCTCCCTCGAAGGCGGGCTGGATGCGATCGTCGGGCGCTTTGAGAAAGCGGTGCTGGAGCGGTTGTATTCCGAGCATCCGAGCAGTCGGCAGCTGGGCAAGCGGTTGGGGGTTTCGCATACGACCATTGCCAACAAGTTGCGTGAGTATGAAGTCGGCAAAGACCCCGACGCTTAAGCTGAAGCAATGACAACTTTGTGGCGAGGGAGCTTGCTCCCGCTGGAGCGCGAAGCGGCCGTAAGACCATCCGGCATGATCTGACTGTCAGGCTCGGCCAATCTTTTTGGGGCTGCTTCGAAGCCCAGCGGGAGCAAGCTCCCTCGCCACAGGGGATGCTGTTGGCTGCAAAGGCCAGCACTTGCCACCAACCGGCATAACACCGCCGGTTTTTCGTCTCCGATACATTTCCCCAATCCCCGCAAAACCCCTCAAGTCCTTTGTTTGCCGGGCCTCGCACCGCCAGAAAAAAGTTGGTCTGTAAATTGCTTATCGCTCAACAGTACAGCGGTGGGCGGCAAACGTCCGGCATGCAGAGGAAAGAGTGTGGACAAGTACCTTTATGTGGCAATGACCGGCGCCAGCCAGAATGCACTGGCGCAGAAGGCTCATGCCAACAACCTGGCAAACATCTCTACCAACGGTTTTCAGAAGGACCTGGAACAGGCCCGTTCGATGCCGGTGTTTGGTGACAGCTTTCCGGCGCGTGCGTTTGCCATGACCGAGCGTCCGGCCACCGACTTCTCACCAGGTTCGCTGGTTGAAACCGGTCGCGACCTCGATGTCGCGGTGCAAGGCAACGGTTGGATCGCCGTGCAGACCCCCGATGGCGCTGAAAGCTACGTGCGCACCGGCAGCCTGAACGTGGACGCCCTCGGCGTGCTGCGTGCCGGCAACGGTATGCCGGTGATGGGCAACGGCGGACCGATCGCCGTGCCGCCCGAGCAGCAAATCGAAGTGGGCGAAGACGGCACCATCAGCATCCGTGCGATGGGCGAAGGCCCGCGTGTGATGGCTGAAGTCGACCGTATCAAATTGGTCAACCCTGACCTGAAGAACATGACCAAAGGCCTGGATGGTTCGATCCACACCAAGGACGGCAAGCCGGCGCAAGCCGATGCAGGCGTCAAACTGGTGTCCGGGTTCCTTGAGTCGAGCAACGTCAACGCCGTGGAAGAGATGACCTCGGTGCTGGCTTTGTCGAAGCAGTTCGAGCTGCACATCAAGATGATGAACACCGCCAAAGACGATGACCAGGCCATGGCTCGGGTCTTGCAGATCAGCTAATTATCAGAACGTCGCGCCGTAAAACAGGCGCACGAGGAGAATCGAATGCTTCCGGCTCTATGGGTTGCCAAAACAGGTCTGTCCGCCCAGGACACCAACCTGACGACCATTTCCAACAACCTGGCCAACGTGTCGACCACGGGTTTCAAACGTGACCGTGCCGAGTTCCAGGACTTGCTCTATCAGATCAAGCGCCAGCCAGGCGCCCAGTCGACCCAGGACAGCGAACTGCCGTCGGGTCTGCAAGTGGGTACCGGTGTGCGCATCGTCGGCACCCAGAAAAACTTCACCGCCGGCAGCCTGCAAACCACTGAGCAGCCGCTGGACCTGGCCGTCGATGGTCGCGGTTTCTTCCAGATCCTGCAGCCGGACGGCACCACGTCCTACACCCGTGACGGCACGTTCCACCTCGATTCCAACGGCCAGATCGTCAATGCCAGCGGCTTCGCCCTGGAGCCGGCCATCGTCATTCCGAACGACGCGCAGACCTTCACGGTCGGTCGCGACGGCACCGTGTCGGTCACCGTTCCGGGTAACCCGGCCAGCCAGGTGATCGGCAACCTGCAAACCGCCGATTTCATCAACCCGGCCGGCCTGCAAGCCGTGGGTAACAACCTGTTCCTGGAAACCGCTGCCAGCGGCGCGCCGCAAGTCGGCACCCCGGGCCTGAACGGTTTCGGTACCACGCTGCAGAACACCCTGGAAACGTCGAACGTCAGCACCGTTGAAGAGATGGTCAACATGATCACCACTCAGCGCGCTTACGAGATGAACTCCAAGGTGATCTCCACCGCCGACCAGATGCTCTCGTTCGTAACGCAGAATCTGTAATCAGTCTATGAGGCGGCCATGAGGTCGTCTGCAACACCGTGAGGTAGGGTCATGAATCGCTTTGTATCTGTTCTGGCACTGAGTGGGGTCGTCGTGCTCGCGGGCTGCGTCGCTCCGCCACCCAAGCCCAATGACCCTTACTACGCCCCGGTGTTGCCGCGCACGCCGTTGCCGGCTGCCGCCAATAACGGCTCGATCTATCAGGCCGGCTTTGAACAGAACCTGTACAGCGACCGCAAGGCGTTCCGGGTCGGTGACATCATCACCATCACCCTGAACGAACGGACCCAGGCCAGCAAGAACGCCAACTCGCAAATCGGCAAGAACAGCAAGACCGACATCGGCCTGAGCTCGTTCTTTGGCGGTGGCCTGAGCACCAGCGACCCTGTGGGCAGCGGTAGCCTGAGCCTGGACGTTGGCTACGAAGGTGATCGCGCGACCAAGGGCGACAGCAAGTCCGGGCAGAGCAACAGCCTGACCGGCTCGATCACGGTGACCGTCGCTGACGTGCTGCCCAACGGCATCATCGCCGTGCGCGGCGAGAAGTGGCTGACGCTCAACACCGGCGATGAGCTGGTGCGGATTGCCGGCATGGTGCGCGCCGATGACATCTCCACCGACAACACCGTGTCGTCGACCCGCGTCGCCGATGCACGCATCACCTACTCGGGCACCGGTGCGTTTGCCGATGCGAGTCAGCCAGGCTGGTTCGACCGTTTCTTCCTCAGCCCGCTGTTCCCTTTCTAGGTGGCCACGTTGAATCTTAAACACCTGATGGTGGCTGCCCTGATGCTCTCGGCTGCGTTCAACGCGCAAGCCGAGCGGCTGAAGGATATCGCCAGTATTTCCGGCGTGCGCTCCAACCAATTGATCGGCTACGGCCTGGTGGTCGGGCTTAACGGCACCGGCGACCAGACGACGCAAACCCCGTTCACTCTGCAGACCTTCAACAACATGCTCTCGCAGTTCGGCATCAAGGTGCCGCCGGGTTCGGGCAACGTGCAGTTGAAGAACGTCGCCGCCGTGTCGATCAGTGCTGATCTGCCGGCGTTCGCCAAGCCGGGTCAGCAGGTCGACATCACCGTTTCGTCCATCGGTAACTCCAAGAGCCTGCGCGGCGGCACCTTGCTGCTGACACCCCTCAAGGGTATCGACGGCAACGTCTACGCAATCGCTCAAGGCAACCTGGTGGTCGGCGGTTTTGATGCCGAAGGCCGCGACGGTTCGAAGATTACCGTCAACGTTCCGTCGGCCGGTCGTATCCCGGGCGGTGCCTCGGTGGAGCGTTCGGTGCCAAGCGGTTTCAACCAGGGCAACAGCCTGACCCTGAACCTCAACCGTTCGGACTTCACCACCGCCAAGCGCATCGTCGACAAGATCAACGACATGCTCGGCCCTGGCGTTGCCCAGGCCATCGACGGCGGTTCAATTCGGGTCAGCGCGCCGCTCGATCCAAGTCAGCGCGTCGACTATCTGTCGATCATCGAAAACCTTGAAGTCGACCCGGGTCAGGCGGTGGCGAAAGTCATCATCAACTCGCGCACCGGCACCATCGTGATCGGCCAGAACGTCAAGGTTTCACCGGCCGCCGTGACTCACGGCAGCCTGACGGTGACCATCACCGAAGACCCGATTGTCAGCCAGCCCGGCCCTCTGTCCAATGGCCAGACCGCCGTCGTGCCGCGCTCGCGGGTCAACGCTCAGCAAGAAGCCAAGCCAATGTTCAAGTTCGGCCCGGGCACCACCCTCGACGAAATTGTGCGTGCGGTGAACCAGGTCGGCGCGGCACCGGGTGACTTGATGGCGATCCTCGAAGCATTGAAACAGGCTGGCGCGTTGCAAGCCGACCTGATTGTGATCTGAGGACAGCGACCATGGATATGCGCAAGGGCGGCCTGGGTGTCAGCAGCAACGATTCGGGCTCCTATTCGGACTTGAATCGTTTGAACCAGCTCAAGGTCGGCGACAAGGACAGTGACGCGAACATGCGCAAAGTGGCGCAGGAATTCGAGTCGCTGTTCCTCGGTGAAATGCTCAAGTCGATGCGCTCGGCCACCGATGCGCTGGGCAAGGACAATCCGCTCAACACTCCAGCGGCCAAGCAATACCAGGAAATGTACGACCAGCAGTTGGCCGTTTCCATGTCCCGCGAGGGCGGCGGTATCGGTCTGGCGGACGTGCTGATGCGCCAGATGTCGAAGAACAAACCGCTGGCGCCGGGCGAGGCTGCAGCCGCGTCCGCCGCCAAGCAGGAAGCGGCGAAAGCGGCCGTGCCGACACCGGTTGCCGCAGGCACCGCGGCCACCGACGGTCCGCTGTCGCGGCTCAATGGTCAGCGTCCGTTGTGGGCCTCGCGTTCGGTGAAAGCGCCAACAGGCGAGGGCACGCATCACAATGACATGGCGCTGATCAATCAGCGCCGTCTGGCCTTGCCGCCGAAACTGGCCGATCGCTTGCTCGCCGGCCTGGTGCCTTCGGCAACGACTGCCGCTACAACCCCGAACAAAGCCTTGCTGCCTGAGCGCGCCGCGACTCCGGTCGTGACCGGTGCCGGCCCGCTGTTCAATGGCGACTGGCTGCCCTCGCCAACCGATAACAAGTCGAGCGGACGTCTGCAGGTTTACGGCCGTGCGATGGCGCAGATTCCGCTGGCGCCACCGAAGAAAGCCTTCAGTTCCGCCGACGAATTCGTCAACACCATGCTGCCGATGGCCAAGGAAGCCGCCGACCGTATCGGCGTCGATCCGCGTTACCTGGTGGCCCAGGCGGCCCTGGAAACCGGTTGGGGCAAATCGGTCATGCGTGCCCAGGATGGCAGCAGCAGTCACAACCTGTTTGGCATCAAGGCCAGCAGCAGTTGGAAGGGTGAATCGGCGCGAGCGATCACCAGCGAATTCAGGAATGGCGAGATGGTCAAGGAGACGGCAGAGTTCCGCTCCTACGATTCGTACAAAGACAGCTTCCATGACCTGGTGACTTTGCTGCAAACCAATAATCGCTATCAAGATGTTCTGAAGTCTGCCGATAACCCAGAACAGTTTGTACGCGAGCTGCAGAAAGCCGGGTATGCGACAGACCCGGCCTACGCAAGCAAGATTTCGCAGATAGCCAAGCAGATGACGAGTTACCAAAACTACGCTGCGGCGGGCGCTTCTACTACGCCTCTATAGGCACAAGGCATAAGGTCTGAACCATGAGTTTGCTCAATATCGGGATGTCGGGTCTGGCTGCTAGCCAATCCTCGTTGATGACTACCGGCAATAACATTGCCAACGCCGACACCGCCGGTTATTCACGCCAGCAAACCGTGCAGGGCACCAAAGCCTCGAATCAGTTCGGCAATGTCTACATCGGCACCGGTACGACCCTGGCCGATGTGCGTCGCGTCTACAACAGCTACCTCGATGCACAACTGCAGACCACCACCTCGCTCAACAGCGATGCGGCTGCGTATGCCGGGCAGATCAGCCCGCTCGACGCCTTGCTCTCGGACAGCGGCACCGGCCTCAACGGCGCCCTGACCAAGTTCTTCGCCTCGGTGCAGAACGTCAACGCCAAGCCGGGTGATGACGCGTCGCGCCAGCTGCTGCTCAGCGATGCCCAGGCCTTGAGCAATCGTTTCAACTCGATCTCCAGCCAGTTGACGCAGCAGAACGCCAACGTCAACGGCAACCTGGCGAACATGGCCGATCAGGTCAACAAACTGGCCGCCACCGTGGCGCAGTTGAACCAGAAGATTTCCGAGATTTCCAAATCCGGCGGCATGCCGAACGAGCTGCTCGATGCGCGTAACGAAACCGTGCGTCAGCTCTCCACCTTCACCGGTGCGCAGGTCATCGAACGCGACGGTAACCTTGACGTTTATCTGGGCAGCGGCCAGCCGCTGGTCATCGGCGGCACCGCCAGCACCCTGTCCGTGGCGTCAAGCCTGAACGACCCTTCGCGCATGGGCATTCAGCTCAATCGCGCCGGTAGCACCGTTGACATCACGTCGGTGATGACCGGTGGTGAAATGGGTGGTTTGCTGCGCTATCGCAGCACCGTACTGGACCCGGCGATGAACGAACTGGGCCGCGTGGCGCTGGTTGTCGCCGATCAGATGAACAGCCTCCAGGCTCAGGGCATCGACAAAAACGGTGCGTTCGGCTCGAACCTGTTCAACAGCATCAACAGTGCCGCGCAGATGGCCAGCCGCAGTGTTGCCACCGTCGGCAACAGTGCCGGCTCGGGTAACTTTGATGTGAGTATCGAAGACAGCGGCAAGCTGACCATCAACGACTACAAGGTCACCTTCACCAGCGGCACCAACTACACCGTGTCGCGTCTGCCAGATGGCACGTCCATGGGCGCTTTCAGCACCCTGACCACGCCGCCGCCGGTAATCGACGGTTTCTCGCTGAAGCTTTCCGGCGGCACCGCCGCGGCGGGCGACACGTTCAAGATCACGCCGACCCGCAACGCGGCGGCGAACATCAAGACCGAGATGACCGACAGCAAGCGTCTGGCCATCGCGGCACCGTTGAGCGCGTCCATCGCACCGGGCGGTAGCGGCACCTTGACGATCCCGGCCAGTGGTCAACCGACCCTGACCACGCAGTTTGATATTTATGACTCGGCGACCACTCTGGCCATTCAGAACGGGCTGCAGAATTCGACTCCGGTCAAAGTGGTTTTCGGTGCCGGCGGTGGCACCACCCAGACTTACCAATTGCTCGATGCCAAAGGCAATGCACTCAGCAGCGGCACCATTGTGCCTGGCCAGAACAATACGCTCAGCCTGAGCATTCCACTGGTCGACGCCAGCGGCGCCGCGATCATGGATCCGGGGCCACCCGCCGTGCAGCGTACGGCGACCTTTGATATGACCGTGGCCGGTTCGCCAGGTCAAGGCAGTGCAATTAACGTCACGCTCAGTCAACCGGGTACGCTGGACAACCGTAACGGTACCGCACTGGCCGGCTTGCAGACCAAGCAGACCGTGGATACCGGTTCGGCCAGTAAAGGCATTTCCCTGACCGACGCCTACGGCAAACTGGTCGAAGGCGTCGGCGCCAAGGCCGCGCAAGGCAAGCTCGACAGTGCCGCGACCACCGCTATCCTGGCCAACGCCAAGGGCGCTCGCGATTCGCTGTCGGGTGTCGACCTCGATGAGGAAACCGGCAACCTGGTCAAATATCAGCAGTACTACACCGCGTCTTCGCAGATCATCAAGGCTGCGCAGGAAATCTTCAGCACACTGATCAACAGTCTTTAAGGAGTCGTAGCCCATGCGCATTTCTACCGCCCAGTTTTACGAGTCCTCTGCTGCGAACTACCAGAAAAATTTCGCCAACGTAGTCAAAAGCAGCGAAGAGGCCAGCAGCCTGGTTCGCGTCAACACCGCCGCCGATGATCCGGTTGGCGCCTCGCGTCTGCTGCAGTTGGGTCAACAGGCGTCGATGCTTGATCAGTACAAGGCCAATACCACGACCATCAAGGCGACCCTGGGCACGACCGAAGCGGTGATGACCAGCATCAATAGCGTGCTGCAGCGCGCCAAGGAATTGGCTGTGGGCGCCGGCAACGCCGGTTACACCGATGCCGATCGCCAGGCCAACGCATCGGAGTTGGGGCAGATCGAAGAGCAGTTGCTGAGCCTGATGAATAGCAAGGACGAGAACGGCAAATACATCTTCGCCGGTTCCAAGGGCGATACAATTCCGTTCACGCGTAACAACGATGGCACCTACAGCTACAACGGCGACCAGGTGACGCTTGACCTGGCGATCGGCGACACCATGTCGATGGCCACCAACAGCACCGGTTGGGAAGCGTTCCAGCAGGCGATCAACACCAGCCGTAGCGAGGTCACCCGGACCGCGCCGGTCGTGGATGACGGCCGCGTGACCCTGTCCAACGGCCAGGTGTCGTCGAACGTCACCTACAACGCCAAATTCCGCAGCGGCGAGCCGTATACCGTGGACTTCGTCAGCGGCACCCAGCTGAAAATCACCGACTCGGGCGGTAATGACGTGACTGCCGAAGCCAGTCAGGGCGGTGCGTTCGACCCTGCCAGCAAGAACGGCCAGGCCGTCACTTTCCGTGGCGTCGAGCTGACCCTGAACATCAACCTGAGTGCCGGCGATACGGCGGCGACCGTGCTGCCTGGCCACACGTTTACCCTGGCGGCCAAGCCGGACACCTTCAGTGCAACCGGCAGCCCGGGCAACGCTTCGGCGGCGCAGGTCACCACCAGCAGCATCACCAACCCGGTGGATTACCACGCCAGTTTCCCTACCGGTTCGGCGATCCTCAAGTTCACCAGCGCCACCGCCTTCGACCTGTATGCGGCGCCTTTGACGGCCAGCAGTAAGCCTGTGTCTAGCGGAACCATGGCCGGCAGCGTCGCCACTGCATCGGGTGTGAGTTTCACGTTGAGCGGTGCGCCGGCTGCCAACGATCAGTTCAGCATCGCGGTCAACACTCACGAAACCCAGAACATCCTGGACACCGTGAGCCAACTGAAAACCGCTCTGAATACACCAACCAATGGTGACCCGATCGCTACTCAAAAGCTGCAAGCGTCACTGGCTTCCGGTATTGCCAACCTGGCCAGCGGCACCGATCAGCTGTCCAGCGCCTTGAGTTCGGTGGGTGGTCGCGGTGCTGCTCTGGAGACCCAGAACGATACCAACCAGAGCCTGACGCTGGCCAATGCCCAGACCCAATCGTCAATCCGCGATTCCGATCCGGCTGAAGTGATGACCCGTCTGACCTTGCAACAAACCATGTTGCAGGCCTCGCAACTGGCCTTCAGCAAGATCGCTCAGTTGGGCCTGTTCAACAAGGTCTGAGCCAGCGCTTGCCGAGCTGCCAACCGTCTTTTTGTAAGCGGTTCCGGGGCCTCTGCCTGAAAGGGTAGAGGCCCGCCGCTCGAGAGTTTCCTGCCGTGAATCAACGCCCCCTCGTCAGTATCGTCATCCCAGCCTTCAACCCGCGCTTCTTCAGTCAGGCATTGGAAAGTGCGCTCGCCCAGACCTACGAGCACATCGAGATCGTCATTTGTGACGATTCGTCCGGCGACGATATCCGCGACATTGTCGAGGCCTTCATCGAGCCGGCTCACCCGGCTCACCCGGTTCGCTACTTGCGTAATCCGCAGCGTCTGGGCTTGCAGAAGAACGTATTGCGTTGCGTCGAAGAAGCCCGTGGCGAATTCATCAAAGTGCTGTGTGATGACGACCGTCTGTTTTCACCCAGCGTAGCCTTGCAGGCGCAGGTGTTGATCGACCACGCGGACGTGAATGTGGTCTTTGCCCTGCGGATGCTCAGCGACGCCGGCAATTTCATCCTGCCGCCACGGGTCGACAATTGCCGGTTCTCACCGAACGACGCCTTGCTCAAGGGCGATGACATGCTGGCGATCTTCGAAGGTACGCCGAAGAATTTCCTCGGCAACTTCAGTTCGACCCTGATGCGTCGCGTCGATGTACTGGAGCTGTTGCCGGCGCTGATTCAGGAAGGCGCCGGTTTCGTCGCCATGCTCGATTTCGCCTTGTTCGTGTGCTTGATGCGTCGCGGCAATCTGGTGTCGCTGAGCACTGTGCTGAGTACCGAACGTTTGTACCCGGAGCGTCTGAGCAAAACCCCGGAAATGGTCAAGGCCGCAGCGGTGGAGTGGAGCTGGCTTTCGCAGATGCTCGCGGCACGCAGCGGTGAATCGGCACCGGCATCGGGTTGGGTGCGCTACATCGAGCTGACTAAAATCACCGACCAGCCCCACGCCTGGGAAGAATTGTGCGTGGTGCGCATTTTGGGCAACCGCAACACAGTGGTGAATGGTCGGGTGGGCGGGGAGAGCGAAAGCTACGCCGATTTCTATCGCGAATGGCTGGCGATCCGCAGGTTCTCCGATGTCGAGCAGCAGCTCATGCCGCAACGCCTCGACAGCTGGGCGTTCCGTCCGCAGATCGTGCCGATTGTGATCGACAGCGGCGCTGACAGTGCAGCGCTGAACACTACGTTGCAAAGCATCAGCCGACAGCTTTACACGCCGCAGGCGGTGGTGGTGCTTTCTGATGCCTTGTGCGCGACAGACGATCGTGTGGTGCAGTTGCCGTTCCAGGCGGATTGGGCGCAACAACTCAACGCGGTGGTGCCGCAGCTGGAAGGCGCTCACTGGTTTTATCTGCTGCATGCTGGCGACACTTTGCGCGAGTCGGCCCTGCTGATCCTGGCTGAACGCATTGCGGGTTCGGTGGGCATTCTCTGTGCCTACAGCGATGAGGGCGCGCTGGTCGATGGCGAGTCGATCGACCCGGTGTTCAAACCCGATTTCAATCTCGATCTGATGCGTGCTTATCCCTACGTCGGCCGAACCCTGGCCTTCGAGCGGCAGCGCTTCATGACGCTGGGCGGCTTCGATTCGGCTCACGGTGAGCTGGCGCCGCACGATTTGTTATGGCGTCTGGTGGAAGAGGCCGGGCCGCAAACCATTGAGCACATCGCCGAAATCCAGATTGAGTCGAGTCAGTCTTTCGCCGCCTGGCTGTCGTTGCCGGAGGTGATCGAGAACAATGCCGGGATGGTCAGCGCACACCTGGATCGTATTGGTGTGGCGCACTCGATCCGGCAGGAAGAGTTGCCGTTGATCAACCGAATCGACTACCTCCATGGGGCGCGCCCTTTGGTGTCGATCATCATCCAGACCGGCGATTCGCTGTACGCGTTGCAGCGGTGCATCGAAGGTCTGATCGAGCGCACGGCTTACAGCCAATACGAAATCCTGATCGTCGACAGCGGCACGGACGACCCGGCGATGCTCGACTGGCTGGAGGCGATGGCGCAGCTGGGCGCCGCAATGCTGCGAGTATTGCGTTACGCCGGTGATGCCAACGACGCGGCGATCCGTAACTTTGCCGCGAGCCTGGCGCATGGCGAATATTTGCTGCTGCTCAGCGCGCAGACAGTGATCTGCGACAGCGACTGGCTGGATGAAATGCTCAATCACGCCCAGCGCCCCGAAGTGGGTGTGGTCGGTGCTCGTATCCTCAGCCCCGAGGGCTCGATCGTCAGTGCCGGGTTGATTCTTGGCCTGGCCGGGCCTGTCGGTTCACCATTTTATGGCGAAGCGGCCGGTTCTCGCGGCTACATGCAGCGATTACACGTAACCCAGAATTGGAGTGCGGTGAGCAATCTCTGCCTGATGGTGCGCAAGCAAGTGTTTGATGAACTCGAGCAGTTCGATGAGGTGACCTTCACCCAGGGCCTCAGCGACGTCGACTTGTGTTTGCGGGCAGGCAACGATGGTTATCTGGTGGTCTGGACGCCTTACGCCAGCGTGGTATGGGTGCAGCAAGAGGTGTCGCCGGCAGGGCTTTCGACACTGGCACTGCGCGAGCGTGAACAGGAGGATTTCTATCGCAAATGGCTGCCGAAGATCGCCAAGGATCCGGCCTACAGCCCGGCGCTGAGCCTTGGGATTTCCAGCTTCAGTCTGGAGCCGTCACTGCGCAATAACTGGAACCCGTTCTGCACCCGTGCCTTGCCGTTGATTCTCGGTCTGCCGGTTAACAGCACCGCCGTTGGCCATTACCGGGTAACCGCGCCACTGGCTGAGCTCGAAGCAGCCGGTCGGGTGATCGCGCGGGTGGCCTATGAGTCGCCGTCGACCGTGGAGATCGAGCGTCTGTCACCAGACACGATCATTCTGCAAGGGCGTTACAGCGAAGGCGCTGCGGGTGACATTCTGCGGATGAAAAAGTACTCCAGTGCGCTACGAATTTTCGAACTCGACGACTACATCGTCAGTGCGCCGAAGAAAAACACCCACGCCCGCAACAAACCGGTCAATACCGAGCAGCTGTTGCGCGAAGGCATTGGCCTGTGCGATCGCGTAGTGGTCACCACTCAGCCGCTGGCCGATGCCTTGTCGAGCATGCACAGCGAAATCCGCGTAGTGCCGAACATGCTATCGCCGGCACCATGGGCGACGCTGACCAGCCATCGGCGCACCTCCAGCAAGCCGCGAGTCGGTTGGGGCGGCGGCACCAGCCACACCGGTGACCTGGAGATCATTGCCGAGGTTGTGCGCGAACTGGCGGACCAAGTCGAGTGGGTGTTCTTCGGCATGTGCCCTGATGCCTTGCGTCCGTATGTCCACGAGTTTCACTCCACCATCGGCTTGCAGAGCTACCCGTTCAAACTGGCCAGCCTGAACCTCGACCTGGCGCTGGCACCGCTGGAATTCCATATCTTCAACGACTGCAAAAGCAACCTGCGCTTGCTGGAGTACGGCGCCTGTGGATACCCGGTGATCTGCACCGACACCGAGGCCTATCGCGGCCATCTGCCGTGTACCAGGGTCTATAGCAACAGCACGGACGAATGGCTGCAGGCGATCCGCATGCACCTGGCCGACCCGGACGCCAGCTACCGTATGGGCGATGAATTGCGTGAAGCGGTTCACCGCGATTTCATGCTGCGGGGCGACAACCTCAATCACTGGTTGTGGGGTTGGTTGCCTGACTGATCCCGTGATTACCCTCTAAACGTCAAAAGATCGCAGCCTTGGGCCGCTACAGGGATGTATTGATACCTGCAGCAGTTGTCCAAGGCTGCGATCTTTTTTGTCCTGCGCAATTGGCTCACTTCCTGCAAGTCCCCCGTATATCGCCATAAAACCTTCACCCCAATGGGTGTGAACGGCTCAATGGCTGCGGGTAAATGATGTGCATCTGACGGTCCGCCCACCCTCGCGAGGGTGCCCAGGCCGCGCGAAGAGCAAGAGGACAGCGATGAAGGCAGTAATTCTGGCAGGTGGTCTCGGTACGCGGATCAGCGAAGAGTCGCACCTCAAGCCAAAGCCAATGATCGAGATCGGCGGCAAGCCAATTCTTTGGCACATCATGAAACAGTACTCCGCCCACGGAATTCATGACTTCGTGATCTGCCTTGGCTACAAGGGCTATGCGATCAAGGACTTCTTCGCCAACTACTTTTTGCACACTTCCGACGTCACTTTCGACATGCGCAACAACCGCATGGACGTGCACCAGAACTACAGCGAGCCGTGGAGCGTCACCCTCATCGACACCGGTGAAGAAACCATGACCGGTGGCCGCTTGCTGCGCGCCGGCCGTTACCTCAAGGATGAAGAAGCCTTCTGCTTTACCTACGGCGACGGCGTCTCCGATATCAATATCCGTCAACTGGTGGACTACCACAGCGCCCACGGTCGCCTGGCGACCGTCACTGCCGTACAACCGCCGGGCCGTTACGGTGCCCTGGAGCGTCACGGCGATCAGGTGCTCGGTTTCACCGAGAAGCCCCGTGGCGACGGTGGCTGGATCAATGGCGGCTTCTTTGTGCTTTCACCGAAAGTGCTGTCGTACATCGGCGGTGACGAGACCACCTGGGAAGCCGAGCCCTTGGCCCGTCTGGCCCAGGATGAACAGTTGAAGGCCTTCGAGCACGAAGGTTTCTGGCATCCGATGGACACCCTGCGTGACAAGAATCACCTCGAAGCGTTGTGGCAGAGCGGGGAGGCCCCATGGAAACAATGGGACTGAGTCCGGAGTTCTGGCGCGGCAAGCGGGTCCTGCTGACCGGCCACACCGGTTTCAAAGGCAGTTGGCTGACGTTGTGGCTGCAAAGCCTGGGGGCTGAGGTCAGCGGTTTTTCGCTGGACCCGTCGACCGAGCCGAGCCTGTTCGAGCTGGCGCGGGTGCACGAAGGCATCAACGATCAGCGCGGCGACCTGCGTGACCTCGGCGCGCTGCTGGAGCTGATCGCCGAAACCCAACCGGAAATCGTCCTGCACCTGGCAGCCCAGCCGCTGGTGCGCGAAGGTTATCGCGACCCGCTGGGGACATACTCCAGCAACGTCATGGGCACCCTCAATTTGCTCGAAGCGATCCGCCAGGTCGGCGGCGTGCGGGCCTGTGTGCTGGTGACGACCGACAAGGTCTACGCCAATCAGGAATGGCTGTGGCCGTACCGCGAAAACGAAGCCCTCGGCGGACACGATCCCTACAGCAGCAGCAAAGCCTGCTGCGAGTTGCTGGCGCAGTCTTACGCGGCGTCGTTCTTCCCGGCCGACAAACATGCCGAACACGGTCTGGCCCTGGCCACGGCGCGTGCCGGCAATGTGCTGGGCGGTGGTGATTTTGCGCCGGAGCGTTTGATTCCCGATGTGCTCAAGGCCTGGTCCGCCGACGAACCGGTGACCCTGCGTTACCCACAAGCCGTACGCCCGTGGCAGCACGCGCTGGAGCCGTTGGCCGGTTACCTGCAACTGGCCGCCGGGCTCTACGAAAAGGGGCCGGCATTTGCCGGTGCCTGGAACTTCGGCCCGAGCGAAGCGGATATGTGCAGCGTCGGCGAAGTCGTCGAACTGCTCGCCAGCCGCTGGCCGCAAGCCCGTGGCCTGCGCATCGAACCAAGTGATTTGCATGAGGCCGGTCTGCTGCGCCTGGACAGCAGCCGTGCCCGTCAACAGTTGGCCTGGCAGCCCCGCTGGTCGTTGCAGCAGTGCCTGACCCAAACCCTCGACTGGCATTTGGCGTGGCGGAACGGTGACGACATGCGCGCCATCACGCTGAGCCAGTTGAACCTGTACCGAGGCGCGCTGTGAGCGAGTTTCTGTTGCAGCCATTGCCGCTCGCCGGACTGTTCAGCGTGCAGCACAAACGCTTCGAAGATGAGCGCGGGCACTTTGCGCGGCTGTTTTGTGAAGGCAGCCTGAGTGCATTCGGTGAGCCGTTTCATATCCGCCAGATCAACCATTCCTGCACCCGCGAACGCGGCAGTGTGCGCGGTCTGCATTACCAGAACGCCAGCGCGCCGGAAGCGAAAATGATCACTTGCCTGCGCGGTGAAGTCTGGGACGTCGCGGTGGATCTTCGCCCCGACTCCGACACCTTTCTGCACTGGCACGCCGAACACCTGCGGGCCGGCGACGGTCGCAGCCTGTTGATCCCTGCCGGGTTCGCCCATGGCTTCCAGACCCTGACCGACGACGCTGAATTGCTCTACCTGCACAGCGCGGATTACACGCCGGTGCACGAGGGTGGTTTGAGCGTGAACGATCCACGGCTGGCGATTGCTTGGCCGTTGCCTGTCAATAATCTGTCGGCACGGGATTCCAGCCATCCTTTGCTTGATGAACACTTCGCTGGAGTACGTGTATGAACTGCCGTGGTTGCGGGACTTCTCTGGCCTTGCCGCTGATCGATCTCGGCACCTCGCCGCCGTCCAACGCGTATGTGCGCGCCGATCAGCTGGAACAAGCCGAGCAATGGGTACCGCTGAAAGTGGCGGTGTGTCAGCAATGCTGGCTGGTGCAGACCGAGGATTACACCAGCGCCGACAGCCTGTTCGACGCCGAGTATGCGTATTTCAGTTCGTTCTCCAGCACCTGGCTGGCCCATGCCGACAAATACGTCGCCGAAATGGTCGAGCGTTTCGGCCTCACCGCCGACAGCCGCGTGGTGGAAATTGCGGCCAATGACGGTTACCTGTTGCAGTACGTGGCCGGGCGCGGCATCCCATGCCTGGGCGTCGAGCCGACCCGCAGCACCGCACAAGCGGCGCGGGAAAAAGGTCTGGAGATCCGAGAGCTGTTCTTCGGCCGCGACACGGCATCACAACTGATCGCCGACGGTTGGTCTGCCGACCTGATGGCGGCCAATAACGTGCTGGCCCACGTGCCCGACATCAATGATTTCCTCGGCGGTTTCGCGACATTGCTCAAGCCGACCGGCGTGGCGACGTTCGAGTTTCCGCAGTTGCTGACCCTGATGGCCGGGCAGCAGTTCGATACGCTGTATCACGAGCACTATTCCTATCTGTCGCTGACCGCTGTCCAGACCCTGTGCGCGCGCAACGGTCTGGAAGTGTTCGACGTCAGCCAGCTGTCGACCCATGGCGGATCGCTGCGGGTCTTTGTCCAGCGCGCCGACGGTGTGCGCCGCGAGGTGCAGCCAGCGGTGGCTCAGCAGCTGCAAGCCGAACTCGCCGCCGGGGTGAAAACGCCCGAGTACTACGCGACCCTCGCGCCCGCTGCCGAACGCATCAAGCACGAACTGCTGCGTTTCCTGTTGCAGGCCAAGGCCGATGGCAAGCGCGTGGTCGGTTACGGCGCGGCGGCCAAGGGCAACACCTTGCTCAACTACGCCGGGGTCAAGCCGGACCTGCTGGCCTGGGTGGCCGACGCCAATCCTCACAAACAGGGCAAGTACCTGCCGGGCAGCCGCATCCCGATTGTTTCGCCCGCGCAGATCGAAGTGGAAAAGCCGGATTACGTCCTCGTGCTGCCGTGGAACTTGCTGCACGAAGTCAGTCAGCAACTGGCCCAGGTGCGCGAGTGGGACGGCCGCTTTGTCATCGCCGTGCCTGAGTTGACCGTCCTGTGAAAGTCCTGGTCACCGGGGCGACCGGGTTCGTCGGCAGGCATCTGGTCGAGGCCTTGCTCGCCCGTGGCTGCGAAGTCCGCGCCGTGGCGCGTAACGCCGAGACCGCCGCGAAATTGCCGTGGATCAAGGCCGTGGAATTCGTTGCGGCGGATATTCACGCCGCCGACCTCGACATTGCCGCACTGACCGATGGCATCGATGCCTTGGCGCACCTGGCCTGGCCAGGGTTGCCGAACTATCAGGCGCTGTTTCACTTCGAGCACAACCTGATGGCCGACTATCGGTTCATCAAGGGCGCGGTGGAGGCGGGCGTCTCGCAAGTGCTGGTCACCGGCACCTGTTTTGAATATGGCTTGCAGAGCGGACCGCTCAGCGAGCAGACCGCGCCTCTGCCGAGTAATCCTTACGGCCTTGCGAAGAACACCTTGCGCCTGTTCCTCGAAAATCTGCAGCGGGTTCAACCGTTCAAGCTGCAATGGGCGCGGCTGTTTTACCTGCACGGCGAGGGGCAAAACCCGAACAGTTTGCTGGCGGCGCTGGACCGGGCCATCGATGCCGGCGATGCCAGTTTCAACATGTCGGCCGGCGAGCAGCTGCGCGATTACCTGGCCATCGACACGGCCGCCGGCTACCTCGCCGCCATCGTGCAACAGCGTGAATTCGACGGCGTGATCAATTGTTCCAGCGGCCAACCGGTTTCGGTTCGGGCGCTGGTCGAGCAGCGCCTGCGCGAGCGTGGCGCGGCGATCCGCCTGAACCTCGGTCACTACCCATACCCGACCCACGAACCGATGGCGTTCTGGGGCGTGGCGGACCGTTTGCAACAGCTACTGGGAGCAGAGCATGAGGCATGAGTTGTATCGGGTCGCCGACCTGCCGGTGTTGCAGAACCGCACCTTTGCCGACCCTGCGTCGGCGAAAGCGTCGGCGTGCGCCGACATGGTCTTGGTGCAGGACGAAAAGAGCGGGTTGATCTTCAACCAGGCCTTCGATGCCGACAAGCTCAGCTACGACGCTGACTACCAGAACGAACAGGCGCACTCGGGCCAGTTCCAGAAGCACTTGAGCGATGTCGAAGGCATCATTGCCCGTCACTTCAAGGGTCAGGAACTGATCGAAGTCGGCTGCGGCAAAGGCTACTTTCTCGAGTTGCTGAAAAGCCTGGGCTACGCCATCACCGGCATTGACCCGGCCTACGAAGGCAACAACGCTGACGTGATCAAGGCGCCGTTCACCCGCGGCCTGGGGCTGGCGGCGGACGCCATTGTGCTGCGCCATGTGCTGGAACACATTCAGGACCCGGTGAGTTTCCTCGCCGAAATGGCCGACGCCAATCAAGGCGGGCAGATCTACATCGAAGTGCCGTGCTTCGACTGGATCCTCGAGCACCGTGCCTGGTTCGACCTGTTCTACGAGCACGTCAATTATTTCCGCCTCGACGACCTGCGCCGGATGTTCGGCACGGTGCACGAGGCCGGTCACCTGTTCGGTGGCCAATACCTGTACATCGTCGCCGACCTGTCGACGTTGCGCCTGACCCCGGATCAACCGGTGTCGCGCCTGACGCTGCCCGAAGATTTCACCACCAGCCTCGACCGAGCCGTGCAGATCATTCAGGCCGCGCCCGAGCAGGGTTCGGCGATCTGGGGCGCGTCGTCCAAAGGCGTGATCTATTCGCTGTTCCTGCAACGGGCCGGCGTGGCGGTGGATCGTGTGGTGGATATCAACCCGGCCAAACAAGGCCGATATCTGCCCCTGAGTGGCGTGCGGGTGTCCTCGCCACAAGAGGCCATGGATGCGTTGCCCGAAGGCGCCAACCTGTTTGTGATGAACTCCAACTACCTCGAAGAAATCAAGCGGATGACCGATGGACGCTACGTCTATCACGCCGTCGACAGCGCTTCGTTCCAGTGACCATTGAGAATTTTGAAATGACCGACAACAGCATCAATAAAGCCTTCGAAGCCGAATGCCGGGAACAGATCGCCCAGCAAGGTGATGACCAGAAACTCACCGGCCTGGCCCGGGACTTCTTCAACGAATCGGCCAAGCACAAATACAGCTACCACTTCTCGTGGATGGGCCGTCCGATCATCCAGCTGCCGCAAGACATGATGGCCATGCAAGAGATCATCTGGCAGGTCAAACCGGATCTGGTCATCGAGTGCGGCATCGCCCATGGCGGTTCGATCATCTACTACGCATCGTTGCTTGAGCTGCAAGGCCACGGCGAAGTGCTGGGTATTGACCTCGACATCCGTCCGCACAACCGCGAAGCCATCGAAAGCCACCCGATGAGCAAGCGCATCAAGATGATCGAAGGTTCGAGCATTGATCCTGCAATCGCTGCACAAGTGCGCGCCGCGGCCGAAGGCAAGAAAGTCATTCTGGTGCTGGACTCTAACCACACTCACGATCACGTGCTCGAAGAACTGCGTCTTTACGCGCCGTTGGTCTCGGTGGACAGCTACTGCGTGGTGATGGACACCGTGGTTGAAGACATGCCGGCGGACTTCTTCCCGGATCGTCCTTGGGGCCCGGGCGATAACCCGAAAACCGCAGTGTGGAAGTACCTGGAAGAAAACAAGGACTTCGAGATCGACCAGCAGATGCAAAACAAACTGCTGATCACCGTTGCGCCAGACGGCTATCTGCGTCGCGTTCGTTAATCAAAAGTGGTTTCAGGTTCTTGGCGATTGGCCGGTTGTGGGGATAGGAAGATGCAGGTTCAAAACAGTGCTCAAAACAACGTTGCACCGCTGAACGAGCGGTTTACGGTGGTGGTGATTTCTCACAACCGGAACGCGTTCCTGCGGCGCACTTTGCAGTACTACAGCAGCTATCCCTGCACGGTTCTGGTTCTGGACTCCTCTGCTGAGGGTGACGAGAACATGGCCCGGGACTTCCCGTCGGTCGACTATCGCCACTTGCCGCAATACACCTACAAGGGGCTGCAGGAAAAACTCACCTACGGCGTCAATCAGGTCACCACGCCTTACATGGTGTTTGCTGCCGATGACGACTTCCTGCTGCACCGCGCACTGACCGAGTCGGTGGAGTTTCTCGAAGCCAACCCCGACTACGGCCTGTGCCACGGCTACGGGATCATGTACCTGACCCGCGCCACTGAAGTGAACTACTTCCGCCGCGACCGCAAGGTTCATGAGGATTACAACTCGGAGCAGGCTGAAGACCGTGTCGTGCGGTTCATGGATAATTTCCTGCCGCCGTTCTATGCGGTCACCCGTACCGATCTGCTGCAACAGTGGTACAGCCTGCTGCCACCGGGCACCGGTTTCGAATGGCAGGAGATCGGCCACACCTTCTACCTGCTGGCCTGTGCGAAGGCACGGATCCTGCCGATTCCGTTCGCCGTGCGGGAAATGAACTATGGCGCCTCGGACCACAACACCAACGTGTTGACGGTGCTGACCTTCAAAGACGCCAAAAGCGTTGCCGAGCGCGAGCAGTTTGCCGAATTCCTGGCCTCGATCCCGACGCCACTCAGCGCCAAGGGGGCGGTCCAGGCCAAGCAGATCGCCCTGGACAGTTTTACCGCCATGGCCGATTGCCTGATCGAAGGTCGCTCGCTCAAAGGCACCATGATTATTCGCTCGGCCTGGCGCGAGGCGGGGGAAGAGCCGATTCGTTCGTTCGGCCCCGAGCAATTCGTCGAAATGCCGTTCTACAACAAACCGGTGTTCGACCTGCTGACCGAGTTCGAATTCCTGCTGCATGCCATGCCTGCCGGACGCCTGCAACTTCAGGAACTGGAAGGCATCCTGCTCAAGCAGCATGAGTTGATGCAAATTCACCCCAATGACACTGACCGCACTGTGCGTAGCCGGTTGTGGGAGGCCTTGAGCCTGAACGTGTTCAACCGGGCGGTGGTCAAGCGCCTGGCGGAGTCGTTGAAGGACAGCGAAGAGCCGGAAGAAGGCCTCAAGCTGCAAGCCTGGGCCGAGCGACTGAACGCTTTACCGGGTCAGCAAGACCGCCGATTGTTCGAGAACATGCCGTCCGGCCGGTTGCTGAACTGGCTCGAAGCGCGTAACCCGGATGCCGCGCAGCTCAAGGCGATCGCCGCACAGTTGGCCAGGCACAATGGCGGTCCTCAGTTCGGCATTCTGTTGCTGGATCTGGACGCCGACATGGTCAAGTTGCAGGCGACCTTCGATAGCTTGGTCGCTGGTCACTGCAGGGCGTTCAACCTGGTGGTGTTCACCACCGGTGATTTA
The DNA here is from genome assembly GCF_005930655.1 of Pseudomonas sp. FSL W5-0299. NCBI lineage: Bacteria > Pseudomonadati > Pseudomonadota > Gammaproteobacteria > Pseudomonadales > Pseudomonadaceae > Pseudomonas > Pseudomonas sp. FSL W5-0299. The sequence goes on from NZ_RXHX01000010.1 coordinate 115,843, forward strand.
CCGGCGACCACGACCGTGCGCGACACCGTGCACTTCGTCAAAGTCAGCACAACCAATTATGTGGAGCGCATCAACCAGATCGTCGCCCAGTCCACCGCCGATTGGCTGTTGCTGGCCGAGGCCGGAGATCAGTTCACTGCCAGCGGTTTGCTGCGCGCCAGCCTTGAGCTGGCCGGTGCCGAGGGTGTGCGTGCGGTGGCGATGGATGAGCTTCAGCGTCAGGCCAACGGCGCTCTGGCGGATGTATTCCGTCCCGGGGTCAACCTCGACCTGCTGCAAACCGTGCCGTCGTTGATGGCGCGCCACTGGTTGATCCAGCGTGATGTGTTGGCTCAGGCCAAAGGTTTCTCGACCGAGTCCCCCCAGGCTCTGGAGTTCGATCTGTTGCTGCGCCTGATCGAGGACGGTGGCCTGGCAGGGCTGGCGCATCTGGCCGAACCCTTGCTGATTTGCAATGCCCCGGTAGAAGAATCCAGCGCTCAGGAACGTCAGGTGCTGACCCGCTCTCTGGCGGCGCGCGGTTATCGCGCTCAGGTCAGCTCGGCACTGCCGCTGACGTACCAGATCGACTATCAACACGCTGAACGGCCGCTGGTATCGATCATCCTCCAGAGCCAGGACAACCTTGAGTCGCTGCAACGGGCGCTGGTCAGTGTGCTGCAACGTACCCGTTATCAGCGTCACGAAGTGCTGATTGCTGACAACCACAGCCAATCCGAAGAACTCGCAACCTGGCTGAGCAGCCTGGAAGGCAAGGGCGATCGCCTTCGTGTACTGCGCAGCGGTCAGCGCCTGAGCGCCTCGGCGCTGAACAATTTTGCCTGTGGCGAAGCCAAGGGGAACTACCTGGTATTGCTGTCGGCAGAATCCGAAGTGGTCAATGCCAATTGGCTCGACGCCATGCTCAACCAGGCCCAGCGTCCGGAAGTCGGCATCGTTGGCGCCAAACTGATGGACATTCGTGGCGTCACCACTCAGGCCGGTCTGGTCCTGGGTTTGAATGGCGATATCGGCTCGGTCTTTGTCGATGAACGTAAGGACGCCAAGGGCTACATGAACGGCCATCAGGTCGAGCAGAACTACTCGGCAGTGTCCGGTGCCTGTCTGATGATTCGCAAGGACGTGTTCGAAGCGGTAGGTGGTCTGGACGAGGAGCATTTCGACGAAGCGTTTGGCGATATCGACCTGTGCCTGAAAGTCGCCGATGCCGGTTACCTGACTGTCTGGACACCACAAGCGCAACTGTTGCATCCGGGCGTGCTGCCTGAGGCAACCCAGGCTCGCGCCGCTCTGCGCGACAAGTGGCAAGCACGCTTCGAACAGGATTCAGCCTACAACCAGAACCTGGCCTTGACCGGCAAGGGCTTTACCCTCGGCGACGCTTCCAGTGTGAATTGGGCGCAGTTGCTCGCATAAGCCTGGCTGACAGGTAAAAGGACTCAAGGCATGTTCAACGGTAAATCGATTTTCATCTCTGGCGGCACTGGTTCGTTCGGGCGCAACTTCATCCGCCGCTTGCTGGAGCAATACCAGCCCAAGCGCGTGGTGGTGTTTTCCCGCGATGAGCTCAAGCAGTACGAGATGCAGCAGACGTTCAACGCGCCGTGCATGCGTTACTTCATCGGTGATGTGCGCGACGCCGACCGTTTGCGTCAGGCCATGCGCGGCATCGATTACGTGGTGCACGCCGCGGCCTTGAAACAAGTGCCGGCGGCGGAATACAACCCCACCGAATGCATTCGTACCAACGTCAATGGCGCGGAAAATATCATTGCCGCGGCCATCGATAACGGCGTGAAGAAAGTCGTCGCGCTGTCTACCGACAAGGCAGCCAGCCCGATCAACCTTTACGGCGCGACCAAATTGCTGTCGGACAAACTGTTCGTGGCCGCCAATAACATTGCCGGTGAACAGCAGACTCGATTTGCCGTGGTCCGCTACGGCAACGTGGCGGGTTCGCGGGGTTCGGTCGTGCCATTCTTCAGTAAGCTTATTACCGAAGGCGCAACCGAATTGCCCATCACCGATGAGCGCATGACGCGCTTCTGGATCACGCTCGATCACGGTGTGCAGTTTGTGCTCGACAGCTTCGCCCGCATGCACGGTGGTGAAGTGTTTGTGCCGAAGATTCCATCGATCCGCATCGTTGATCTGGCGTCGGGCATGGCTGAACACTTGCCGCACAAGAACGTCGGCATTCGCCCGGGTGAAAAACTGCACGAGTTGATGGTGCCTCTGGACGACGCGCGAATGACCCTGGAGTTCGCCGATCACTACACCATTCAGCCGTCGATTCGTTTCACCAGCGTCGACGTGGATTTTGCCGTCGACAAACTGGGCGAGCAGGGCCGGCCGGTGAGCGAAGACTTCGAGTACCGCTCCGACACCAACCCGCACTTCCTTTCGGTGGGCCAGATCGCCGACCTGCACGCCGGGTTGCAGGCATGATTCCCTACGGTCGGCAAAGTCTAGATCAGGCAGACATCGACGCGGTGGTTGCTGTGTTGCAGTCTGACTGGCTGACTCAAGGGCCAACCATCGAACGTTTTGAACAGGCCATGGCCGAGCGCTGCCAGGCCGATTTCGCGGTGGCGGTTTGCAATGCCACGGCCGCGCTGCACATCGCTTGCCTGGCGGCTGGGCTCGCGGCGGGCGACCGTTTGTGGACCACGCCGAACACCTTTCTGGCCTCCGCCAATTGCGGTCGCTACTGCGGCGCGGAGGTGGATTTCGTCGACATCGATCCGCTGACCTGGAACCTCGATACCTTCGCACTGGAATCGAAACTTGAAGCCGCCGAGCGTGACGGTACGCTGCCGAAGGTTTTGGTGGCCGTGGCGTTTTCTGGCCAAAGCTGCGACATGCGCAAGATCGCTGAACTGGCTGAGCGTTATGGCTTCACCGTCATCGAAGACGCCTCCCACGCGGTGGGTGCATCCTATGCCGGACGTCCGGTGGGGTGCTGTGAATTCGCGGCAATGACGGTGTTCAGTTTTCATCCGGTGAAGATCATCACCAGCGCCGAAGGGGGCATGATCCTCACCAATCGTGTGGACCTGGCCGAGCGCTTGCAGCGCTTGCGCAGCCACGGCATGACCCGCGATCCGCAGCAGATGACAGAGCCGAGTCACGGTCCCTGGTACTACCAGCAAGTCGAGCTGGGTTTCAATTACCGGATCACCGACCTGCAAGCGGCACTCGGGTTATCACAACTGAACAAACTCGACGACTTCATCGAACGCCGTCGTGAGCTGGCGGCGCGTTATGACCGGTTGTTGGCCTACTTGCCGCTGACCTTGCCCAGTGCGCAGCCCGAGGCCGGATCGGCATGGCATTTGTACGTGGTGCGGTTGCAGACAGATCGCATCAATCTCAGCCATCGACAAGTATTCGAAGGTTTGCGAGCGGCGGGTGTCGGTGTGAACCTGCACTATATTCCGGTGCACTTGCAGCCGTACTATCGCGACCTGGGTTTTGCCGAAGGTGATTTTCCGCAAGCCGAGCGTTATTACGCCGAGGCCATCAGCCTGCCGATGTTTCCCTTGCTGAGCGACGAACAGCAGGACTATGTGATCGAGCAACTGCGGCGACTGACTCTTGAAGAGTAGTGCCTTGAACAGGAGTGAATCTTGAGCTGCGTAGCCATCATTCCGGCCCGGGGCGGCAGCAAGCGAATCCCGCGCAAGAACCTCAAACCGTTCGACGGCGTGCCGATGATCGTCCGCTCGATCTGTACGGCGCTGGATTCGCAGCTGTTCGATCAGGTGGTCGTCAGCACCGACGATGAAGACATCGCCGAGGTCGCGCGGGTGCACGGTGCTCAGGTGCCGTTCATGCGTCCGGCGTCGTTGGCCGACGATTTCACCGGCACGGCGGCGGTGATGGTGCATGCCTTGAATGAGCTTGCGGCGTTCGACTATGCCTGTTGTATCTACGCGACCGCACCCCTCTTGCAGGCACGGTTTCTGCGTCAGGGCTTTGAATTGCTGGAGCAGAACCCGGATAAATCCTTCGCGTTTTCCGTGGCCGGTTTCGGCTTTCCCGTGCAGCGTGCCTTGACCCTCGACGAACACGGCGCGTTGACGTCGTTGTACCCGGAGTTTCGCAACACCCGCTCGCAGGACCTGGCCGAAGCCTTTCAAGATGCGGGGCAGTTCTACTGGGGGCGCAGCGAGGCCTGGTTGCGTGGCGATGTATTGTTTTCCCCGGCGAGCCTGCCGGTGATTCTGCCGCGGCATCTGGTGCAGGACATCGATACCCTCGAAGACTGGAAACGCGCTGAATACCTTTACGCCGCGTTGAAGGCTGGAGGCGAACTGCAATGAGGGTGCTGATTCGCTCCGACGCATCGCCGACCATTGGCAGCGGGCATATCGCTCGCTTGTTGCCCCTGGCCAGAACCTTGCGCAAGCAGGGTTCACATGTTGCCTTTGCCTGTCGCCTGCTGCCGGGCCATCGGTTGGACAGTCTGGCGGCCGAAGGTTTTGAAACCTTCGCGCTGCCGGGGCGTTATCCCGATGAAGACCCGCAGCAAGGCATCGAATCCATGCTGCCGTGGCAGGCGGACATCGACGCGTTGGCGCAGGCATTGGAAAACCATCCGCCGTTCGACTGGATCATCGTCGATCACTACGGCCTCGACCATCACTGGCAAACGGCGGCCCGGCGCTGGGCGCTACGGATCGCTGCGGTGGATGATCTTGCCACTCGCCAGTACGCCGTCGACCTGCTGCTCAACCAGAACCTGTCGGGCACGCCAGCGGCCTATGACTCACTGCTCACGCCTGGCTGCCATACGTTGTTCGGCCCACGTTTCGCGATGCTGCGCGATGAGTTCCGTTGCCCGGCGATCCCGATCAAACCGCAGGCCAAGCGGGTGTTGGTGAATTTCGGCGGCTTCGATGCGGCGATGCAGACTCATCACGCGATGCTGGCCATGGCGGATTTCGATGCGCTGGAAGTCGATTTCGTTGCCGGAGCCGACAACCCGGCCTGGGACGATATGCAGGCCATGGCGGCGACTCGGCCGAACTGGCGCTTGCACAGTTTTGTCAGCGACTTCTACCGGCTGATGACCGAGGCCGACCTGTTTGTCGGTGCCGGTGGCGGGACAAGTTGGGAGCGGGCGGCCATGGGGCTGCCGACGATTTGCATTGCGGTCTCGAACAATCAGCAGGCCAATGGCGAGGTCATGGCCGCCTCGGGTGCCCATGTCTACCTGGGCCCTCGTGAACAGGTGAGCGTTGAACAACTGCGCCAGGCCATCGGTTTTGTCGCGGGCAATCAGGGGATACGCCAGAGCCTGGCCGATCATTCGCGGCAATTGGTGGATGGTCGGGGGGCGCAGCGGGTGGCGGCAACGTTGGCCGGTGCGGTGTTGCAGATCCGTCTCGCGACCGCAGACGATGCACGGCTTCTGTTCCACGGACGCAACGCCGAGGCGGTTCGGCGCTGGTCGCTGGACGCCGGGGCGATTGAATGGTCGTCGCATCAACATTGGCTGGCCGCCAGTTTGAATAATGCGCGGCGCTTGCTGTTGATCGCCGAAACCGATGACGGTCCGGTGGGGGTGTTGCGTTATGACGTGCGCGGTTTTGAAGCCGAAGTCTCGATTTATCTGTTTGAAGATCGCATCGGCCTGGGCTGGGGCAGGGCGCTGCTGGTCCGCGGCGAGACGTTCGTGACGGCCCACTGGCCGCAACTGACCGCCATCACCGCCCAAGTGTTGCCGGACAACCAGCCTTCGCTGAAGGTGTTTCGCGAAGCCGGTTTTACTCAGAGTGCTTGCGCGTTCACGCGCGTATTAAAGGAACGCAGCAATGACTAGCTTCAAGATCGGCAACCGCTCCATCGGTGCCGACGCGCCGCCGTTCATCATCGCCGAGATGAGCGGCAACCATAACCAGTCGCTGGACATGGCTCTGCAAATCGTCGAAGCGGCGGCCAAAGCCGGCGCGCATGCCTTGAAGCTGCAAACCTACACCGCGGACACCATGACCCTGGACCTGGCCGAAGGTGAGTTCTTCATCAAGGACCCAAAGAGTCTGTGGGCCGGAACCTCGTTATATGCGTTGTACGAGAAAGCGCATACGCCGTGGGAATGGCACGCGCCGATTTTCGCCCGGGCCAAGGAACTGGGCATGCTGGCGTTCTCCACGCCGTTTGATGACAGCGCCGTCGACTTCCTCGAAAGCCTCGATGTGCCGGCGTACAAGATCGCCAGTTTTGAAAACACCGACCTGCCGCTGATTCGTCGGGTCGCGGCCACCGGCAAGCCATTGATTATCTCCACCGGCATGGCCAGTATCGCCGAGCTCGACGAAACCGTGCGCGCTGCCCGTGAGGCGGGATGCAAGGACCTGGTGCTGCTCAAATGCACCAGCACGTACCCGGCAACACCGGCCAATAGCAATGTGCGCACGATTCCACATTTGCGTGAATTGTTTGGCTGCGAGGTCGGCCTGTCCGATCACTCCATGGGCGTCGGCGTGTCTGTGGCCGCCGTGGCGCTGGGAGCGACTGTGATCGAAAAGCACTTCACCCTCGACCGTGCGGCCGGAGGGGTGGACGCCAGTTTCTCCCTGGAGCCGGCCGAACTGGAAAGCCTGGTGATCGAAACCGAGCGTGCCTGGCAGGCTATGGGCAAGGTGCATTACGGCGTGACCGAGGCCGAGCGCAAGTCCCTGGTGTACCGACGCTCGCTCTATGTCACGCAAGATATGGCGGCCGGAGAGCCGTTTACCGTCGCCAATCTGCGTGCCATCCGTCCTGGCCTGGGGCTGGCGCCCAAACACGCTGAAACCCTTCTGGGCCGCCGCGCCCGCCACGCCATCCAGCGTGGAACCGCGCTGGACTGGTCGTTGGTCGAATAACGCCTTGTCGGTCTGTTTCGGCAAAATAGCGTGACCTGCGAGTCATAACGCGCATCTTCACTGTATTGTATAAATCGGGGAGGTGGCGCCTGGTCTCTGTTTGGCCCAGTGATAGCCTTTTATTCTTCCCGTTGTCGCCTCCATGGGGCGACGTTTTTCTCTGTTTGTCGGCGCCCCTCGAATCATTACGAGCGGTGGTATTGGGCTGTTTATTATTGGGAAGCCGTAATGATTGGCATAAAAAGCATTGCGAGCTACGTTCCTGTAGCCGGCGTGGACAATTACGCACAAGGTGCAAAATTCGAAAAGGATGAAGAGTTCATCCTGGGCAAAATCGGTTCGGCCTTCCTGCCGCGTAAAGACGCCGGGCAGGAAACGTCGGACCTGTGTGTCGAAGCAGCCAACGCGCTGTTCGCCAACAACCCTGACTTGAAGCGTGAATCCGTCGATGTGCTGATCGTCGTCACCCAGAACGGCGACGAAGAAGGTTTGCCACATACGGCCGCCATCGTTCAGGACAAGCTGGGCCTGCCGACTACCGTGGCGGCGTTTGATATTTCCCTGGGCTGCTCCGGCTACGTCTACGGCATCTACGCGATCAAGGGCTTCATGGAAGCCGCTGGCCTGAAGAATGGCTTGCTGATCACCGCCGACCCTTATTCGAAGATCGTCGACCCGGAAGACCGCAACACCACCATGCTCTTCGGCGACGCCGCCACCGCGACCTGGATGGGCGAAAACGCGCCCTGGCAGCTGGGCAAAGCCAAGTTCGGCACCGACGGTTCCGGTGCGCCGCACTTGAAAGTCACCGACGGCGTGTTCTACATGAACGGTCGCCAGGTGTTCAACTTTGCACTGCTCAAAGTCCCGGCGCACTTGCATGAGCTGCTGGCTGACTCGCAACTGACCGCTGATGACATCGACGCCTTCTGCATTCACCAAGGCAGCGCCGCGATTGTCGACGCCGTGGCGCGCCGCTTCGAAGGCGAGCCGGAGAAGTTCATCAAGGACATGGTCGAGACTGGCAACACCGTGTCGTCGAGCATTCCGCTGCTGTTGGAAAAACACGTGCTGGACTCCGACTGGAAGCGCGTTGCGCTCAGCGGTTTCGGCGTTGGCCTGTCCTGGGGCTCGGCGATCCTCTACCGCCCTTGAACAAGGCGTCTTAGTCAAAGAAAGCCAGACACAAAAAAAGCGCTCAAGGTGTAATCTTGAGCGCTATTTTTTTGCCCGAACACAATGCGAGGCGCCATGAGCGAGTTCTTTGAGCACAACGTCGACGTCATCCAGCAACGCTGGCCGGCGTTGGCTGTGCGCTTGCTGGTCGAAGACACGAGCCTGCTACAGGCTGATCTGGTGGAAGGCCTGGGCTCGACGCTGAGCATCAATGGCATTCAGCTGACCAGCCGCCATGATCGCAGTCGCGAGGCCGTGCTTCAGGCCGACAGTTTGCCGCTCTACAGTCCGGTGGCGCACGTCTACGGCACCGGGCTCGGCGATCTGCAAATGGAGTTGCTGCAACGCGCCGGTCTTGAGCATTTGTACGTGCACATCCTCAACGGGGCCGTGTTTGCCCTGGTGCTGCAACTGCTCGATCAACAGCCGTGGCTCAGCGATCCCAGGGTCGAGCTGTTGTATGCCGGCGATCTGGGAGAAATCCAGCTGCCGTTTTTTGCCTTGCCCTCCGAGCTGGTACTGGCCGACGATTTCAGCGCAAAGATCCGTGATCGCCTGATCAGTGAAACCCATCTGACCTTCAACAATCGTGAGTTCGATCCGCAGTCGCCTGAAATCGTGGAGCGCTTGCAGGTCAGTCTCAAATGGTTGCTGGGCGATCGCGACGTGGCCGAGTTGTTCGGTTCACAGCCGGGGCGGGAGGTGTTTGTCATCGCCACCGGGCCAAGCCTGGAACAGCACTTTGCGACCTTGCGCGCCATTCGCAATGAAGCCGAGCGACCGTTGTTCATCTGCGTCGACACGGCCTATCGTCCGCTGCTCAAGCACGGCATTCGTCCTGACATTGTCGTCAGCATCGACCAGCGCATTTCGCAGCGGCACCTGCCGTCTGAAGGCACGGCCGACATCACGCTGGTGTACATGCCCATGCTTGATCCGGCGGTGATCGAGGCCTGGCAGGGGCCGCGTTATGCCGGTTATTCCGCGAGCCCGATCTACCAGCAGCTGCGTCGGCAATTGCCCAGGGGCGAGCTGTATGTTGGCGGCAGCGTGATTCACCCGGCGGTCGACCTGGCGGTGAAGATGGGCGCTGTGCAAATCACGCTGTTCGGCGCCGACTTTGCCTTCCCGGGTGACAAGACCCACGCAGGGTGGAGCGATGGTGATCTGGGGCCGCAGATGGGGGCTGCCAAGCACTGGGTGCTGGATGGCCACGGCCAGCGCATCAAGACTCAACTCAACTTCCGCAGCTATCTGTGTGAGCTGGAGCGTTTTATTGCGGGCCACCCACAGGTGCGTTTCCATAACAGCAGTCGGGCAGGGGCGATGATCGCTGGTACGGTTTTTCATCCGGAGTTTGCGTCATGAGCGCGCTTGAAACCTTCGTTGCCGATGCGCAGCACTGTGCAGCCTTGTTCCGTCTGGGGCGTGATGTCGAAGCCAGCCTGGTAATGATCGAGCTGGTCGGTGAAGTGCATCCGGCATTTGATTCCACGCCGCAGGCATCGCAACAGCAATGGGCATTTTTGCTCAGCAAAGTGTTCGCGTGTCAGGAAGCGCAGAACTGGCTCGCATTGGCCGATTACCTGGAATATGAACTGGTCGAGTTGCTGACCGAAAGCCTGTCTGTTTAAGCAATATCCCTTCTGTCGGTGCCGGCGAGTCCTCGCCAACCTGTCGCCGACATTTCCCTGGCGTCATTTTTTCGCTGCCGGATCATCGCCAACCCCTTGATTTACGGGGGGTGGCAACGTGATGGCAAATAATTTTGAAAATCCCCTAAAGCAAGTTGCATTGGCGACGATAACTATTACGAAGGTTCTCTAGGCCATACCCGGCGGTTGCCAGGGCCGGAAGCCGCAGTACCCAACCAACGAGGAATTCGTCATGGCTTTAACAGTAAACACCAACGTCACATCGTTGAACGTTCAGAAAAACCTGAACCGCGCTTCCGACGCTCTGTCGACATCGATGACTCGCCTGTCTTCCGGCCTGAAAATCAACAGCGCTAAAGATGACGCCGCCGGCCTGCAAATCGCTACCCGTATGACTTCGCAGATCCGCGGTCAGACCATGGCTATCAAAAACGCCAACGACGGTATCTCGATCGCTCAGACCGCTGAAGGCGCGATGCAAGAATCGACCAACATTCTGCAGCGTATGCGTGAACTGGCTGTTCAATCCCGAAACGACTCGAACGGCACCGCTGACCGCGCTGCTCTGAACAAAGAATTCGCTTCGATGTCGGACGAACTGACTCGTATCGCCAAGTCGACCAACCTGAACGGCAAGAACCTGATCGACGGCACCGCTGGCACCATGACCTTCCAGGTTGGTTCCAACACTGGCGCTACCAACCAGATCACCCTGACCCTGGACAGCGGCTTCGACGCAGCTACCCTGTCGGTTGACTCGGCTACCGTTCAGATCACTGGTAACAACTCGGCAACCGCCGAAGCTTCGATGAACAACGCGCTGACCAAAATCGACGCCGCTCTGGCCAAGATCAACTCCAGCCGTGCTGACCTCGGTGCTGCACAAAACCGTCTGTCCAGCACCATTTCCAACCTGCAAAACATCAACGAAAACGCCAGTGCTGCACTGGGTCGCGTACAAGATACCGACTTCGCTGCTGAAACTGCACAGCTGACCAAGCAACAAACTCTGCAACAAGCTTCCACCGCAGTTCTGGCTCAGGCCAACCAACTGCCATCCGCTGTACTGAAACTGCTTCAGTAATAGCTGAGTGAGTTTTGGCGGGGGAGTGTGCATGTCGCGCTCTCTCGCTTTTTTGGTTTAAGAGGTGATGGACATGGATATGAGCGTGAAGCTGAACTTGTCTTATCCTGCGGCCCCAAAGGCGACGGCTGTTGCCGAGAAGCCTGCGGAAAAGCCTCAAGCGGTCGCTGCGTCAGTGGTTGCTGTCAAGGATGAAGGTAAAAGCGGCTTAACCGAGCAGGAAAAACTGAAGATGGCCGTTCAGGAAATCGAAAAGTTCGTTCAGTCGGTCAAGCGTAATCTGGAGTTCTCGATTGACGAGCCTTCAGGCAAGGTTGTGGTAAAAGTGATTGCCAGCGACTCTGGTGAGGTGATCCGTCAGATCCCCAACGAAGAGGTCTTGAAACTGGCCAATAGTTTGAATGATGCAAGCAGCCTGTTGTTCAGCGCTAAAGCCTGACAACTGGCACGAATTTTGTTGCTATGTTCTTTTGGGCGTTGTAGTGGTCAAAAGGCCGGCGACACACTGAAGGGAGTTTCACATGGCAAGTCCAATTCTACCGGGCACAGGTTTAGGTTCCGGCCTTGATACTGGTGCTATCGTCAAAGCCTTGGTGAACGCTGACAAAGCGGCCAAGCAAGGTCAGATCGATCGTGGAACCGCCACTAACTCGGCGAGTATTTCCGGGATTGGTACCTTGAAGTCGCTGTTGGCCACGTTCCAGAAAGCGCTTACCGATCTGGGTAGTACGACAACCCCTCAGTTCACGGGTTTTGCCGCGACGTCGTCCGATGTAAAAGTGCTGACCGCTACGTCCAGTAACGCGGCTGTCGCCGGTAACTACGTGGTCGACATCACTAGCCTGGCCACCTCATCGAAAGTGGCTTCCGCTGCATTTGCCGGTGGTACAACCAGTGCGATCCCTGCTGGCACGCTGACCATCACCCAAAATGGCAAAAGCTATCCGGTAACTGTGGGTGCAGGCGCCACGTTGCAATCGGTGCGTGATTCGATCAACAGCCAATACCAGTCCAGTGGCTTGAGCGCCAACATTGTGACCGACAGTTTCGGCTCGCGTCTGGTGTTGGGTTCCACGACGACTGGTGCGGGTTCCGACATTTCCGCCAGCGGTATTGCCGGTCTGGAAATCGATGGGACCGCCCCGATGGTCACCCCGCCGACGGCCACTTCTTCGGGGGCTATTGGTGCTCCGGCCCAGGATGCGGTGTTTAGCGTCGACGGTCTGGCGATGACCAGCAAGTCCAACACCATCGACAAGACGATCTCCGGGTTGAGCCTGAATTTGCTCACCACCGGCAAGTCGACCGTCACCGTTGCGCCCAACAATGATGGTCTGAAGGCGTCGATCCAGAAATTCGTCGATGCGTACAACGCCGTCGCCAACGCTGTGACTTCGTTGACCAAGCCGTCCCTGGATGACGATGGCAAGCTGACCGTTTCCGCGGCGCTGACCGGTGACCCGCTGCCACGTTCGATTCTGGATTCCTTGCGGGGCCCGCTGTCACAGACCGGTGCCGGCGACAAGCTGACTGTGCTTTCCCAGTTGGGTATCACCACCAACCAGAAGACCGGCGCACTGGACTTTGACAGCACCAAGTTCAACACTGCAATGAACGACAAGAAGCTGGGCGGTGAGGTTCAGACACTGTTCACAGGTACCAATGGTCTGATTGAGCGTATGAACAACGCGATCAAGCCTTACACCGAAGGTAAAACCGTCAATGGCAAAGCAGTCGACTCTATCCTGGACGCGCGCGCCAAGAGTCTGGATTCAACCAAGAAAAAGCTGTCCAATGACCAGGCGGCCCTGGATCGCCGAATCGAGACCCTGACGGCGGTGCTGACCAAAAAGTACAACGACATGGATACTCTGGTCGGCAAGCTGAAAGCGACAGCCAGTAACATCACCTCGATGTTTGAGGCGATGACAGCGCAGCAGAAGAACTCGTAACACCCGAACCGCCAAAAGCCCGGCAGCGTTTTAGAGCGCTCCGGGCTTTTTGTTTTTGGATCTAAAGTTTTTTGACGCGTCGTCGATACACTGGTTATACGAACCACAGATTTCTGATGAGGTACAACATGAATCCAATGTTAGCCCTTCGCCAATACCAGAAGATTGGCGCTCAGGCGCAGACTTCCGAAGCCAGCCCGCATCGTCTGGTTCAGATGCTTATGGAAGGCGGACTGGATCGCATAGCCCAAGCCAGGGGCGCGATGGAACGCAAAGACATTCCGAACAAGGGCGTTCTGATCGGCAAGGCCATCGGCATCATCGGCGGTCTGCGTGAAGGTCTGGATCTGGAAAATCAGGCTGAATCGGTAGGCGAACTGGATAATCTCTATACCTACATGATGAAGCGTCTGGCTGAAGCCAATATCAAGACCGATCCAAAAATCCTCGACGAAGTCGCCGACCTGCTTCGCACGGTCAAAGACGGTTGGGATGCCATTGCCGCGCCGGGTCCGCAGTTTTAAGGAGATCACCATGAGTCTTGTCTTGCAGCGAATCGAACTAACCCGCGATGCCCTCGTCGGTGCATTGGCCGAGCGCAACTGGGAGGCCATTAGTGAATTGGACCTGGCTTGCCGTTGCTGCATGGAAGACGTCTTGAGTGAAGCTTCGGTGGATGAGGTCGCGTTGCGCGACAACCTTGAGGAGTTGCTGGGCGTGTATAAACAGCTTCTGGAGGCGGCGACAGGGGAGCGCCAGGCGATAGTCGACGAGATGTCGCAGATCCATCAAGCACAGAGCGCGGCAAAGGTTTACCATCTGTTTGGTTAATTAACCCTCAGTTAATCCAAACATAGTGCGCCATAAATTTGACTGTGCACGGTTTTTTGACTTAACTAGTGGCTGGTACCAGATTTCAGTCGTCTACAGGCATAACGTGTCTGCAAGCGTCTAGCTTGCCCCCTCATTTTGGGCATTGAGTTGACTAGGGAAGTTGCTATTGCATGTGGCGTGAAACCAAAATTCTGCTGATTGACGACGATAGCGTCCGCCGCCGCGATTTGGCGGTGATTTTAAATTTTCTTGGCGAAGAAAATTTACCCTGCGGTAGCCATGACTGGCAGCAGGCTGTCGGCTCTTTGTCCTCAAGTCGTGAAGTGATCTGTGTCCTCATCGGGACGGTCAATGCTCCTGGCGCACTTCCGGGCCTGTTAAAGACACTCGCAACCTGGGATGAGTTCCTTCCGGTTTTGTTAATGGGCGATAATTCTTCCATTGACTTGCCTGAAGACCAGCGTCGCCGAGTGCTTTCGACCCTCGAAATGCCACCCAGCTACAGCAAATTGCTCGACTCGCTGCACCGTGCGCAGGTCTATCGCGAGATGTACGACCAGGCCCGCGAGCGCGGTCGTCATCGCGAACCCAACCTTTTCCGTAGCCTTGTCGGCACCAGCCGGGCGATTCAGCACGTCCGTCAGATGATGCAGCAAGTGGCCGATACCGACGCCAGTGTGCTGATCCTTGGCGAGTCCGGCACCGGCAAGGAAGTGGTCGCGCGCAACCTGCACTACCACTCCAAGCGTCGTGACGCGCCGTTCGTTCCGGTCAACTGCGGGGCGATCCCGGCCGAGTTGCTGGAAAGCGAATTGTTCGGCCACGAGAAAGGCGCTTTCACCGGGGCGATCACCAGCCGCGCCGGGCGTTTTGAGTTGGCCAATGGCGGCACCCTGTTCCTCGACGAAATTGGCGACATGCCGTTGCCGATGCAGGTCAAGTTACTGCGCGTGTTGCAGGAGCGCACCTTCGAGCGCGTGGGCAGCAACAAGACCCAGAGTGTCGACGTGCGCATCATAGCGGCGACTCACAAGAATCTCGAAAGCATGATCGAGATCGGCACGTTCCGCGAAGACTTGTACTACCGCCTGAACGTGTTCCCGATCGAGATGGCGCCGCTGCGCGAACGTGTCGAAGACATCCCGTTGCTGATGAACGAGTTGATCTCGCGCATGGAGCACGAGAAGCGCGGTTCGATCCGCTTCAACTCGGCGGCGATCATGTCGCTGTGCCGTCACGGTTGGCCGGGCAACGTTCGCGAACTCGCCAACCTGGTGGAACGCATGGCGATCATGCACCCCTACGGGGTGATCGGCGTGGTCGAGCTGCCGAAGAAATTCCGCTACGTCGATGATGAAGACGAGCAATTGGTCGACAGCCTGCGCAGTGATCTTGAAGAGCGGGTGGCCATCAACGGTCATACCCCGGACTTCACCGCCAACGCCATGCTGCCGCCGGAAGGTCTGGACCTCAAAGACTACCTCGGTGGTCTGGAGCAGGGCTTGATTCAGCAGGCGCTGGATGATGCCAATGGGATCGTGGCGCGTGCCGCAGAACGCCTGCGTATTCGTCGTACCACGCTGGTGGAGAAGATGCGCAAGTACGGCATGAGCCGTCGCGACGGTGATGAACAGGCGGATGATTGACGCCTGTTTTTCAAGTCGTTCATTTGTAGGCGGTTTTTTTTAGGCACGGGTATTGCTACATCCCTCGCAACGTTCCGTTTAACTGACGGTCAGCCTAGCGAGAGAGCACGATGCCCCAAGCCGCCCAGATGTCTCCTGTCCCTGATGCTTCGGGGCAACCGTCGTCCGTAGAGCAGGCAAGCCGGCTTGGCCTTGAGCAGGCGTTCTCGCTGTTCAACCAAATGTCGAGCCAGCTGACTGATTCCTACAGCATGCTGGAAGCCCGGGTCACCGAGCTCAAGGGTGAGCTGGCGGTGGTCAGCGCTCAGCGCATGCAAGAGCTGGCGGAAAAGGAACGTCTGGCCAACCGTCTGCAAAACCTCCTCGATCTGTTGCCTGGCGGCGTCATCGTCATCGATGCCCAGGGCATTGTGCGTGAAGCCAACCCGGCGGCCTGCGAGTTGCTCGGCCTGCCCCTCGAAGGCGAGCTCTGGCGCCATGTCATTGCCCGTTGCTTTGCTCCTCGCGAAGACGACGGTCACGAAATCTCTCTGAAGGACGGTCGACGTCTGTCGATCGCCACTCGTTCGCTGGATGCCGAGCCCGGGCAGTTGGTGTTGCTCAACGACCTGACCGAAACCCGTCATCTGCAAGATCAACTGGCTCGCCACGAACGCCTGTCGTCTCTCGGCCGAATGGTCGCCTCGCTGGCCCATCAGATTCGGACGCCGTTGTCCGCCGCGTTGCTCTACGCCAGTCATTTGACTGAGCAGGAATTGCCGGTCGCCACGCAGCAACGTTTTGCCGGGCGCCTGAAAGAGCGGTTGCATGAGCTGGAACATCAGGTTCGCGACATGTTGGTGTTCGCGCGGGGCGAGCTGCCGTTGACCGACCGCGTCACGCCCAAGCAATTGATGCAGTCGCTGCAATCGGCTGCACTGACTCATGTTCAGGATTTGCCGATTCGCTGGCAGTGCGACAGTCATGCCGGTGAACTGCTGTGCAACCGCGACACCTTGGTCGGCGCAATCCTTAATCTGATCGAGAACGCCGTTCAGGCCAGTGCCGGTAATGTCCGCTTGAAAGTGCATTTCTATGCCAGGGGAAACAACCTGCGGGTGTGCATCAGTGACAGCGGCAGCGGCATCGACGGCAAAGTACTGGCGCGCTTGGGTGAGCCGTTTTTCACCACTAAAACCACCGGGACTGGCCTGGGCCTGACCGTGGTCAAGGCCGTGGCCCGTGCTCATCAGGGAGAATTGCAGTTGCGCTCGCGGCCGGGTCGCGGCACCTGCGCGCAGGTCATCCTGCCGCTTTTTTCCGGTGAACAGCCTAACGCTCAGGGAGCGGAGTGAAGGACATGGCAATCAAGGTTTTACTGGTCGAGGACGACCGCGCGCTACGCGAAGCACTGGCCGATACGCTGCTGCTCGCGGGGCACGATTACACGGCCGTCGGTTCGGCGGAAGAGGCGCTCGCGACGGTCGGCAATGAGGCCTTCAGCCTGGTGATCAGCGACGTCAATATGCCAGGCATGGACGGCCATCAACTGCTCGGTTTGCTGCGAACGCGTCAGCCGCAATTGCCGGTGTTGCTGATGACCGCTCATGGTGCGGTCGAGCGGGCCGTCGATGCGATGCGCCAGGGCGCGGCGGATTATCTGGTCAAGCCGTTCGAGCCCAAAGCCTTGCTCGACCTCGTGGCGCGGCACGCACTGGGCACGCTCGGTGCGACCGAGAGCGAAGGGCCGATCGCCTTCGAGCCGGCCAGTGTGCAATTGCTGGAACTGGCCGCGCGGGTCGCGCGCAGCGATTCGACGGTATTGATCTCCGGCGAGTCCGGGACCGGTAAAGAAGTGTTGGCGCGTTATATCCATCAGCACTCCCATCGCGCCAGTCAGCCGTTCATTGCGATCAACTGCGCGGCGATCCCCGACAACATGCTCGAAGCCACTTTGTTCGGTCACGAAAAAGGTTCATTCACCGGCGCCATCGCGGCGCAGGCCGGCAAGTTCGAGCAGGCCGATGGCGGAACGATCCTGCTCGACGAAATTTCTGAAATGCCCCTCGGGCTCCAGGCCAAATTGCTGCGGGTGTTGCAGGAGCGTGAAGTCGAACGGGTCGGCGCACGCAAGCCGATCTCCCTGGATATACGGGTCGTGGCGACCACCAACCGTGACCTGTCCGGTGAGGTGTCGGCGGGGCGGTTCCGAGAAGATCTCTTCTATCGATTGTCGGTATTTCCGCTGGCCTGGCGTCCGCTGCGCGAGCGTACCGCCGACATCCTGCCGCTGGCCGAGCGTCTGCTGGCCAAACACGTCAATAAAATGAAGCATGCCGCTGCGAAACTGTCGCCCGAGGCACAGGCGTGCCTGATCGGTTATCCGTGGCCGGGCAACGTGCGTGAACTGGATAACGCGATCCAGCGCGCCTTGATTCTGCAGCAGGGTGGTTTGATCCAGCCCCAGGATTTCTGCCTGTCCGGACCGGTGGCTTGTGCGCCGTTGCCGGCGTTGGCGCCGGTGCGGGCCGTGGAGGTCGAGGCTGAATCGGCCGGGGCGTTGGGTGATGACCTGCGTCGCCGTGAATTCCAGATGATCATCGACACCTTGCGTTCCGAGCGCGGCCGTCGCAAAGAAGCGGCTGAGCGATTGGGCATCAGCCCACGCACCTTGCGCTACAAGCTGGCGCAGATGCGCGATGCCGGGATGGATGTGGAAGCTTATTTGTTCGCGACTTGATTCGTTCGCCAACAAAGCCCGGGAAACGCTTTTGTTCAGAGCAGCCACGGAGCTGGCACCCTTGTTGCTAACACCTCACTACCCGCCGAGTGAGTGTCAAAAAATTGCGGGTCGCCAACGAGAGTAGACCATGAGCCAAGGTATTGAATTTAATCGGTTGATGCTGGACATGCGCTCCATGCAAATGGATGCCATGTCTGCGCCTAAATCGACTGCCGCAGTCCCTGAACTGGGTGGCAGCAGCTTTTCCGACATGCTCGGTCAGGCTGTCAATAAAGTGAACGACACCCAGCAAGCGTCCAGTCAGTTGGCCAGTGCCTTCGAGATCGGCAAAAGTGGCGTCGACCTGACGGATGTCATGATTTCCTCGCAGAAGGCCAGCGTGTCTTTTCAAGCGTTGACCCAAGTGCGAAACAAGCTGGTTCAGGCATACCAAGACATCATGCAGATGCCGGTTTAAGGACGAATTGAGTCATGGCAGAAGCAGTCGCCGATAACGTTCCGGCCAAGGCCACCCCAGTAGACGGCAAACCGCCGCTGTTCGGGTTGTCCTTCCTGGAAAACCTCTCCGAGATGACCATGTTGCGTCAGGTGGGCCTGTTGGTCGGCCTGGCTGCGAGCGTGGCGATTGGTTTTGCCGTGGTGCTGTGGTCGCAGCAGCCGGACTACCGGCCTCTGTACGGCAGCCTCGCCGGTATGGACGCCAAGCAGGTCATGGATACCCTGGCCGCCGCCGATATTCCCTACACCGTTGAACCCAACTCCGGTGCCTTGCTGGTCAAGGCCGATGACCTGTCCCGTGCACGGCTCAAGCTCGCGGGCGCTGGTGTCACTCCCAGCGATGGCAACATCGGTTTTGAAATCCTCGACAAGGACCAGGGCCTGGGGACCAGCCAGTTCATGGAAGCGACCCGTTATCGTCGCGGCCTCGAAGGCGAACTGGCGCGGACCATTTCCAGCCTGAACAACGTCAAGGGCGCTCGCGTGCACCTGGCGATTCCGAAAAGCTCGGTGTTCGTGCGTGACGAACGCAAGCCGAGCGCTTCGGTGCTGGTTGAACTGTATTCCGGCCGCTCGCTGGAGCCGGGTCAGGTGGTGGCGATCATCAATCTGGTCGCGACCAGCGTTCCCGAACTCAGCAAATCCCAGATCACCGTGGTCGACCAGAAGGGCAACCTGCTGTCGGATCAGGCGGAAAATTCCGAACTGACCATGGCCGGTAAGCAATTTGACTACAGCCGTCGCATGGAAAGCATGCTGACCCAGCGCGTGCACAATATCCTGCAACCGGTGCTGGGCAACGACCGCTACAAAGCCGAAGTCTCGGCCGACGTGGACTTCAGCGCTGTCGAGTCGACCTCTGAGCAGTTCAACCCGGATCAACCGGCGTTGCGCAGCGAGCAGTCGGTCAACGAACAACGCACTGCCAGCAATGGCCCGCAAGGTGTGCCGGGTGCCCTGAGCAACCAGCCGCCATCGCCAGCTTCCGCGCCGCAGACCACCGGTGGCAGCACTGCGGCAGCCGGCATGGTTCAGCCAGGCCAGCCGTTGATCGATGCCAACGGTCAGCAAATCATGGACCCGGCCACCGGCCAGCCGATGCTGGCACCGTATCCGGCGGACAAGCGTCAACAATCCACCAAGAACTTCGAACTCGACCGTTCGATCAGCCACACCAAACAACAGCAGGGCCGTTTGAATCGCCTGTCGGTGTCGGTGGTGGTGGATGATCAGGTCAAGATCAACGCCGCCAATGGCGAGACCACCCGTGCGCCGTGGAGCGCCGATGAATTGGCGCGCTTCACTCGCCTGGTGCAGGACGCCGTCGGTTTCGACGCGAGCCGGGGTGACAGCGTCAGCGTGATCAACATGCCATTCTCCGCCGAGCGCGGTGAAGTGATTGCCGATATTCCGTTCTACTCCCAGCCTTGGTTCTGGGACATCGTCAAGCAAGTGCTGGGTGTCTTGTTCATCCTGGTGCTGGTGTTCGGTGTGCTGCGTCCGGTGCTCAACAACATCACCGGTGGCGGCAAAGGCAAGCAACTGGCCGGCATTGGCAGCGACGTGGAACTCGGTGGCATGGGCGGCCTGGACGGCGAACTGGGCAACGACCGCGTCAGCCTCGGTGGTCCGCAAAGCATCCTGCTGCCGAGCCCGAGCGAAGGCTATGACGCACAGTTGAATGCAATCAAGAGTCTGGTGGCAGAAGATCCGGGTCGCGTGGCCCAGGTCGTGAAAGAGTGGATTAACGCAGATGAGTGATAACCGAGCCGTTGCCGCCAAACTGACCAAGGTCGACAAAGCCGCGATTCTGCTGCTGTCCCTGGGTTCGACCGATGCTGCCCAAGTGTTGCGCCACATGGGGCCCAAAGAGGTCCAGCGCGTCGGCGTGGCCATGGCGCAGATGGGCAACGTCCATCGCGAGCAGGTCGAACAGGTCATGAGCGAGTTCGTCGACATCGTCGGCGACCAGACCAGCCTGGGCGTCGGCTCCGACGACTACGTGCGCAAAATGCTCACCCAGGCACTGGGCGAAGACAAGGCCAACGGCCTGATCGACCGCATCCTGCTGGGCGGCAACACCAGCGGCCTCGACAGCCTGAAGTGGATGGAACCGCGCGCCGTCGCCGATGTGATCCGTTACGAGCACCCGCAGATCCAGGCGATCGTCGTGGCCTACCTCGACCCGGATCAGGCTGGTGAAGTGCTTGGCAACTTCGACCACAAGGTGCGCCTGGACATCATTCTGCGGGTCTCCTCGCTGAACACCGTGCAGCCAGCGGCCCTGAAAGAACTCAACCAGATTCTCGAGAAGCAGTTCTCCGGCAACTCGAATGCCTCGCGCACCACCCTGGGTGGCATCAAGCGTGCGGCCGACATCATGAACTTCCTCGACAGCTCGATCGAAGGCCAGCTGATGGACTCGATCCGCGAAGTCGACGAAGACCTGTCCGGTCAGATCGAAGACCTCATGTTCGTGTTCAACAACCTGTCCGATGTCGACGACCGCGGGATTCAGGCGTTGCTGCGTGAAGTGTCCTCCGACGTGCTGGTGCTGGCCCTCAAGGGTTCGGACGAAGGCGTCAAGGAAAAGATCTTCAAGAACATGTCCAAACGAGCGGCCGAACTGTTGCGCGACGACCTCGAGGCCAAGGGCCCGGTGCGCGTCAGCGACGTGGAAACTGCGCAGAAAGAAATCCTCACCATTGCCCGCCGTATGGCCGAAGCCGGAGAAATCGTTCTCGGCGGGAAGGGCGGCGAAGAGATGATCTAAGGTCACTATGTCGTCCAAACATGATGAGTCCCAGACCGACCTGATCCGAGGCAAGGCCGTCGCCGGTTTCGATGTCTGGGCGTTGCCCAGTTTCGATCCGTTTGTGCCGGAGCCCGAGCCGGAACCCGAGCCCGAACCGCCGGAAATGGAAGAGGTGCCGCTGGATGAAGTCCAGCCACTGACCCTCGAAGAACTCGAAAGCATCCGTCAGGAGGCTTACAACGAAGGCTTCGCCATCGGCGAGAAAGAAGGCTTCCACAGCACCACACTCAAGGTCCGTCAGGAAGCTGAAGCCGTCCTGGCGCCGAAGGTTGCCGGCCTGGAACAGCTGATGGCCAACCTGTTCGAGCCCATTGCCGAGCAGGACACCCAGATCGAGAAATCCCTGGTCGACCTCGTGCAGCACATCACCAAACAGGTGATTCAGCGCGAACTGGCCATCGACTCGACGCAAATCGAACACGTCATGCGCGAAGCCCTCAAGCTCTTGCCGCTGGGCGTGGGTAACGTGCGGCTGCACATCAATCCGCAGGACTTCGAACAGGTCAAAGCCCTGCGCGAGCGCCATGAAGAAACCTGGCGCATCGTCGAAGACGAATCCCTGCTGCCCGGCGGTTGCCGGGTCGAGACCGAACACAGTCGCATTGACGCCACCGTTGAAACCCGCGTCGCCCAAGTCATGGCCAAGCTGTTCGATCAGTTGCATGACCAGGCCTTGCACCCGGCCGCTCCGGATCTGAGCCTGGAACTGCCGGTCGACGAAAAACCTGCGGTCGAGCCGACGCTGGACGAACCTGATGCGCCTTGATCGCACCAGCTTCGCCAAGCGCCTGGGCAGTTACGCCGAGGTCACTACGCTGGCGGGGGCTCCGATCCTCGAAGGCCGTCTGCTGCGCATGGTCGGCCTGACCCTCGAAGCCGAAGGTTTGCGCGCGGCAATGGGCAGCCGCTGCATGGTCATCAACGACGACAGTTATCAACCGGTGCAGGTCGAAGCCGAAGTCATGGGTTTCTCCGGCAGCAAGGTGTTCCTGATGCCGGTCGGCAGCGTCGCCGGCATTGCGCCCGGTGCCCGTGTGGTGCCTATGGCAGACACTGGCCGCTTGCCGATGGGCATGAGCATGCTCGGGCGGGTGCTGGACGGTGCCGGCCGTGCGCTGGACGGCAAGGGCGGCATGAAGGCCGAAGACTGGGTGCCGATGGACGGCCCGACCATTAACCCGCTCAAGCGTGAACCGATCAGTGAACCGCTCGATGTGGGCATTCGCACCATCAACGGTTTGTTGACGGTCGGTCGCGGTCAGCGTCTCGGTCTGTTTGCCGGTACCGGCGTCGGTAAATCCGTGCTGCTGGGCATGATGACCCGCTTTACCGAGGCCGACATTATCGTGGTCGGGCTGATCGGTGAGCGGGGTCGTGAAGTTAAAGAATTCATCGAGCACATTCTCGGTGAAGAAGGGCTCAAGCGTTCGGTGGTCGTCGCCTCGCCGGCGGACGATGCACCGCTGATGCGTCTGCGCGCCGCGATGTACTGCACGCGCATCGCCGAGTATTTCCGCGACAAGGGCAAGAACGTCCTGTTGCTCATGGACTCGCTGACCCGTTTCGCCCAGGCCCAGCGGGAAATCGCCCTGGCCATTGGCGAGCCGCCCGCGACCAAAGGCTATCCGCCGTCGGTGTTCGCCAAGTTGCCGAAACTGGTGGAGCGGGCCGGTAACGCCGAGAAGGGCGGCGGTTCGATCACCGCGTTCTACACCGTGTTGTCCGAAGGCGATGACCAGCAGGACCCGATTGCCGACTCGGCGCGAGGCGTGCTCGACGGGCACATCGTGCTGTCCCGGCGCCTGGCCGAAGAAGGTCATTACCCGGCCATCGATATCGAAGCCTCCATCAGCCGGGTCATGCCGTCGGTGGTCAGCCCCGAGCACATGGCCCGGGCGCAGATGTTCAAACAGTACTGGTCGCGCTATCAGCAGAGCCGCGACTTGATCAGCGTCGGTGCCTACGTGCCGGGCGGTGATCGTGAAACCGACGTCGCGATTTCCTTGCAGCCCGCCATGACCACTTATCTGCGTCAGGGCTTGAACGACAACATCGGCATGGGCGCCAGCGAAAACCACCTCGCCTCGATCTTCGCTCCGGCAGCGGGCGGCTAACCGGCCATGGCCCTGAGCCGCGCGGCACGCCTGGCACCCGTGGTGGAAATGGCCGAAAAGGCCGAAAAAACCGCGGTCATGCGCCTCGGGCACTTCCAGGGCCAGGTTCGTGTGGCGGAAAGCAAGCTCGCCGACCTCGAAAACTTCCGCCTCGAATACCAGGAGCAATGGATTGTGCGCGGTAGCACTGGCGTTTCCGGCCAGTGGTTGCTTGGCTATCAGGGATTTCTTGCGCAATTGGGCACCGCCATCGATCAGCAGCGCCAAAGCCTGAACTGGCACCAGAACAACCTGAACAAGGCGCGCGAGTCCTGGCAGCAGGCGTTTGCCCGGGTCGAAGGTTTGCGCAAACTTGTACAACGCTACATGGACGAGGCGCGCAAGCTCGAAGACAAGCGCGAGCAGAAGCTGCTGGACGAATTGTCCCAGCGGTTGCCGCGGCATGATCCGTATTGAATCAGGGGGATCGCGTTACCGTTCTTCGCGGGCAAACCACGCTCTACAGGTTTTGTGTCGTTTGCGAGTAATGTGGACGCATAACCTGTAGGCGCGAGGCTTGCCCGCGAAGGCGGTCTGACAGGCGCGACAACTTCCCGCCTTGCTCCCATCTCCGCCAAGTGCTAAACCTTGTACACGTACGTTTACCCATGACAAGGAAGCCGATAAATGTCAGTTGTTACAGATGTATCTCCGGATGGGAAAAAGCTGACGATTTCGATCGAGGGACGATTCGATTTTGGTCGGCATCAGGAGTTTCGCGAGTCTTACGAGAAACTCGAAAAAAAACCGGAATCTGTTGTGGTGGACTTAAGGAAGGCCACGTATCTCGATAGCTCGGCGCTGGGGATGCTGCTTCTGCTCCGTGATCACGCCGGTGGCGACAGTTCCGATATTCGCGTCGTTAACAGCAATTCAGATGTGCGCAAGATCCTCGCCATCTCCAATTTCGACAAGCTGTTCGACATCACTTGACCGCCATGCAGCCGTCGCTTGAACCGCTGACCATCCTCATCGCCGAAGACAGCGCGGCCGATCGCATGCTCCTGTCGAGCATTGTCCGTCGTCAGGGCCACCAGGTATTGACGGCCGCCAACGGCGCCGAAGCCGTCGAAGCGTTTCGCCAGCAGCGGCCGCACCTGGTTCTGATGGACGCCATGATGCCGGTCATGGACGGTTTCGAGGCGGCACGACAGATCAAGGCGCTGGCCGGGGAAACCCTGGTGCCGATCATCTTCCTGACCTCGCTGACCGAAAGCGAGGCCCTGGCCCGGTGTCTGGAGGCCGGTGGTGACGACTTTCTGGCAAAGCCCTACAACCAGGTGATCCTTGCCGCCAAGATCAAGGCCATGGATCGCTTGCGCCGGTTGCAGGCCACGGTGCTACAGCAGCGTGACCTGATCGCCAAACATCATGACTACTTGCTCAACGAGCAGCGGGTGGCCAAGGCCGTATTCGACAAGGTGGCGCATTCGGGCTGCCTGAGTGCGCCAAACATCCGCTACTTGCAATCGCCTTATGCGCTGTTCAACGGCGATCTGCTGCTGGCGGCGTTCACCCCGGCCGGCGACATGCATGTGCTACTGGGTGATTTCACCGGCCACGGTCTACCGGCCGCGGTGGGCGCGATGCCCTTGGCTGAAGTCTTCTATGGCATGACTGCCAAAGGGTATGGCCTGGCTGAAACCCTGCGTGAGATGAACGCCAAGCTCAAGCGCATTCTGCCGGTGGACATGTTCTGCTGTGCCACCTTGCTGTGCCTGAGCTTTCAGCGGCGCTCGGTGGAAGTCTGGAACGGCGGGATGCCGGACGGTTATCTGCACAACATCGTCAGCGGTGAGCGCACGCCGTTGACGGCGCGGCATTTGCCGTTGGGCATACTGAGCCCGCAAACCTTCAATGACCGCACCGAAGTGTTTCCGATGGCCGTTGGTGATCGGGTGTTTCTACTCTCCGACGGGGTCATCGATACCTGCGATGCCAACGATCAGTTGTTCGGTGTAGAGCGCTTGCATCAGGTGTTTGCGGCCAATCGTCAGCCAGACGCGCTGTTCGAGGACATCGAGCAGGCACTGCGGGATTTTCGTGGCGAGGCCCGCGATGATGTGAGCATGGTCGAGATCAGTCTGCTGGAGGCCGAGCAATTGAGCCCTCCGGCGCCGGTGTATTCCGACAGCGGCCAGTCGTGTCCGCTGGACTGGTCGGTGAGTTTCGAGTTTCGCGCCGCGACCCTCAAACGTTTCAATCCGCTGCCGTACCTGTTGCAATTGTTGCTTGAGGTCCATGGTCTGCGGGCTCAGAGTGGGGCGCTCCACAGCGTGTTGGCAGAACTGTATTCCAACGCCCTTGAGCACGGCGTGCTGGGGCTGGATTCAAGCCTCAAGCGCGATGCTTCGGGTTTTGCGCGCTATTATCAAACGCGCAATGAGCGGCTGGAGGCGTTGCAGGACGGCTTTGTGCGGGTGCATTTGCAGATCGTGCCGACGGGCAAGGGCGGCAGCCTGATTGTGCGGGTCGAAGACAGTGGCAAAGGTTTCGATGTGGCGCGGGTAATGGAGCGTCCCGTCGACGGTGGCCGTCTGTCGGGGCGCGGCGTCAGTCTGATCCGCCAATTGAGCCGTAGCGCGAGCTGGTCCGACGATGGTCGTAGTGCTCGCGTAGAGTTTTTCTGGGAGGCTCTGGCATAATTCACCCATTCTTGATCAAGGAGTGAGCAAGTGGCTGACACACATCTGGACCGTGCCGTGCTGAGCGCGCTGCAAGAAGTCATGGAGGGTGATTATCCGATGTTGCTGGATACCTTCATTGCCGATTCCGAAAAGCGCTTGTGCGTGTTGCGAGAGGCTGAAGATGCCGCGCAACTCATGAGCACCGCCCATAGTTTCAAGGGCAGCAGCAGCAATATGGGGGCCGTTCGTCTCGCTGAGCTGTGCAATGAGCTTGAGCAACGCGCCAAGCAAAAAAGCCTCGCCGGTATTGAAAAGCTGGTCGGGGAAATCGACGGCGAATTCGCCATTGTCCGACCGCTGTATGAGGCGGAGCGACAGCGCTCTCTAGCGGACTGACGCAACCGTCCGGCGCTTTTAACCTTTGTCGAGCCGAACTGGCTCGACCTTTGCAATCAACTCACTCAACTGTACCTACGATCCCAGTGCAGCGGAGACCGTTTTATGCCCGTTACCCCCCATTCGCTTCTTCAGGCCGCCGCGACGGCCAAGACTCAAGTCGCCTCCGCCAATACCCCGGCGCTGACCGCTGAGCCAGGGGGCAAGGCGTCCAGCTTCGCTGATGTTTACGCCGATCAAGCCCGGAACAAGCCTTCTGTGGTCGCCGATAAAGCGGCTAAACCGGCTACCGAAAATGCCTCGAAAACCCACGGCAAACCGGATGTCAGCACTGACAAGCCTGCCGCCCCGGAACGGGCGGTTGCCGATAGCGGCAATTCCTTGCCCGCCGATAAACCGGCGCCGACCGATGACACAGCTGCCAGCGACAACCAGCCCGAGACGGCTGAAACGCCGGTGGCCGATACGGCGCCTGTCGATCCGAGCCTCGACCCGGCGCTTGATCCTGCGTTGATGCAGGCAGTACAGCCGTCGGTAACCGTACCGGCCGCGCAAACAGCTGCGCCAGTTGTCACGACTGCACAGCCGCAGGCTGAAGCGCCGGTTGCCGCCGCCGTTGTTGCCGCGTCTGTGCCAGTGGAGACGGCCACTGACGGCGATTTTGATCCCGAAGCTGATCCGCTCGACGCATTGCCCGCCGTGCGCATGGCCATGGAGCAGAGCGGCCACGTATCCGCCAGCAGCCAGGCCCAGTCCAAAGCCACGGCTGCCCAGACCCAGGCTGACGGTGAGCTGACGGCGGCGCAGAACTTTGCCGCCGGCATGGCCAGCATGCTCGACGTGCAAGCCGACAAGGACAGCACCAGTCAGGGTGGCGAGAAAGCCTTCAGCGGTCTGATTGATAGCGGCCTCAAGGATTTGACGTCCGCCAGCAGCGATACCCGTGTCGATGACTTCGCCAACCGTCTGGCGGCACTGACTCAGGCGGCCACCCCGAAAACCGCCAATGCCTTGCCGGTCAACCAACCGATCGCCATGCATCAGAGCGGCTGGACCGAGGAAGTGGTCAACCGCGTCATGTACCTTTCCAGCGCCAACCTCAAGGCGGCCGACATCCAGTTGCAACCGGCTGAACTGGGGCGTCTCGATATCCGGGTGAACATGGTTCCCGACCAGCAGGCCCAGGTTACCTTCATGAGCGCCCATCCAAGCGTTCGTGAAGCGCTGGACAGTCAGATGCAACGCCTGCGTGACATGTTCGTGCAACAGGGCATGGGCCAGGTCGACGTCAATGTGTCCGACCAGTCTCGTGGCTGGCAAGGCCAGGGCCAGGATCAGGCTCAGCAGGGGCAGGGCGGTCGGACCAGCGCCAATGGAGGTCGTCTTGACTCCATGGATGACGAGGTCGCAACCGCCGTCGCCGAAGTGGCGGCAACCGCTACCAGCGTGATCGGCTCCAGCGCCGTCGACTACTACGCCTGATCACACCTCTCCTGTAGGAGCGAGGCTTGCCCGCGAAGAATGATGACGCGGTATGGCTGATAAACCGCGGCGCCTGTTTCGCGGGCAGCCTCGCTCCTACAATTGATTGCCTTTCGCTGTCTCCCATACCTCCTCGACACTTCTGGCATAACACTTGCTCTTGCCTTGCCGTGCGACTGTGAAAACCCGAATAGTGACGGATTATTGGCATGGCGAAGAGCGACGCAGTAGTAAAAGAACCCGCAACCAAAGGCAAGGTCAAGCTGATCATTGCGATCGTGGTGGCCCTGTTGCTGGCGGTCGGCATGTCCGTGGGGGCGACCTGGTTCTTCATGCACAGTGCCCAGAGCAAGCCTGTCGCCGCCGAAACCGCTGTGGTCGGCAAGCAGCCAGCGATTTTCGAGCCCATGGCCCCGGCTTTCGTGGCCAACTACAACGTGAACGGTCGCCAGCGCTACATGCAGGTGAGCATCACCCTGCAAGGCCGCAATCAGGTTGATCTGGAAGCGCTCAAAGTGCACATGCCGGTGATCCGCAACAACCTGGTCATGCTGTTCTCCGGCCAGGACTTCGCCACGCTGGCGACCCCGGTTGGCCAGGAGATGTTGCGTCAGAAGGCCACGGCCAGCGTCCAGGAAGTGGCGCAGAAAGAACTCGGCAAAGTGGTTATCGAACAGCTGCTTTTTACTAATTTCGTACTGCAGTAGGAACACGACATGGCCGTGCAGGACCTGCTGTCCCAGGATGAGATCGATGCGCTGTTGCATGGCGTCGACGATGGTCTGGTACAGACCGATAACGCTGCCGAACCCGGCAGCGTCAAAAGCTACGACCTGACCAGTCAGGATCGCATCGTCCGTGGACGCATGCCGACCCTGGAAATGATCAACGAGCGTTTCGCCCGCTACACCCGCATCAGCATGTTCAACATGCTGCGCCGCTCGGCGGACGTTGCCGTCGGTGGTGTGCAGGTGATGAAGTTCGGCGAATACGTGCACTCGCTGTACGTGCCGACCAGCCTCAACCTGGTCAAGATCAAGCCGTTGCGCGGCACCGCGCTGTTCATCCTCGACGCCAAACTGGTGTTCAAGCTGGTGGACAACTTCTTCGGCGGCGATGGCCGTCACGCGAAGATCGAAGGGCGTGAATTCACCCCCACCGAGCTGCGTGTGGTGCGCATGGTGCTGGAGCAGGCCTTCGTCGATTTGAAGGAAGCCTGGCAGGCGATCATGGAAGTGAACTTCGAGTACATCAACTCGGAAGTGAACCCGGCCATGGCCAATATCGTCGGCCCGAGCGAAGCGGTGGTGGTGTCCACTTTCCACATCGAACTCGATGGGGGCGGCGGCGACCTGCACGTGACCATGCCGTACTCGATGATCGAGCCGGTGCGCGAAATGCTCGACGCCGGCTTCCAGTCGGATCTGGACGATCAGGACGAGCGCTGGGTCAACGCCCTGCGCCAGGACGTGCTGGACGTCGACGTGCCGATCGGTGCCACGGTTGCCCGTCGCCAGTTGCGTTTGCGCGACATCCTGCACATGCAGCCGGGTGACGTGATCCCGGTCGAGATGCCGGAAGAGATGATCATGCGCGCCAACGGCGTGCCGGCCTTCAAGGTCAAGATGGGCTCGCATAAAGGCAACCTTGCGTTGCAGGTGATCGAGCCGATCGAGCGCCGCTGATTGGCGCTCCAACCCCCTATTAATTGGCTGCTCTTGATTGAGCAGTTGCCCGCCGAGGACAAATGATGAACGACGATATGAACGCCCAGGACGACCAGGCACTGGCTGACGAATGGGCTGCTGCCCTGGAAGAAACCGGTGATGCCGGCCAGGCCGATATCGACGCCTTGCTGGCCGCCGACGTCGGCAGCTCGTCGTCTAACCGTCTGCCGATGGAAGAGTTCGGCAGCGTGCCGAAGAACCACGATCCGGTCACCCTGGACGGTCCGAACCTTGACGTGATCCTCGACATTCCGGTGTCGATTTCCATGGAAGTGGGCAGCACCGACATCAACATCCGCAACCTGCTGCAACTCAACCAGGGGTCGGTGATCGAGCTGGACCGACTGGCCGGTGAGCCGCTGGACGTGCTGGTCAACGGCACCCTGATCGCCCACGGCGAAGTGGTTGTGGTCAACGAGAAGTTCGGCATCCGCCTGACCGACGTGATCAGCCCAAGCGAACGTATCAAGAAGCTGCGCTAAGTGAAGAGGGTTCTGGGGTTTTTATTGACGTTGCCGTTCAGCGTTCTGGCCGCCGAGCCGGTTGCGACGGCGGCGGCCGCGCCGGCAGTCAGTAGCGGTGTGGCCGGGCAACTGACGCAGTTGGTCTTCGGCTTGCTGTTGGTGCTGGGGTTGATCTTCTTCCTCGCCTGGCTGCTGCGCCGGGTCCAGCAGGCCGGGCCGGCCGGTAAGGGGCAGGTGATCGAGATCGTCGGTTCCCGTGCCTTGGGCCCCCGCGACCGTTTGATGCTGGTGCAAGTCGGCAATGAGCAGATCCTGCTTGGCCTGAGCCCCGGCACGATCACTGCACTGCATGTGCTTAAAGAGCCGATTGAAGTGCCGACCACCACCGAGAAAGCGACCCCGGAGTTTGCCCAGCATCTGTTGAAGATACTTGGCAAGGATCAGAAGGATAAGAAGTAATGGGTGCGTTACGCATCGTCTTGACGCTGGCCCTGATGCTGGTCGCGCCGCTGGCGTTCGCCGCCGATCCGTTGTCGATCCCGGCGATCACCCTGGGTACCAACGCCAATGGCGCTCAGGAATACTCGGTCAGCCTGCAAATTTTGCTGATCATGACCGCGCTGAGTTTCATCCCGGCGTTCGTCATGCTGATGACCAGTTTCACCCGGATCATCATTGTGTTCTCGATCCTGCGTCAGGCCCTGGGCCTGCAGCAGACGCCGTCGAACCAGATCCTCACCGGCATGGCGCTGTTCCTGACCCTGTTTATCATGGCACCGGTGTTTGACCGGGTGAATCAGGACGCCTTGCAGCCGTACCTGGCGGAGAAACTCACCGCTCAGGATGCCGTGGCCAAGGCCCAGGTGCCGATCAAGGACTTCATGCTGACGCAGACGCGCAGCAGCGATCTCGAGCTGTTCATGCGCCTGTCCAAGCGCACCGACATCGCTTCGCCGGATCAGGCACCGCTGACCATTCTGGTGCCGGCCTTCGTCACCTCCGAGCTTAAAACCGCGTTCCAGATCGGCTTCATGATCTTCATTCCGTTCCTGATCATCGACCTGGTCGTGGCCAGTGTGCTGATGGCCATGGGGATGATGATGCTCTCGCCGCTGATCATTTCCCTGCCGTTCAAGATCATGCTGTTCGTGCTGGTGGATGGCTGGGCGTTGATCATCGGCACCCTGGCAAGCAGCTTCGGCGGTGTGTCGCCATGACGCCGGAAGTGGCGGTAGACATTTTTCGCGAAGCGCTGTGGCTGACCACCATGATGGTGGCTGTGCTGGTGATTCCGAGTCTGCTGGTGGGCCTGCTGGTGGCAATGTTCCAGGCCGCCACGCAGATCAACGAACAAACCCTGAGCTTCCTGCCGCGCTTGCTGGTCATGCTGGTCACGCTGATCGTCGCCGGCCCGTGGCTGGTGCAGACGTTCATGGAATACATCCTGCAGCTGTACGGCAATATTCCTCAGGTCATCGGCTAAACCATGCCGTCGCTGCTGCAGCTGACCGATACCCAGATCAGTACCTGGGTGGCGACGTTCATGTTGCCGCTGTTTCGCATCGGCGCCTTGCTGATGGTCATGCCGGTGTTCGGCACAACCCTGGTGCCCACTCGCGTGCGCCTGTATTTCGCCCTGGCGATCACAGTGGTGATTGCGCCGGGCCTTCCGCCGATGCCGCCGATCAATGCGCTGGATTTGAGTGCGCTGCTGCTAATCGCCGAGCAGATCCTCATCGGTGCGTTGCTGGGTTTCTCCTTGCAGCTGTTCTTCCAGGCGTTCGTGGTGGCGGGGCAGATCGTCTCCATTCAGATGGGCATGGGCTTCGCGTCGATGATCGACCCCACCAACGGCGTCTCGGTGGCGGTGATCGGGCAGTTCTTCACCATGCTGGTGACGCTGTTGTTCCTGTCCATGAATGGCCATCTGGTGGTCTTCGAAGTCCTGACCGAAAGCTTCACCACGATGCCGGTGGGCAGTGGCTTGATGGTCAATCATTTCTGGGAGCTGGCCGGTAAGCTGGGCTGGGTTCTGGGTGCTGCACTGTTGCTGGTACTGCCGGCGATCACCGCGTTGCTGGTGGTCAACATTGCGTTCGGCGTAATGACCCGGGCCGCGCCGCAACTGAACATTTTTTCCATCGGTTTCCCGCTGACCCTGGTGCTCGGGCTGTTCATCGTCTGGGTCGGGTTGGCGGACATCATCAATCAGTATCAACCGCTGGCCTCCGAGGCCTTGCAGTTGTTACGCGAACTGGCACGGGCGCGCTGAGTCATGGCTGAGAGCGAAAGCGGTCAGGACAAAACAGAAGACCCCACGGAGAAACGTAAAAAGGACTCCCGGGAAAAGGGCGAGATTGCGCGCTCCAAGGAGCTCAACACCCTGGCTGTCATGCTCGCCGGCGCTGGCGGGCTGCTGGTTTTCGGTGGAGCCCTGGCGCAGGACATGATGGAGCTGATGCGCATGAACTTCACGCTGTCGCGGGAAGTGATTCTGGATCAGCGCAACATGGGCGCCTTCCTGCTGCACTCGGGGCAGATCGCCCTGCTGGCAATTCAGCCGGTGATGATCACCTTGTTGCTGGCCGCGTTGATTGGCCCGATTTCCCTCGGTGGCTGGCTGTTCGCGGCAGGCTCCCTGGCACCGAAATTCAGTCGCATGAACCCCGGTGCGGGGCTCAAGCGGATGTTCTCGGCCAAGGCGCTGGTCGAACTGCTCAAGGCCCTGGCGAAGTTTTTCATCGTGCTGTTCGTGGCGCTGGCGGTGTTGTCTTCCGACATCGACGACCTGATGCGCATCGCTCATGAACCGTTGGACATGGCGATCATTCACAGCCTGCAAGTGGTCGGCTGGAGCACTTTGTGGATGGCTTGCGGGCTGATCATCATCGCTGCCGTCGACGTGCCGGTGCAGCTGTGGGAAAGCCACAAGAAACTGCTGATGACCAAGCAGGAAGTGCGTGACGAACACAAGGATCAGGAAGGGCGGCCGGAGGTCAAACAGCGTATTCGCCAGTTGCAGCGCGAGATGTCGCAGCGGCGGATGATGGCAGCCATCCCTGAGGCCGACGTGGTGATTACCAACCCGACTCACTACGCCGTCGCCCTCAAGTACGATCCCGACAAGGGCAGCGCGCCAGTGCTGCTGGCCAAGGGCAGCGACTTCCTTGCCTTGAAGATTCGTGAAATCGCCGTGGCTAACAATGTGCTGCTGCTCGAATCGCCGGCCCTGGCGCGTTCGATCTACTACTCCACGGAACTGGAGCAGGAAATCCCCGGTGGGTTGTACCTGGCGGTCGCTCAGGTGCTGGCCTACGTCTACCAGATCCGCCAGTACCGCGCGGGCAAGGGCAAGCGCCCGGATCCGCTCAAGGACAACTTGCCGATCCCACCGGATCTGCGGCGTGATTCCTGATCCCGTTCATCTGAAAACTCTGCAACCCTGTTAGTTCTGACAGTAGACGGTCAGCACCCGCTTGCGCTGTCATACCCGTGGGAATTCTCCCGATCAACGTCCTTGCAGTGGTGTTCTGATCATTCGACTGGAGCGCCAAGGATTGGTGTTTGCGTCTGTTCTAGAGGGAATAATCATGACCGAGCGTCTCTATCGAAAACTGCAGGGTATGGAGTTGAAGTTTGTTTCGGGTGTTCTGAAGGATAAGCCGACAGAAAGCGCTATCGGTTATTCGGTCACATTCAGAATGTCGCTGGATTTCGCGTGCTTTGTGCAGATGGCCAATGCTCATATACCTGGATATTTAAACTTTCCCAAAAATGCCATCAGGCCCTCGTTGGAAGGGTTCGCCAGCCATGACAGCTTCAACTATTTAGAAGACTCGGCCGGAAAAATCGGTAGCACAGAGGAGTTGTGCCGCCTTTTTACGGATCCAGAAAACTACAACGATCAGTGGTCCGCCGGGGTCTTGCAGCGACGCCCTCACAAACCTGAATTCTCATTTGTCGATGGGCAACTGCAAGTGGTCGCCACAGTAGATTATCGCCATTCGAAAAAACGCCCGATTCTGGTGAGTGATTTGCCGGTCATTAAATTTCAATGGGCATTAGACCTGTTGCTGGGGCACAACATGGCGGGTGATTCCCTTGCGCCGGGGACAGTCGTCATACTTGGCTATGCCTTGGAGGAGTTGGTGGAGGCGGAGGGATTGCAGATGAATAAAGGTACACGGTACATGGTTGGCAGAACGCTTGATTTCGGTGCCATCCGTGAGGCGCAGATTCTGACGGCGGGATGATTGAGCGCTGGTGTGTGATGTTTTTGTGCCTGACGACCGCTGACGTGAGCCCTTCTGTTTCGAACCTCCCTGCGCAAAAGTTGCGAAGGGAGACCTGCAGTTGGAAAACTGCAGGTGAGTAGGCTTTTAGCTTT
Organism: Pseudomonas sp. FSL W5-0299; assembly: GCF_005930655.1. Lineage (NCBI taxonomy): Bacteria > Pseudomonadati > Pseudomonadota > Gammaproteobacteria > Pseudomonadales > Pseudomonadaceae > Pseudomonas > Pseudomonas sp. FSL W5-0299. Next base: position 150,333 of record NZ_RXHX01000010.1, read on the forward strand.
GGATTCTAATAGAAATAAAGCACAAAGATGCCGTTGTCAGGCCGCGCAAGCACCTCTCTCAGGTTGTTCTTTCCTGTATCGATTTTCTGGATAACCTCCAGGCTTACAGCATCCAGAACCCAGATGAACGCGGAGGTAAACGTAACGACATAGAGGTGCTTACCGTCGGCGCTCACCGACACATGTCTCGGCGATTTTTCGCTCCAGGCAACATTGATGATTTTGTTGGTAGCCGTATCAATTACCGCAATTTCGCTAGCACTGATATCGGCCACATAAAGGCGAGTACTGTCCTGGTTCAGGGCCATCGAGTAGGCAGATCCAGTGATCGGTATTCTTGCGACAGTTTTTAATTTTTCAGTGTCAATGACGTCAATAGCGGTTGGATCGGAGTCCGACTCCGCGTCGCCCCCGTGGGCAAGGTACACACGCGAACCGCTGGAATTGATAGCGAGGCCAAAAGGCCACGGATTGATCGGCAGCGACAGGACAATGGACTGAGTGCTTGTATCGACTGCTTTCAAGTACCCATTGATTCCCAGTGTGTTACAGGCATAGAGACGTTCGCCGCTTGAACTCACCACCATATAAGGTGAGCCGGATTCGAGGTCGGCGCCTTTCTTGATGTCGTGAGTTTTAGTGTCGATCTCCCAAATGTAATTCGAGTAACGACTGTTGACGTAAGCATGGTCACCGTTCGGGCTTAGGCCACCTAACGTTTCGCCTCCCGTTTCAGGTGAGTAGCTATGAACGATTGTCTGAGTACGGGTATCCATTGCGCGGACATAACTGACGCTGCCATCCGGGGATTGAACGAAATACAGCCGTGAAGCATCCCGGTTGAGGGTGAGGCCGTGGATGCCCTGGACCATCTGTATATTGTCGTTCGCCCGCGTCGCCAGGGGGGCAGCGTGCGGGTAGCTTATCTGGATCTGCGCAAATGGGCCGTGGTGACGGGAGGTCACCTTTTCCAGGCGCAGGTCTGTCAGAGACCTGAGTGCAACGTGAATCTCTGCGCGTTGCTCGCATGTTTGAAATGGCTGGTTGTTGATTTTTACTCGATAGCTCAGTTCATGTCGGCCTTCGGTGAGGTCCTCGGGTTTCACATGGATCATCAAAGGCGATCCGGCATCCGCAGTTGTGATGATGTGTCGAGCAATGACTTTGTCGTCGAGCAGTAGCTCCAGTTCGTTGTCTGAGGCTAAACACGGGTCGGCAATGGTTACGTTCACCCCATTGTAGGGAAAGCAGTCTTCGCGGGAGGCAAGCCTGATTCCGGTGTCTTTCCAGTCGAGAGTGTCGAGATTAACTTTCACCGACGGTGCAGTCAGTGGCGTGCGTGTGCTGTTCATGGGGCAATTCCTGTCGCTGCGATTGGTCTTTCATTGAAGGTCAATGCGCGGCACACGGCTACTGTCAGAACTAACAGGTACGAATGCTTTTTGGATCAGTGGTCACAAAGGTTGCGCCTGCAATCCACTACGTATTCCCCGCTCCGGCAAAAGTTGGAAGGCTTCTTGCAGTAGCCGCTCTGCGCCTGCTTCAGGCGTCAAAAGTTTGCTTTAAAGGAACGGGGAAAACCGGTGGATCGCTCTCAGTTACTCAGCACCGCACGCACAAACGTTGCCGACTTAAGTCGGGGCAACCTGGGTGTGCCGTTGTTGCTGCTGGTCATGTTGGCAATGATGATGTTGCCGATCCCGCCGTTCCTGCTGGACGTGTTTTTCACGTTCAACATCGCGTTGTCGATTGTCGTCTTGCTGGTTTGCGTCTACGCCTTGCGGCCGCTGGATTTCGCAGTGTTCCCAACCATTCTGCTGGTGGCAACGTTGTTGCGACTGGCGCTGAACGTGGCCTCCACCCGAGTGGTGATGCTCCACGGACAGGACGGTCACGCTTCCGCCGGTAAGGTGATCCAGGCCTTCGGCGAGGTGGTGATCGGCGGTAACTACGTGGTTGGTATCGTAGTTTTCGCGATCTTGATGATCATCAACTTCGTCGTGGTGACCAAGGGCGCCGGGCGGATTTCCGAGGTGAGCGCACGTTTCACCCTCGATGCGATGCCCGGCAAACAAATGGCAATCGACGCCGACTTGAACGCCGGCCTGATCGACCAGAACCAGGCCAAACTGCGCCGGATGGAAGTCGCCCAGGAAGCCGAGTTCTACGGTTCGATGGACGGTGCCAGCAAATTCGTGCGCGGTGACGCCATCGCCGGCCTGCTGATTCTGTTCATCAACCTGATCGGCGGCATGGCGGTCGGTATCTTCCAGCACGGCATGACCTTTGGTGATGCCGGCCGGGTTTACGCCTTGTTGACCATCGGTGACGGTTTGGTGGCGCAATTGCCATCACTGCTGTTGTCGACAGCGGCGGCAATCATGGTGACCCGTGCTTCCGGTTCGGAAGACATGGGCAAACAGATCAATCGCCAGATGTTCGCCTCGCCGAAAGCGTTGGCCGTGGCGGCGGGTTTGATGGCAGTGATGGGCCTGGTGCCCGGCATGCCGCACTTCTCCTTTCTCAGCATGGCGGCCCTGGCTGCTGGCGGCGCGTACCTGTTCTGGAAGAAGCAGAACGTGGTCAAGGTTCAGGCCCTGCAAGAGGTCAAGCGTCAACAGGAGCTGCTGCCATCGCCAGCTCGCGCGATGGAAACCAAGGAACTGGGTTGGGACGACGTGACACCGATCGACATGATCGGGCTGGAAGTCGGCTATCGCCTGATTCCGCTGGTGGATCGCAATCAGGGTGGTCAGTTGTTGGCGCGGATCAAGGGCGTGCGCAAGAAGCTGTCCCAGGACCTGGGCTTCCTGATGCCGACTGTGCACATTCGTGACAACCTCGACCTGGCCCCGAGTGCTTACCGCCTGACCCTGATGGGCGTGATCCTGGCAGAAGCCGAGATTTACCCGGATCGCGAACTGGCGATCAATCCGGGGCAGGTCTACGGCACGCTCAACGGCATAACCGCCAAAGATCCGGCTTTTGGCCTGGAAGCGGTCTGGATCGAAATCAGCCAGCGTGCCCAGGCGCAATCGCTGGGTTACACCGTGGTGGACGCCAGTACGGTCGTGGCGACGCACTTGAACCAGATTCTGTACAAGCACTCCAGCGAACTGATCGGTCACGAAGAAGTCCAGCAACTCATGCAATTGCTGGCCAAAAGCTCGCCGAAGCTGGCCGAAGAGCTGGTGCCGGGTGTGGTCTCGCTGTCGCAGTTGCTCAAGGTGCTTCAAGCGTTGTTGGCCGAACAGGTGCCGGTGCGGGACATTCGCAGCATCGCCGAGGCCATCGCCAACAATGCTGCCAAGAGTCAAGATACTGCCGCTTTGGTGGCCGCGGTGCGCGTCGGCGTATCCCGCGCAATCGTCCAAAGCATTGTAGGGACTGACTCCGAGCTACCAGTTATCACGCTGGAGCCAAGGTTGGAACAGATATTGCTCAATAGTCTTCAGAAGGCAGGACAAGGCTCGGAAGAGGGTGTTCTGCTGGAGCCAAGCATGGCTGAGAAACTGCAACGTTCGTTGATCGATGCGGCGCAGCGTCAGGAAATGCAAGGTCAACCGGTGATTCTGCTGGTAGCCGGTCCGGTTCGCGCGATGCTGTCGCGATTCGGCCGACTGGCAGTGCCGGGTTTGCATGTGTTGGCTTACCAGGAAATTCCTGACAACAAGCAAGTGACCATCGTTGCGACAGTAGGGCCCAACGGCTGAGGTAGTGGTTTATGCAAGTTAAGCGTTTTTTCGCCGCCGATATGCGTCAGGCCATGAAACTGGTTCGTGATGAGCTGGGCGCTGATGCCGCCATTATTGGCAATCGCCGGATCGCCGGTGGTGTCGAGCTGACGGCTGCCCTGGATTACAAATTGTCGGCGCTGGCCCCGCGTGTGCCGAACATGGAACTCGAGGATGAGCTGCGCAAGACCCAGTCGCGGATCGTCACCGCCCAGGCCGAATTGAGCCTGCGTGGCGAAGGCGAAACCGAGGGCGACAAGACCACCAATCGCCAGTTGTTCGCCGGCCTGCCGTTGACCGCCGCCGAGCCGCTGATCGAGCCGACGTATGCCGAACCTCGTCGCTCGGCACCAGCCCCGGCACCTGCCGCTGGCGGCGTCGATCCGCGGGCGTTCGATTCGATGCGTTTCGAACTCAACAGCCTGCGCGAATTGATGGAAGTACAACTCGGCTCCCTGGCCTGGAATCAGCTGCAAGGCAGCCGTCCAGCCCAGGCCAATCTTTGGCGTCGCCTGCAACGCATCGGCCTGTCCGGCCCGTTGTCCCGCGACTTGCTGGCGATGATTACCGACATCGACGAACCCCGTCAGGCCTGGCGCATGTTACTGGCGCACCTGGCACGGATGATTGCCACACCGGAAGTCGAACCACTGGAAGAGGGCGGCGTGATTGCCATGGTCGGCCCTGCCGGCATGGGCAAGACCACCACCCTGGCCAAGCTCGCGGCCCGCTACGTGCTCAAATACGGCGCGCAAAACATCGCGCTGGTGAGCATGGACAGCTACCGTATCGGTGCTCAGGAACAATTGAAGACCCTGGGCCGGATTCTCAACGTGTCGGTAACCCACGTCGATCCGGGCCAATCTCTGGTGCAGGCGCTGGACCCCTTGCTGCGCAAGCGCGTGGTGCTGATCGATACCGCCGGCCTCCAGGCCAGCGATCCAGCCCTGCGTATGCAGCTCGAAAGCCTGGCCGGACGGGGCATCAAGTCAAAAAATTATCTGGTTCTGGCAACCACCAGCCAGAAACAGGTTCTAACGGCCGCTTATCACAGTTACAAGCGCTGCGGGCTCGCTGGCTGCATCCTGACTAAACTGGATGAAACGGCAAGTCTGGGCGAGGTGTTGAGCCTGGCGATCAGTCATGAATTGCCGGTGGCTTACCTGACCGATGGACCGCGTATTCCGGATGATTTGCATCTGCCGCGTCGTCATCAGTTGGTCAGTCGTGCCGTCAGCGTGCAAATGCAAGAAGAACCCAGCGAAGAAGCCATGGCTGACATGTTCGCTGATATTTACCACAGCCCGACCAAGCAGGTTGGCTGAGGTGCTAATGAACCGTTTTTGTACCTACATCGATGGTCTGCCATGCATTGTTCAGTTATTGAGCGCGCAGCCAGTAATGTGGCCTCCGTCTATGCAAGACAAGGTAAAGAAATAACATGGGCAGCATGCATCCCGTACAGGTGATCGCGGTGACCGGCGGCAAAGGTGGCGTCGGGAAGACTAACGTGTCAGTGAACTTGTCCCTGGCTCTAGCTGAGCTCGGCCGGCGCGTCATGCTGCTGGACGCCGATCTGGGGCTGGCGAACGTCGACGTCCTCTTGGGGCTGACACCCAAACGTACCCTGGCCGACGTGATCGAAGGCCGCTGTGAGCTGCGCGACGTTCTGTTGCAGGGCCCCGGCGGTATTCGCATTGTCCCGGCCGCGTCCGGCACACAGAGCATGGTTCATCTGAGCCCGGCTCAACACGCCGGCCTGATCCAGGCCTTCAGCGATATCGGCGACAACCTCGATGTCTTGGTGATCGACACCGCTGCAGGTATTGGTGACTCGGTAGTCAGTTTCGTCCGCGCAGCGCAAGAGGTCTTGCTGGTGGTGTGCGACGAGCCGACCTCGATCACCGACGCCTACGCGCTGATCAAACTGCTGAACCGCGATTACGGCATGAACCGCTTCCGCGTCCTGGCCAACATGGCCCAGAGCCCGCAGGAAGGTCGCAACCTGTTCGCCAAGTTGACCAAGGTCACGGACCGCTTCCTTGACGTCGCCTTACAATACGTCGGCGCGGTGCCTTACGACGAAAGCGTGCGCAAGGCCGTGCAGAAACAGCGTGCCGTCTACGAAGCCTTCCCGCGTTCCAAGTGCGCCCTGGCGTTCAAGGCCATCGCGCAGAAGGTCGACACCTGGCCGCTGCCTGCCAACCCGCGTGGGCACCTGGAGTTTTTCGTCGAGCGCCTCGTGCAACAGACCGCAGGACCCGTCCTATGACAGCCAGTGGCTACAACCTCTACAAGAAGTCGGCACGTGACGCGCAGTACGAGCTGATCGAGCGTTACGCGCCACTGGTCAAACGCATTGCTTACCACTTGCTGGCGCGTCTGCCGGCCAGTGTTCAGGTTGAAGACCTGATCCAGGCCGGGATGATCGGCCTGCTGGAAGTATCGACCAAATATGACGCCAGCAAAGGCGCGAGTTTCGAGACGTACGCGGGCATTCGAATCCGCGGCGCGATGCTCGATGAAGTGCGCAAGGGTGACTGGGCGCCACGCTCGGTTCACCGCAATACCCGCATGGTCAGTGACGCAATTCGCTCGATTGAAGCTAAAACCGGTCGTGACGCTAAAGATCATGAAGTTGCGGCCGAACTCCAATTGAGTCTCGACGATTATTACGGGATTTTGAACGACACCCTGGGCAGCCGGTTATTCAGTTTCGACGATCTGTTGCAGGACGGCGAACACGAAGGGCTGCACGAGGATGGCGCGAGTGCACATCTGGAGCCGTCACGCGATCTGGAAGATGAACGCTTCCAGGCCGCGCTGGCGGACGCGATTGCCAATTTGCCGGAGCGTGAGCGACTGGTGTTGGCGCTGTACTACGACGAAGAGCTGAACCTCAAGGAAATCGGTGAGGTCCTGGGGGTCAGCGAATCGCGGGTCAGCCAGTTACATAGCCAGTGCGCGGCCCGTTTGCGGGGGCGTTTGGGGGAGTGGCGAGCGCGCTGAAGGCAGTGTGGGGACACTGCGAACGAGGCCGGTGGGGTGTTGAGCTGCACCGGTCGCGATCTGTTGTGCTCCAGACAGTCATCGAGTGCATTGCCGGATTGATTGAAATGGCGCGTCCAGGTGCTGGGCGCGTTTAAGACTGCTTGGAGGTCGAATTGGACAAGAACATGAAAATCCTCATCGTTGATGACTTCTCAACGATGCGGCGGATCATAAAAAACCTGTTGCGTGACCTTGGGTTCACCAACACGGTCGAGGCCGACGATGGCACTACTGCCATTCCGGTTCTCAACAGCGGGAGCATCGACTTTCTGGTAACGGACTGGAACATGCCTGGCATGACCGGTATCGATCTGCTGCGTCACGTGCGCGCCGATGAAAAGCTCAAGCACCTGCCGGTGCTGATGGTGACCGCCGAAGCCAAGCGCGAGCAGATTATCGAAGCAGCCCAGGCCGGTGTTAACGGCTATGTGGTCAAACCCTTTACGGCCCAGGCGTTGAAAGAAAAAATCGAGAAGATTTTCGAACGCATCGGTTGATCCACTGCGCCACGGGGGAGCTATGGAGCATAACGAATCTTCACTGGGCGATTTTGAATCGACCCTGAAAAAACACGCGGTCGAACTGGTCGAAAGCCTTGAAAAGGGCAGGTTCGGCGACGCTGTGCAACTGATCCATGAGCTCAATCAGACCCGTGACCGCGGCCTGTACCAGGAAGTGGGCAAGCTCACTCGCGAGCTGCATAGCGCGATCGTCAATTTCCAGATTGACCCGAACATGCCGCAAGCCGAGGAAGTGTCGCAGATCACGGACGCCACCGAGCGACTGGGGTATGTGGTCAAGCTGACCGAGGCTGCGGCCAACCGCACCATGGACCTGGTGGAAAACGCCACGCCGCTGGTCAATGGCCTGAGCACTGAAGCTCAGGCATTGAGCACCGACTGGGGGCGCTTCATGCGTCGCGAAGTCGGGGCTGAAGAGTTTCGCGAACTGGCCCGGCGAGTCGACGGTTTCCTGACACGCAGCAGCGAAGACAATCGCACGGTGTCGAGCAACCTCAACGACATATTGCTGGCCCAGGATTACCAGGACCTCACCGGTCAGGTGATCAAACGCGTGACCCAATTGGTCACCGAAGTTGAAAGCAACCTGCTCAAGCTTGTGCTCATGGCCAGTCAGGTAGACCGCTTTGCGGGTATCGAACATGACCGTGAAGCGATGCTCGCTGAAAAAGATCCGCAAAAACATCTCTCTCAGGGTGAAGGTCCGCAGATTCATGCCGATAAAAGAGAAGACGTTGTGTCCGGTCAGGACGATGTGGACGATTTGTTATCCAGCCTAGGATTTTAGAGTTTTAGCATTTTAGGTTTTTTAGGTTTTTAGACCTCAGGAGCACCCCCTTAATGAGCTTCGGCGCCGATGAAGAGATCCTTCAGGATTTCCTGGTTGAGGCCGGCGAGATTCTAGAGCAACTGTCCGAACAGCTGGTCGAGCTTGAAAGCCGACCGGATGATGCGGACTTGCTCAATGCAATTTTTCGCGGTTTTCACACTGTAAAAGGGGGCGCCGGCTTCCTCCAGCTCAACGAGCTGGTGGAGTGCTGTCACATCGCCGAGAACGTGTTCGACATCCTGCGCAAGGGTGAACGTCGCGTCGACTCGGAACTGATGGACGTGGTTCTCGAAGCGCTGGATGCGGTGAACAGCATGTTCACCGAGGTCCGCGAACGCAGCCCGATTACGGCTGCCACGCCTGAATTGCTCGCGGCACTGGCCCGTCTGGCCGAGCCGCAAACGGCTGATGAATCTGCACCGGTTGCTGAAGTGGTTGAAGCACCTGCTGCTGAAGAATCGGGCGACATCACTGATAACGAATTCGAGCAATTGCTGGACTCGCTGAACGCCGTCAAGGCTCAAGCCGAAGCGCCGGCGGTTGCTCCAGTGGCGGCTGCCGATTCGGCGGCCGGCGACGAAATCACCGATGCCGAGTTCGAGTCGTTGCTCGATCAACTGCATGGCAAAGGCCAGTTCGCCGTCGACGCGGTGGCACCGCCCACTGCACCGGCTGCTCCGAAAGCGGCCGGCGACAGCTCTGATATTACTGACGACGAATTCGAAGCACTGCTCGACCAGTTGCACGGCAAGGGCAACTTTGCGGTGGACGCGCTGGAGTCGGCCATTGCCGCCGTACCCGCCTCGGCTGCGCCAACCGCGAAAGCGGCCGGTGGTGATCTGATCTCCGATCACGAGTTCGAATCGCTGCTCGACGAATTGCATGGCAAAGGCAAATTCACTGAAGTCGGCACAGGTGCTGCGGTGGCTGCTCCAGCCGCCAAGGCTGCTGCACCGAAACCGGTTGCCAAGGCGCCCGAGCCGAAAGCCGAAGCGCCGAAACCGGCAGCTGCCGCTGCACCGGCTCCAGCCCGCGCACCGTCCGCGCCGCCACCGGAAAAACCGGCCAGTGAAGCCGAGACCACCGTGCGGGTTGATACCGCGCGTCTCGACGAAATCATGAACATGGTCGGCGAACTGGTATTGGTGCGTAACCGCTTGGTCCGTCTGGGCCTCAACAGCGGCGACGAAGCCATGTCCAAGGCTGTGTCGAACCTCGACGTGGTCACGGCCGACCTGCAGACCGCGGTCATGAAGACCCGGATGCAACCGATCAAGAAAGTCTTCGGGCGCTTCCCGCGTCTGGTTCGCGACCTGGCTCGCCAGCTCAAGAAAGAGATCAACCTGGAGCTGGTCGGCGAAGAAACCGACCTCGACAAGAACCTCGTCGAGGCCCTGGCCGACCCGCTGGTCCACTTGGTGCGCAACTCGGTCGACCACGGCATTGAAGAGCCGGCCGAGCGCGAAGCGATGGGCAAACCTCGCAGCGGCAAGGTGATCCTGTCCGCAGAACAGGAAGGCGACCACATCCTGCTGTCCATCTCCGATGACGGCAAGGGCATGGACGCCGATGTTCTGCGCGGCATTGCCGTGAAGAAAGGGCTGATGGACAAGGATGCCGCGGATCGCCTCAGCGAGTCCGACTGCTTCAACCTGATCTTTGCGCCGGGTTTTTCGACCAAGACCGAAATTTCCGATGTCTCCGGACGCGGCGTGGGCATGGACGTGGTGAAAACCAAAATCGCCCAGCTCAACGGCACCATCAATATTTATTCGACCAAGGGCAAAGGCTCGAAGATCGTCATCAAGGTCCCGTTGACCCTGGCGATCATGCCGACGCTGATGGTCATGCTCGGCAACCAGGCGTTCGCGTTCCCGCTGGTGAACGTCAACGAAATCTTCCACCTCGACCTGTCGCGCACCAACGTGGTGGACGGCCAGGAAGTGGTGATCGTGCGGGACAAGGCGCTGCCATTGTTCTACCTCAAGCGCTGGCTGGTCAGCTCCGCCGCTCACGAAGAGCAGCGCGAAGGCCACGTGGTGATCCTTTCGGTGGGTACTCAGCGGATCGGCTTCGTCGTCGACCAGCTGGTGGGCCAGGAAGAAGTGGTCATCAAGCCATTGGGCAAAATGCTCCAGGGAACCCCGGGCATGTCGGGCGCCACCATTACCGGTGACGGTCGCATCGCGCTGATTCTCGATGTTCCGAGCATGCTCAAGCGTTACGCCGCACGGCGTATTTGATTCTGGTGGAGCGGGGCGACTAAGCCTCGCTCCGTCCTAACGGAGTGTTTATGGCAGTCAAAGTCCTGGTGGTGGACGATTCGGGGTTTTTCCGCCGCCGCGTCTCGGAAATTCTTTCAGCGGATCCGAATATCCAGGTCGTCGGTACGGCGACCAACGGAAAAGAGGCGATCGATCAGGCGCTGGCCCTCAAGCCAGACGTGATCACCATGGACTACGAGATGCCGATGATGGATGGCATCACGGCAGTGCGGCACATCATGCAGCGTTGCCCGACCCCGGTGTTGATGTTCTCCTCGCTGACCCACGAAGGCGCTCGGGTAACCCTCGACGCGCTGGACGCCGGCGCGGTGGATTTCCTGCCGAAGAATTTCGAAGACATCTCCCGTAACCCGGAGAAGGTCAAGCAACTGCTGTGCGAGAAGATTCTCAGCATCTCGCGCAGTAACCGTCGTGCCAGCACCTACAGCGCACCGGCCCCGGTCGCCGCGGCAGCCCCGACGCCTGCGCCTTCGAGCGTCAGCAGTTACGGCAGCAGCACGCCTGCGCGTCCGGCTCCGGCACCGATTCCGGCGCGTAGCTACGCCCCGGCATCGTCCCCGGCATCGTCCGGGCAGTCGTCGCCTGCACCAAAACGCAAAGCCTACAAACTGGTGGCTATCGGTACGTCCACGGGCGGTCCGGTTGCCCTGCAACGGGTGTTGACCCAGTTGCCGGCCAACTTCCCGGCGCCGATCGTGTTGATCCAGCACATGCCGGCCGCCTTCACCAAGGCCTTCGCCGAACGTCTGGACAAGCTCTGCCGCATCAGCGTCAAGGAAGCGGAGGATGGCGACATTCTGCGTCCGGGCCTGGCGCTGCTGGCGCCGGGCGGCAAGCAAATGATGATCGACGGCCGTGGCGCGGTGAAAATCCTGCCGGGCGACGAGCGTCTGAACTACAAACCGTGCGTGGACATCACCTTCGGTTCGGCTGCCAAGTCCTACGGCGACAAAGTTCTGGCGGTCGTACTGACCGGCATGGGTGCCGACGGTCGTGAAGGCGCGCGCCTGCTCAAGCAGGGCGGCAGCGCGATCTGGGCTCAGGATGAAGCCAGCTGCGTGATCTACGGCATGCCGATGGCCATCGTCAAAGCCGACCTCGCCGACGCGATCTACGGTCTGGACGATATTGGCAGGCACTTGGTCGAGGCGTGTATCTGATGGATGTTTTAAGCCTTATCGGGATCATCTTGGCGTTTGTCGCCATCATTGGCGGCAACTACCTTGAAGGCGGTCATCTCGGCGCATTGGCCAACGGCCCGGCGGCGCTGATCGTACTCGGTGGGACTATCGGCGCGGCATTGCTGCAATCACCGATGAGCGCCTTCAAGCGTGCCATGCAAATCATTGGCTGGATTCTGTTTCCGCCTCGCGTTGACCTGGCCGGTGGCGTCGACCGCGTCGTCAACTGGAGCCTGACCGCGCGCAAGGAAGGCCTGCTCGGTCTGGAAGGGGTGGCCGATGCCGAACCTGACAGCTACTCGCGCAAAGGTCTGCAACTGCTGGTCGACGGCGCCGAGCCGGAAGCGATTCGCAGCATTCTTGAAGTGGATTTCTACACCCAGGAAGCCCGCGACATCGAAGCGGCCAAAGTCTTTGAAAGCATGGGCGGCTACGCGCCGACCATCGGCATCATCGGCGCGGTGATGGGCCTGATCCATGTCATGGGCAACCTGGCCGATCCGACGCAACTGGGCAGCGGCATCGCCGTCGCCTTCGTCGCCACCATCTACGGTGTGGCCAGTGCCAACCTGGTGTTGCTGCCGATTGCCGCCAAGCTCAAGTCCGTTGCCTTGCGCCAGTCGCGTTATCGCGAAATGTTGCTGGAAGGAATCCTGTCGATCGCCGAAGGTGAAAACCCTCGCTCTATTGAGTTGAAGCTTCAGGGCTTCATGGATTGATGGGAGTAACGGACTATGGCTCGTCGTCGGCAACCTGAAGAACACGTCAATCACGAACGCTGGCTCGTTTCCTACGCCGACTTCATCACGTTGCTGTTCGCATTCTTCGTGGTCATGTACTCGATCTCGTCGATCAACGAGGGCAAGTACAAAGTCATTTCCGAGGCGCTGATCGGGGTGTTTACCGACAGCGATCGCGCCCTCAAGCCGATCCCGATCGGTGAAGAGCGGCCGAAGACCGTGACCCCGGCCAAGCCTCTGGTCAAGGACAGCGAGCAGGTCGATGCCGGCGTGGCCGGTGCCAGTGATCCATTGAAAAGCATCGCCGATGACATCAGCGCGGCATTCGGCGACTTGATCAAGTCCAATCAGATGACCGTGCGCGGCAACGAGTTGTGGGTCGAGATCGAACTCAATTCCAGCCTGTTGTTCGGCAGCGGCGATGCGATGCCCAGTGACATGGCGTTCAATATCATCGACAAGGTGGCCGCAATCCTCAAGCCGTTCGACAACCCGATCCACGTCGAAGGCTTCACCGACGATCAGCCGATCCGCACCGCGCAATACCCGACCAACTGGGAGCTGTCTTCGGCCCGTTCGGCGAGCATCGTGCGCATGCTGGCGATGCAGGGCGTAAACCCTGGCCGCCTGGCGTCGGTGGGTTACGGCGAGTTCCAGCCGGTGGCCAACAACGCCACCGCTGAGGGCAGGGCGCGTAACCGTCGCGTGGTGCTGGTCGTGTCGCGAAATCTTGATGTACGTCGCAGCCTCACGGGCACCGGGACCGCCCATGCGCAACCGGATGCCGCGTTGAAGCGTGCTGGCACACAAACTGCACCGACCCCGGTCAAGTCGCCGGTACGAGAGAGCGCCGTCAATTCTCCGTCACCTGCATTAACACGTTGAGCTATTTCTCGGTCGAGCATATCGACCGGGAGGAACAATCCGAATGAGAGTCTGGGCCGTTGCCAATCAAAAGGGTGGTGTTGGTAAAACCACTTCCTCTATCGCTTTAGCCGGCTTGCTGGCCGAGGCGGGCAAGCGCGTGGTCGTGGTCGATCTCGATCCGCACGGCTCGATGACCAGCTACTTCGGCTACGATCCCGACAGCCTGGAGCACAGCAGCTACGACCTGTTCCTGCACAAGGGCAGCGTGCCGCAAGGCTTGCCCGGGCAGTTGCTGTTGCCGACCAGCGACGAACGCATTTCGTTGTTGCCGTCGAGCACCGCTCTGGCCACGCTTGAACGTCAGTCGCCGGGCCAGAGTGGTTTGGGCCTGGTGATTGCCAAGAGCCTGGCGCAACTGTGGCAGGACTTCGATTACGCCGTGATCGACAGCCCGCCGTTGCTCGGCGTACTGATGGTCAATGCCTTGGCGGCGAGCCAGCAATTAGTGATTCCGGTGCAGACCGAGCACCTGGCCGTCAAAGGTCTGGAGCGCATGGTCAATACACTGGCGATGATCAACCGCTCACGCAAAGTGGCCTTGCCGTTCTCCATCATTCCAACCTTGTTCGACCGCCGCACCCAAGCGTCCCTCGGGACCCTTCGCGTGCTGCGCGACAAATACCCGGAAGAAATCTGGCAAGGCTACATCCCGATCGACACGCGCCTGCGGGATGCGAGCCGGGCCGGGCTGACGCCTTCGCAATTCGACGGCAAGAGCCGTGGGGTTCTCGCTTATCGCGCCTTGCTCAAGCATTTGCTGGCGGCACAACTTGTCCCGCAGGTGGCCTGAGATGAATCGGCCGGTGAAAAGCACCTCGCGTCCGCAACAGGCGCTCCAGTCTTATCTGGACAGCCTGCTGATGGAAGCGACTGAAGAGTTGCCGCTGGAAGTGGAAGCCGTGGCTGAAGTCATCGAGGTCGTTGAAGCGGTAGAGGTTGAGGCTGCGCTGGACGAGTTCCAGGCAGCCGTGCTTGAAGAGCAGGCGCGTGATGCGCAGAATTCCGTTGTGGCAGCTGCGCCTGTCGTCGCGCCAGTGGTCGCTGCGGTCGCTAAAGCCCCGGTGGTGATCGAAGATGCGCCGGCACCGATCCTGGCGCCGGTCTCGACCCTCGCACCGTTGCTGCAAACCCTGGTGCCGCCGCTGGTCGAAGTCCATCTGCCGCCGAGCAACACGCCGCCACCGGTGGAAACCGACGGTCGCCCGGCGTGGGCCGCCGAGCCGTTCGAATGCCTGCTGTTCGATGTCGCCGGGTTGACCCTGGCGGTGCCGCTGGTGTGCCTGGGCTCGATTTATTCGCTGGCCGGTCACGAGCTGACGCCACTGTTCGGCCAGCCGGAATGGTTCCTCGGGATCCTGCCGAGTCAGGCCGGCAACCTGAAAGTCCTGGACACCGCGCGGTGGGTCATGCCCGACCGCTACCGCGATGATTTCCGCCAGGGCCTGCAATACGTTATTTCGGTTCAGGGCTACGAGTGGGGGCTGGCGGTGCATCAGGTCAGCCGCTCGTTGCGCCTGGACCCGAACGAAATCAAATGGAGAAGTCATCGAGGTCAGCGGCCATGGCTCGCCGGCACGGTGATTGAGCACATGTGTGCGCTGCTGGACGTTTCCGCCCTGGCCGAGTTGATCGCCAGCGGTGGGGCAAAGCACATGGGCGGCAGCAAGCCGCTACACAAACCGACATAGCTGCCGACATAACAAGTATGCGACGGCATTGTTGAATGCCGCCACACAGAACACACACCGCCAGAAGCGGTTTTTCGAGGGGTCAGGGTATGAGTAGTCAAGCGACGAATGCAAAAGGTTCCGAAGATCCGATCCTGCAATGGGTAACCTTCAAACTGGACAATGAAACCTACGGCATCAACGTGATGCGCGTTCAGGAAGTCCTGCGTTACACCGAAATCGCCCCGGTCCCGGGTGCCCCGAGCTACGTGCTGGGCATTATCAACCTGCGCGGCAACGTGGTCACCGTCATCGACACTCGTCAGCGCTTCGGCCTGATGAATGCCGAGATCAGCGACAACACCCGTATCGTCATCATCGAAGCCGACAAGCAAGTGGTCGGGATCATGGTCGATAGCGTGGCCGAAGTGGTTTACCTGCGTCAGTCGGAAATCGAAACCGCGCCAAACGTCGGTAACGAAGAGTCCGCCAAGTTCATTCAAGGCGTGTGCAACAAGAACAATGAACTGCTGATCCTGGTCGAACTGGACAAGATGATGAGCGAAGAAGAATGGTCGGACCTGGAGAACATCTGATTGATTCTTGAGGTAGCGGTCATTGTCCTGTTCCTTTTCTGGGCAGGCACGCTGGCAATGTTCCTGGCGTACATTCGCGCTCAACGGCAAATTGCCGCGCAACAGGCCCAGGGTGATGCGCTGCGCGATCAGCGCATCAAGGACCTGGCCAAACGCGTCGACGACTATCAAAGCGGCAACGTGCGCATGGGTGAAGACCTGCACGAACTGCGCGCCGTCGTCAGTCCCTTGCCGGACAAACTGGCGCAGCTGGAACAGCGCGATCCGTCGAGCCTGTCGTTTGCCCAGGCGGCGCGCCTGGTCGGTATGGGGGCTACCGTTGATGAACTGACTCAGTCCTGCGGGTTGACCCAGGCTGAGGCGGAGTTGATGCGCAAGCTTCACAAGAACTGACGCCTGCCAGAGATCGTTCCCCGCGTGGGAACGATCTCTGGGGACGCTCCGCATTCCGCTGTTGAATGTGACGCAGAGCGTCACGGGCTGCATTCCCACTTAGAGCGTGGGAACGATCAGTAGTCGTCACCGCGATCAGTGATGTCCTTCTCAACCATGGTCGCCTCCGGATCATGCCCCGCCGGAAACTTGCCCTTCAAATTCCACGCAAATGCAATAATCTCGGCAATCGTGCGGTACAACTCTTCCGGAATACTTTCCCCCAGTTCCATCCGCGCCAGCAGCTTCACCAGCTCGGCGTTTTCATAGATGGGCACTTCATAATCACGGGCAAGCTTCAGAATGGCTTCTGCCAGTGCTTCGTCGCCTTTGGCCGTGAGGGTAGGGGCGTGGGTGCCGTCGTATTTGAGGGCGATGGCCTGGCGTGGGGTGTTGGGGTTTCTCATGCGGTTTCGTCGACCCAGCGTTGTTCGAGGCGGGTTTGTGGGCCTTGTGGCGGTGTACCGAGGTGGCAATCCAGATCGCCGACGTTCAGCCCGGAATCCAGCAAGCGCTGGCGCAGTGCAGCCAGATTGCTTTCGATCAGGCTGGCGGTGTACGGCCGTTCAGCCCAGAGCTGGCTGGACAGGCTGCCCTTGATCAGCTGCGCCTGAATCTGCATCGGGCCCAACGGTTCCATGTCGAACGCCAGGTCCACGCGCCACAGTTGCTGCTTCGGTTCGCGTTCGTCTCGACGTTCGTGGGGTTGTTCTTTCTCCGGCGCTTCTTCGCGCTGGAACTTGACCTGCAGCGGCACGATGTCCTGCAAATTGCGCATCGGAATTTCCAGCTGCCAGGTGCTGAGCAGGCGGCCATCGTCAGTGACGCCGGTCTGCTCAAGACTCGACAACTGATGGCTTTGCAGGCGCGAAACCGCCGCCGCAGCCAGACGCAGCAAATGCTCCAGATCGTTTTCACCGTCCTGGCTTTGCAGCAGCCGTTCGGGCAGCGGGAAACTGGTCGGCAACGGCTTGGCGCTGACCTGGCCGAGCATGCCGAGGGCGCTGCGCACGAAACTCGGCATGGACTGGACCAGCGTGTTGGCGGCAATGATCGCATTGAGATTGGTGTTGGCCGGCAGCCCCGGCGTCAATTGCGCAATCAGCTTGAGCAGATCGCCTTTCATGTCGGGCGCCAGTGTCGGATTTTGCCCGGTCAGCAATTTCGCTTCGAGGAATAGCCCGCTATTGGCCAGCGCCTGAGCGAGGCCTTTTGACGTACTCAGTTGCTGAACGTCCGGTAAACCGGCCAGCAGTTTTTCCACCGCGGCCCGCAGGTCGCTGGAGGTCTGATCCGATGGAGGCAGGTTTTGCAGCAGCTTGATCAAACCATCCAGCGAGCCTTGGCGGCTCTGCTGACTGACCAATTGCTGGGTGATCGCCAGTTGCTCCTGACGGTTGCTCAACGGCACGAACTTCAGCGTTTGCGTGTCCTGCACCAAGGCACTCAACAGCGTGCCGATGCGCAGCGGCGTCGGACTGTCGATGCTCAGCGTGCTGCCGCTCAACGCGGTGTTGAGCAGGCTCACCATCGAACGAAACACCGTCGGCTGGCCCGGCACCTGCGGCAGCACTTGCGAGGTCAGCACTTTGCCCTGCAACAACGTCCCGACCGGCAATTGCGCGGTGTCGATGCGGGTGAGGGTGGCGACGCTGGAAGCAATGGCCTGTTGCACCGTGATCGCCAGATTGCCCGCTGACGGTTGGGTGATCGCCAGACTGGTGCCTTGGGGCAGCGGCTGGGTGCTGGTGGCCTGGACCGTGGTCTGGCGGCCGCTGTCGAGGGTGACTTTAAGCAACAGTTGAAAGGTCTGATCCGCCTGCTTGAGCGACAGCACTTCAGCCTTGGCGGTCTGGCCGGGGGTGATCAGGCCCTCCATCGGCGACAGCAGCTTGAGCAGATCGCCGCTCACTACCAGCGGCCGCGAAGTCGCGGGCGTGGTCTGCGGTACCGGGAGGATGTTCATTTCGCCTGTCATACGCGGTCACAACCTGAGGAAAATGCACTCTTTAGAGTAGGGTATGGCATGTATAATGCCGCCCGTCCTTCGGGGAGTGGCGAAAACATTGCATTTGTTTGACGCAGCTCTCTAGAACAGGCCGCCAATGCATCTATGCTGCATCTCTTTAGCGGCCGCTCCGCCGCCGACTTGAACCGCAAAAGGCCCGTGATCTCTTGACCAGTCCTGTCCTGCAAACCGTTGCCCTTGCTTGTGAGCGAGACCTTCGGCTGCTCTTCGAAAATCTCGAATTGAGACTGGCCAGTGGCGAAATGGTGCAAATCAGTGGCCCCAACGGCAGCGGCAAGACCAGCCTCTTGCGTCTGTTATCCGGCCTGATGCAGCCGACCGCCGGTCAAGTGCTGCTCAACGGTCAGCCGCTGAACGACCAGCGCCTTGAACTGGCGCGCAACCTGCTGTGGATCGGCCATGCCGCCGGGATCAAGGACTTGCTGACGCCGGAGGAGAACCTGATCTGGCTCTGCGCCCTGCATCAACCGGCTCCCCACGAGGCGATCTGGCAAGCGCTGGCCGATGTCGGATTGCGCGGTTTCGAGGATGTTCCCTGCCATACGTTGTCCGCCGGGCAGAAACGCCGTGTGGCATTGGCGCGCCTGTACCTCGACAGTCCGCCGCTGTGGATCCTCGACGAGCCGTTCACCGCGCTCGATAAACAAGGCGTGGCGCAACTCGAAGAACACCTGGCCGCCCACTGCGAGCGCGGCGGCATGGTGGTGCTGACCACTCACCACACGCTGAGACGGATGCCGGCCAGCTATCGCGATATCGATCTGGGGAAGTGGGCCGTATGAGTGTTTTCGGCCTGCTGGTCGCCCGTGAGTCCCGTCTGCTGTTCCGCCGTCCGGCTGAGCTGGCCAATCCGCTGGTTTTTTTCGCGATCGTCGTTTCGCTGTTCCCGTTGGCGGTCGGTCCCGAGTCTCAATTGTTGCAAACCTTGTCTCCGGGACTGGTGTGGGTCGCGGCACTTTTATCGGTCCTGCTCTCGCTGGACGGGCTCTTTCGCAGTGATTTCGAGGACGGATCGCTGGAACAGTGGGTCCTTTCGTCGCACCCCCTGCCTCTTCTGGTTTTGGCCAAGGTACTGGCACACTGGGTCTTCTCTGGCCTGGCACTGGTTTTGCTCGCTCCACTGCTGGCATTGATGCTCGGTTTGCCAACCGCCTGTCTGCCGGTGTTGCTGCTTTCTTTATTGCTGGGTACACCGGTGCTGAGCCTGCTCGGTGCGGTGGGCGCAGCCCTGACGGTGGGATTGAAGCGAGGCGGCCTGTTGCTGGCGCTGCTGATTCTGCCGCTGTACATCCCGGTGTTGATTCTCGGCAGTGGCGCCTTGCAGGCGGCCCTGCAGGGCATGCCGGCGACCGGTTATCTCTTGTGGCTTGGTAGCCTGACCGCCCTGGCGATAACCCTGACACCGTTTGCAATAGCTGCTGGCCTGAAGATCAGCGTCGGCGAATAATGAGGTCTGGTCATTTTTTGATCAGTAAAGACCCTTTGGCTCTTCATAGCGAAGAGCAACCGTGATGGAAACAGTAATGAACTGGACCTGGTTTCATAAGCTCGGCTCGCCCAAATGGTTTTACGGCATCAGTGGCAAATTGCTGCCGTGGCTGAGCATTGCCGCAGTGCTGCTGATCGGCGTCGGTGTCGTTTGGGGCCTGGCCTTCGCGCCGCCTGACTACCAGCAAGGCAACAGCTTTCGCATCATTTATATCCACGTTCCGGCCGCCATGCTGGCGCAGTCCGTCTACGTCATGCTGGCAGTGTGCGGCATCGTCGGGCTGGTCTGGAAAATGAAACTGGCCGATGTCGCCCTGCAATGCGCGGCGCCCATCGGTGCCTGGATGACCGCCGTGGCGCTGGTCACCGGCGCGATCTGGGGCAAGCCGACGTGGGGCTCGTGGTGGGTCTGGGATGCGCGACTTACGTCCATGCTTATTCTGCTGTTCCTGTACTTCGGTCTCATTGCGCTGGGCAACGCGATCAGCAATCGTGACAGTGCGGCCAAGGCCTGCGCGGTGCTGGCGATTGTCGGCGTGATCAACATCCCGATCATCAAATACTCGGTGGAGTGGTGGAACACCCTGCACCAGGGTGCGACCTTCACCCTCACCGAAAAACCGGCGA
The DNA here is from genome assembly GCF_005930655.1 of Pseudomonas sp. FSL W5-0299. Lineage (NCBI taxonomy): Bacteria > Pseudomonadati > Pseudomonadota > Gammaproteobacteria > Pseudomonadales > Pseudomonadaceae > Pseudomonas > Pseudomonas sp. FSL W5-0299. Next base: position 170,440 of record NZ_RXHX01000010.1, read on the forward strand.
TGCCCGCCGAGATGTGGCTGCCATTGTTGCTGACGGTGCTGGGTTTCTACTGTTTCTTCGGCGCGGTGCTGTTGCTGCGCATGCGCCTTGAAGTGCTCAAGCGCGAAGCCCGGGCCAGTTGGGTGAAAGCTGAAGTGCAGAACAGTCTGGAGGCCGTTCGATGAGTTTTGCTTCATTCGGCGACTTCCTCGCCATGGGCCATCACGCCCTGTATGTCTGGTCAGCCTATGGCATCTGCCTGGCGGTGCTGATCCTCAACGTGGCGGCGCCGATCCTGGCCCGCAAGCGGTATCTGCAACAAGAGGCGCGTCGTTTGCGCCGGGAGAACGGCAAGTGAATCCGCTGCGCAAAAAGCGTCTTATCATCATTCTCGCGATCCTGGTGGGTGTCGGCGCTGCCGTCGGCCTGGCCCTGAGCGCCCTGCAGCAGAACATCAATCTGTTTTACACCCCGACCCAGATCGCCAACGGCGAAGCCCCGCAAGACACGCGCATCCGCGCCGGTGGTATGGTCGAGAAGGGCTCGCTGCAACGTTCCGGCGATTCGCTGGACGTGAAATTCATCGTCACCGACTTCAACAAGTCCGTGACCATCAGCTACCGCGGCATCCTCCCGGACCTGTTCCGTGAAGGGCAAGGCATCGTGGCGCTGGGCAAACTGAACGCCGACGGCGTGGTGGTGGCCGACGAAGTGCTGGCCAAGCACGATGAAAAGTACATGCCGCCGGAAGTGACCAAGGCTTTGAAAGACAGCGGTCAATCTGCTCCAACGCCCGTGAAGGAGGGTTGATCGATGACATCCGCACTGTTTATCCCTGAACTCGGCCACCTGGCCATGATCCTGGCGCTGTGTTTCGCGCTGGTCCAGGCCATCGTGCCGTTGCTCGGCGCCTGGCGCGGTGACCGTTTGTGGATGAGCCTCGCGCAACCAGCGGCATGGGGCCAGTTCGCCTTTTTGCTGTTCGCCTTCGGTTGCCTGACCTACGCGTTCATGGCTGATGACTTTTCCGTCGCCTACGTGGCCAGCAACTCCAACAGCGCCTTGCCTTGGTACTACAAGTTCAGCGCGGTGTGGGGCGCTCACGAAGGTTCGCTGCTGCTCTGGGCCTTGATCCTCGGCGGCTGGACCTTTGCGGTGTCGGTATTCTCCCGGCAGTTGCCGCAAGTGATGCTGGCCCGGGTGCTGGCGGTGATGGGCATGATCAGCACCGGTTTCCTGCTGTTCCTGATCCTCACGTCCAACCCGTTCAAGCGCATCCTGCCGCAAGTGCCCAGCGATGGCGCCGACCTCAATCCGTTGCTGCAAGACATTGGCCTGATCGTTCACCCACCGATGCTGTACATGGGTTACGTCGGTTTCTCCGTGGCCTTCGCCTTCGCCATCGCGGCGCTGATGGGCGGTCGTCTTGATGCGGCATGGGCGCGCTGGTCGCGTCCATGGACCATCGTTGCCTGGGCTTTCCTCGGGATCGGCATCACCCTGGGTTCGTGGTGGGCCTACTACGAACTCGGCTGGGGCGGCTGGTGGTTCTGGGACCCGGTGGAAAACGCCTCGTTCATGCCTTGGCTGGTCGGTACGGCGCTGATTCACTCGTTGGCGGTCACGGAAAAACGGGGCGTGTTCAAAAGCTGGACCGTATTGCTGGCCATTGCCGCGTTCTCGTTGAGCTTGCTCGGTACGTTCCTGGTACGTTCCGGCGTGCTGACCTCGGTTCACGCCTTTGCCTCCGACCCGGAGCGCGGTGTGTTCATCCTGATTTTCCTGCTGTTCGTGGTCGGCGGTTCGCTGACGCTGTTCGCCCTGCGCGCCCCGGTGGTGAAAAGCCACGTCGGCTTCAACCTGTGGTCCCGGGAAACCCTGCTGCTGGGCAACAACCTGGTGCTGGTGGTGGCGGCGTCGATGATTCTGCTGGGCACCTTGTATCCGCTGATTCTCGATGCGATGACCGGCGCCAAGCTGTCCGTCGGCCCGCCATACTTCAACGCGCTGTTCATTCCGTTGATGGCGTTGCTGATGATGGTGATGGCCGTCGGCATGCTGGTGCGCTGGAAAGACACCCCGGTCAAATGGCTGATAAGCATGCTGACCCCGGTGTTGCTTGGCAGTGCCGCGTTGGCCGTGGTGGCCGGCGTCGCTTACGGCGATTTCAACTGGGCGGTGCTCGCCACGTTCATGCTCGCGGCCTGGGTGCTGTTGGCCGGTGTGCGCGACATCCTCGACAAGACCCGCCACAAAGGCCTGATCAAAGGCCTGCCGACCCTGACCCGCAGCTACTGGGGCATGCAGATCGCGCACTTGGGCATCGCCGTGTGCGCCCTTGGCGTCGTGCTGTCGAGCCAGAACAGTGCCGAACGCGATTTGCGCCTGGCGCCGGGCGAGTCCATGGACCTGGCCGGTTATCACTTCGTGTTCGAAGGCGCCAAGCACTACGAAGGCCCGAACTTCACCTCCGACAAGGGCACCGTCCGGGTGATCAAGGGCGGCAAGGAAGTCAGCGTGTTGCACCCGGAAAAACGCCTGTACACCGTGCAGAACTCGGTGATGACCGAAGCCGGGATCGACGCCGGTTTCACCCGTGACATTTACGTCGCACTCGGCGAACCGCTGGGCGATGGCGCCTGGGCCGTGCGCGTGCACGTCAAGCCGTTCGTGCGCTGGATCTGGTTCGGCGGGCTGCTGACAGGTTTCGGCGGGTTGCTGGCGGCGCTGGATCGCCGTTATCGGGTCAAGGTAAAAAGCCGCGTGCGGGAAGCACTCGGTATGTCGGGAGCCACTGCATGAAACGTTGGTTAATGCTGTTGCCACTGGCGATTTTTCTGGTGGTGGCTGTTTTCCTGTATCGCGGGTTGTACCTGGACCCGGCCGAGTTGCCTTCGGCGATGATCGGCAAGCCGTTCCCGGCGTTTTCCCTGCCGACCGTGGAAGGCGACAAGACCCTGACCAAGGCCGACATTCTCGGTAAACCGGCGCTGGTCAACGTCTGGGCCACCTGGTGCATCGCCTGCAAGGTCGAGCATCCGGTATTGAACAAGCTGGCCCAGCAGGGCGTAACGATTTATGGCATCAACTACAAGGACGTCAACGCCGACGCTAAGAAGTGGCTGGTGGAGTTCCACAACCCGTACCAGTTGGGGATCAGTGACGCGGACGGCTCGCTGGGCCTGAACCTCGGTGTCTACGGCGCCCCGGAAACCTTTTTCATCGACGCCAAAGGCATCATCCGCGACAAGTTCGTCGGGGTGATCGACGAACAAGTCTGGCGCGAAAAACTGGCGGCCCGGTATCAGGCGCTGGTCGATGAGGCCAAGCCATGAAGCGCTGGATAGCCGCCCTTGTATTGGGTTTGAGCATGGCCGGTGTTGCCCACGCCGCCATTGACACCTACGAGTTCGCCAAAGAAGGCGATCGCGAGCGTTTTCGCGAGCTGACCAAAGAGCTGCGTTGCCCCAAGTGCCAGAACCAGGACATCGCCGATTCCAACGCACCGATCGCCGCCGACTTGCGCAAAGAGATTTTCCGCATGTTGGGCGAGGGCAAGGACAATCAGCAGATCATCGACTTCATGGTTGATCGCTACGGTGATTTCGTCCGCTACAAACCCGCTCTGAACGCCAAGACCGCTCTGCTCTGGTTCGGCCCCGCCGGCCTGTTGCTGGGCGGTTTTGTGATCATCGCCGTGATCGTCCGCCGTCGTCGCGTGCAGCGCGCTGACACCAAGGATGAGCTCTCTGCCGAGGAGCGTGAGCGCCTCGACCACCTGTTGGATAAAACCAAGAATGATTGATTTCTGGCTCGCTGCAGGTCTGCTGCTTCTGGTTGCCCTGAGTTTTCTGCTGATCCCCGTTTTGCGTGGCCGTCGTGCACAGCTTGAAGAGGATCGTACTGCCCTGAACGTTGCGCTGTATCAGGAGCGCGTGGCTGAGTTGCAAACCGAGCAGGAGGAGGGCGTGCTCAACGCGGCGCAACTGGAAACCGGTCGCGCCGAAGCTGCCCGTGAGTTGCTCGCCGACACCGAAGGCGTCGAGGCACCGCGCGTGGCACGCCTGGGCAAACCGTTGCCCTTGCTGGCGGCGATTCTGGTGCCGGTCCTGGGGCTTGGCTTGTACCTGCATTACGGTGCCAGCGACAAGGTTGAACTGACTCGCGAATTCGCCCAGGCGCCGCAGTCGATGGAAGAGATGACCCAGCGTCTGGAGCGCGCGGTCGCGGCGCAACCGGATTCGGCTGAAGGCTTGTACTTCCTCGGTCGCACCTACATGGCTCAGGACCGTCCGGGAGACGCGGCGAAGATCTTCGAGCGCACGGTGAACCTGGCCGGTCGTCAGCCGGAACTGCTCGGCCAATGGGCCCAGGCCCAGTACTTCGCCGATGGCAAAAAGTGGTCGGACAAGATTCAGGCGTTGACTGACGAAGCACTGAAAGCCGATCCGAAAGAAGTCACCAGCCTTGGTCTGCTGGGCATCGCGGCGTTTGAAAGCCAGCGGTATCAGGACGCCATCGACTACTGGAATCGCCTGTTGGCGCAACTGCCGCCGGAGGACAGTTCCCGTGCCGCGCTGCAAGGCGGGATCACGCGAGCCACCGAGAAACTCGAAGCCAGCGGCGGCAAAGTCGCCCAGGCTCCAGTGGCCAAAGCGGCAGCGAAGCTTAAGGTCACCGTCGATCTGGCACCTGAGCTCAAAGCCAAGGTCCAGCCCGGCGACAGCGTGTTCATCTTCGCCCGCGCCACCTCAGGTCCACCGGCCCCATTGGCCGCCAAACGCCTGACCGTGGCCGATCTGCCGGCCACCGTCGAACTGGGCGATGCCGACGCAATGATGCCGCAGTTGAAACTGTCGAACTTCCCTGAAGTCCAACTGGTTGCGCGCATCTCCCGCGCCGGCCAACCGACTGCCGGCGAATGGATCGGTCGCAGCCAGCCCCTGGCCAGCAGCACCACCGCAGCGCAAAAACTGACCATCGACAGCCCGGATAAATGACAGGAAACGCCACTATGACCACCATCGCTCGTATCACCCTGCTCAGTATGGTTTTGGGGTTAAGCGCTTGTGTGGTCCAACCGCAGCCGCCTGAACGGCTGCCACCGATCCCGCCGTCGCAGCCGCGTCCGACGCCGTCCCCCACACCGACACCGAGCAAGCCGAGCATTCCGGCCAAGCCCGCCAAACCTTTGCCACGCACCTCCGCCAGCTTCGCGCCCCCACCGGGTGGCAACAGCCATTGGGATGCCAAGCTTGGCGTGTACGTGCTTGATGACCAGCCCAACACCTTCTACCGCCAGCGCACCTACTACCGCTGGAACAACGGCTGGAGCCGGTCGATCAGCCCGGACGGGCCATGGGAAGAGACCAATATCCATGGTGTGCCGGGTGGGTTGGGGCGGCAATTCGGGGAATAAACAGAAACGGCGATCTTCGGATCGCCGTTTTGCTGTCTGGGGTTTGCAAGGATCCCCAGTGATTCAGGTCTCCTTGGCCATCAACCCCTGCACAAACTCCACAAACGCCCGAGCCTTCGCGCTGGCCATTCTGCCGGTGGGAAATACCGCCCACAGGTCCTGATTCGGCAGGGCCCACTCCTTCATCACTTCCCTGACCGCACCGTTGGCCAGTTCCGGCGCAAACATCCATTCCGACGCCAGGGTCAGCCCTTGATGGGCGAGCACGGCTGCACGCAGGCCTTCGGCGGCGTTGACGCGGATTCGCCCGCTGATGATGACTGACTGCTCATCTGTTCCGTTGCTGAACTGCCAGTTGCCACCGCCGCCCAAGGTGTAGGCGATTGCCTGGTGGTTGCTCAGGTCGGTCGGGCAAGTGGGCTCACCGTGTTTTTCGAAATAGGCGGGGGTGCCCAGCACGACGCGCCGGCATTCGGCAATTTTACGAGCGGTGAGGCCGGAGTCGCTCAGGGTGCCCATGCGCAGGGCGATGTCGATGCCTTCCTCGACCAGATTGACGTTGCGGTCATCGAGCATCAGGTCGATGTTCAGGTCCGGGTTCTGATCGAGAAACGGCCCGAGGTGCGGAACGATGTGCAGTCGACCGAAGGTCACGGCAGCACAGATCCGCAGGTTGCCGGTCAGACCGCTGGCGGCGCCGCGTGCTGCGTTGTCGGCCTCATTGGCTTCTTCGATGGCGCGCTTGGCGCGTTCGAAGAAGGCCAGCCCGGCTTCGGTGGGCATCAGGCCGCGAGTCGAGCGCAACAGCAGTCGAACCGCGAGACGCGACTCCAGTTGCGCAATGGTTTTCGATACGGCGGGCTGGCCGATATTCAGGCGCCGGGCGGCGGCGGAAAACGAGCCGGTTTCCACCACGTAGACGAAGGTTTCCATTGCGCCGAGGCGGTCCATCTCAAGTCCTTTTTGCGATTCTAAATACTGTCGAGCCCCTAGTGGGGCGAGTCAGAACGCGGCTTTGCCTATGGAGGAGCCGCCGTCGACAAACAAGGTCTGCCCGGTAATAAACCCGCTTTGCTCGGACAACAAAAACGCAATGGCCGCCGCGATCTCTTGTGGCTGCCCCAGTCGTCCCATCGGCACACCCGCCAGATACCGAGCTTCACCTTCGCTGCCCGGCGGGTTGTTGGCGCGAAACAGCTCGGTCTCGGTCGGCCCCGGCGCCACGGCATTTACGGTCACGCCGGTTTGCGCCAGTTCCAGCGCCCAGGAGCGGGTGAAGCTGATCAACGCTGCCTTGGCCGCCGCGTAGGCCGTGCGCTGGGTGATGCCGAGTACAGTCAGACTGGAAATATTGACCACTCGACCCCAGCCCTTGGCGCGCATATTTGGCAGCAACGCCTGAGTGGCCTGCAACGCCGAATGCAGGTTGACCCGCATCACGTCATCAAAGGTGTCGAGGTCGATTTCGCCCAACACTTGGGGGCGGACCAGGCCGACGTTGTTGACCAGCCCATCAAATTCATACGTCCTGGACAGATCCGCCAGCACTTCCTGGGTCAGCGCCCTGTCGCTCAAATCCAGCGGAAACAGAATGCCGGGGAACGACAGGTCCGGGGTCCGGGCAATCCCGACCACCCGATGCCCCGCACGGTCCAGATGTTCGGCCACTGCCCGACCGATGCCTTTGCTGGCACCGGTAATGAGAAAGGTACGTCGAGTCATTGCACACTCCTTGAAAGCACAGGCCGCCGGGGCGGGCGGCCGTTGAACGGGTCAGCCGCGAATCGCATCCAGCATCGCTTCAGGCTTTGGACGCTGAGTGTAATCCGGGTTGGCCTTGGCGGTAACGAATCAGGTGAGATCCATCCTGACCGCAGGGGCGAAATGCGCTCAGGTGAAGTTATAGGATTCGTGCTTGGGGGAATGAGGATCGAGTGGGTATTCAAATACCGGATATCCCGGGTGCTGTGACTGTCGGGGATACGTTCGAGGAGGCATACGACGCAGCTGTCGAAATCGCGCAGATACTTCTGCAACAAATGGAAGCACAGGGGCTGGATCTTCCGGTGCCGCCATCTGTGAACAAGATTTGAAGTGTGGAACATCAGTCGCACATCAGTCACGAGCAAGCCAGATTCCTGTGGGCGCGTGGCTTGCCCGCGATGCTTTTTGACCTTATGCAGCCGCCAACGCAGCCTTCGGCGAAACACTCAAAAACCGCAACAATGCCAACAGTGGAAACGCGCTGCCCACGATCACGATCCACAGCCAGCCGCCATGCTCATACACTGCGCTGGCCACCGATGAACCGAACGCGCCGCCGATGAAGATGCTGGTCATGTACAACGCATTCAAGCGGCTGCGGCTTTTGGCGTCGAGGGCGTAGACCGCGCGTTGGCCGAGGACCATGTTCATCTGCACGCAGAAGTCGAGGACCACGCCCGTGACCGCGAGACCGATGACGCTGTAGACCGGATGGATGAACGCTGGCAGGAAGCTCAGGCTGGCGAACAGCAGGGCCAGTAAGGAGGCGATGCGGGTGTGGCCGGCATCGGCCAGTCGACCGGCAATCGGCGCGGCGATCGCACCGATGGCACCGACCAGGGCGAAGATCGCGATCTGGGTTTGCGACAGGCCGTGATTGCGCGCCAGCTCCAGCGGCACGGCGGTCCAGAACAGACTGAACGTGGCGAACATGCAACCCTGGTAGAACGCGCGCTGACGCAACACCGGTTGCTGGCGCAGCAGCGTCCATAGCGAACCGAGCAACTGGCCATAAGAGGCGCTGTGATCCGGCTGACGCTTGGGAATGGTCAACGCCAGCACGATGCTGATCGCCGCCATCAACGCCGCCGCGATCACAAACATCGCGCGCCAGCCGAAGTGGTCCGCCACGACGCTGGACACCGGCCGCGCCAACAGAATCCCCAGCAGCAAACCGCCCATGATCCCGCCGACGACCCGACCGCGTGACTCTTCCGGCGCGAGGTGCGCCGCCAGCGGAATCAGGATCTGCACCGACACCGAACTGAAACCCACCAGCAACGAGATCAGCAAAAACACGTTCGGCTGATCGGTAAACGCCGCGCCCAACAGGCTGGCAATCGCCACCACGGTGGTGATGATCATCAGTCGACGGTTTTCCAGCAGATCACCCAGCGGCACCAGGAAGAACAAGCCAAGTGCGTAACCAATCTGGGTCAGCGAAACAATCAGGCTGGCCATGGTGCTGGTCAGGCCGATGTCCGGCGCGATCAGGCCGATGATCGGCTGGGCGTAGTAGATGTTGGCCACAATCGCGCCGCAACAGAAGGCGAACAGCAGCACCATGCCTTTGGTCATTGTCGCGGTGCCGTGGGGCACCTGGGTCGCTGGGTTCATAACGTGTCTCGCTGAACAGAAGGGAATGCGCGCAGGCTAAAGAGGTATCGGATTCGGCAGAAGAGGGATTGGAGTGATAGCAATCATTCCTTTGCGGAATGAGTGACGGACAGGAGTGCTGTCCATCGATAAACCTTGCGTCAAAATATCGAGCTCCGATGATACATTCACTTACATCCTGTTCGATAGCGTGCTTATGTTCTCCTTCACGATTCATAACCGGAAGGCACTTCCATGAATGCGATGTTTCGTCACCTTATACGCGGTGTTTCAGTGGTTACCTTGGTCGGCCTGGTCACGGCAGGTCTGGCCCAGGCCGCCGACGCGCCGGGCCTGCGCATTGGCGTGCGCGGCGAGATCACTGGGGTCAGCCCCGACGTCTTGAAAGTCCACGTCAACACTGGCGAAAACGTGGTTATCAACCTGACCAACGACACCAAAGTCCGCGCCGTTACCCTGGCCAATATCGAAGACATCAAACCCGGCAGCTACGTTGGATCGGCGGCCATTCCGCAAGACGATGGCACCTTGAAGGCGCTGGAAGTCCACGTCTTTCCACCGGAACTGGCGGGCAGCGGCGACGGGCATCGGCCGTTCGATCTGGTCAAGGGCAGCAGCATGACCAATGGCAGCGTGGGCGATCTGGTGGTCAGCAATGGCCGGATGTTGACCGTCAACTACAAGGGCGGGCAGCAGAAGATCCTGGTACCGGAGGATGTGCCGATCGTGAATTTGATGCCGGGGGACAGGAGTTTGCTGAAGGTGGGGGTGAAGATCGTGACATTCGTCACCCAAAGTGCAGACGGGACACTGACTGCGCAATCGATCTCGGCGGGCAAGGATGGCGTTACCCCACCGATGTGAAGGCAGGGCAAAAACCCTGTAGGAGTGAGCCTGCTCGCGATAGCAGAATGTCAGTTGATATCAATGTTGAATGACACTTCGCTATCGCGAGCAGGCTCACTCCTACAGGGGATCTTCAGTGAACTTGGGTTTTGTGTTCGACCACGAGAAAGGCGACCTTCTCAGGTCGCCTTTCTCGTTGGGCTCAGGAATTACTGGCCGCTGTAGATCTGATCAAAGACCCCGCCATCATTGAAGTGGGTCTTCTGCACGGTGCGCCAGTCACCAAAGGTCTTCTCCACCGACAGGAAGTCCACTTTCGGGAAGCGATCGGTGTACTTGGCCAGCACCGCCGGGTCACGCGGACGCAGGTAGTTGGCCGCTGCAATTTCCTGACCTTCCGGGGACCACAGGTACTTCAGGTATTCCTCGGCCGCGGCGCGGGTGCCTTTTTTGTCGACGGTTTTGTCGACCACCGACACCGGCGGCTCGGCTTCAGCGGAGACGCTTGGGTAGATCACTTCAAACTGGTCACGACCAAACTCACGGGCAATCATTTCCGCTTCGTTTTCGAAGGTCACCAGCACGTCACCGAGCTGGTTGGTCATGAACGTGGTCGTCGCGGCACGGCCACCGGTATCGAGCACCGGCGCTTGCTTGAACAGCTTGCCGACGAAATCCTTGGCCTTGTTCTCGTCACCGCCGTTTTTCAGCACATACCCCCAGGCAGACAGGTAGGTGTAGCGACCGTTACCCGAGGTCTTCGGGTTCGGTACGATCACTTGCACGCCGTCCTTGAGCAGGTCAGGCCAGTCTTTCAGGGCTTTCGGGTTGCCTTTGCGGACGATGAACACGGTGGCCGAGGTGAACGGTGCGCTGTTGTTCGGCAGGCGGGTGACCCAGTTGTCCGGAATCAGTTTGCCGTTGTCCGCCAGGGCGTTGATGTCAGTGGCCATGTTCATGGTGATGACGTCAGCCGGCAGGCCATCGATCACCGAACGCGCCTGTTTGCTGGAGCCGCCGAAGGACATCTGCAGGGTGATGTTCTCGTTGTGCTCGGCTTGCCAGTGTTTCTGGAACGCAGTGTTGTAGTCCTTGTAGAAATCGCGCATCACGTCGTAGGAAACGTTGAGCAGGGTCGGTGCGGCCTGAGCCACGCTGGTCAATGCCAGGCCAGCGGCCAGAAGTGAGGCGCCAAAGAGTTTTTTCACTGCGCAGTCCTTGTTCTGATTTAAAAGTGAGGCAATTTGCCAGCGACTATAGCCGGGCTCGCATAGACCCTTAAAGATTAAAAAGCTCTTTGCTTATTCCCGTTTCTTAAACAGAGCGTTACCGCACCGTGAGCAGAATGCCGCACCGTGTTCGTGACTGGTTTTCTTGCACACCGGGCAGTCGTGTTGCAGCTGTTCACCACGCATGGCATTGGCCAGTTCGGCGGTGAAAATACCGGTCGGCACGGCGATGATCGAGTAACCGGTGATCATTACCAGCGATGAAATCACCTGGCCTAACGGCGTCTTGGGCACGATGTCGCCGAAGCCCACCGTGGTCAGCGTGACGATCGCCCAGTAGATGCCTTTGGGAATGCTGGTGAAGCCGTGTTCCGGGCCTTCGATCACGTACATCAACGTGCCGAACACCGTCACCAGCGTGCACACGCTGACCAGAAACACCACGATCTTCTGTTTGCTGCCGCGCAGCGCCGACATCAAATAGTTGGCTTGCTTGAGGTAGGGGCTGAGCTTGAGCACGCGGAAAATCCGCAGCATCCGAATGATCCGGATGATCAGCAGGTACTGCGCATCGGCGTAATACAGCGCCAGGATGCCGGGCACGATTGCCAGCAGATCCACCAGCCCATAAAAGCTGAACGCATAGCGCAACGGCTTGGGCGAGCAGTACAGGCGCAAGCCATATTCGATGGCGAAGATGACGGTGAAGCCCCACTCGATGTACGCCAGCACGTCGGCGTAGTTCTTGTGGACCGTGTCGATGCTGTCGAGCATCACGATCACGATGCTGGCGAGGATAATCAACAGCAGGATGCCGTCGAAGCGCCGCCCCGCCTTGGTGTCGCTTTGGAAAACCATGACGTAAAGCTCTTCACGCCAGTTTTTGCTGCTGTCCATGGATACCGCCTGAACCAATGATCAGCGAAGCCTAGGTTGATTCTCCTCAATAGCGCAAGGCGCACGGGTGACAGCGGTGATGCCGAGCAGTTGAACAACCGTGCGGACCAGCCAGCAGGCGAGGATGAACGGCGCGGTCAGCGTCGGCAGACCGATGGCGGAAAACACCGGCGTCAGCAACAACGCTGATGCGATGCCAGCCAGCGGCAGCCACGGCTGCTGGCGCAGCGAGCTCAAGGCGAGGGCGGTGAGTACGGCGTTATAGCCACCGAGGCCGATCAATGCGGTATAGAAATCGTGATGCAACAGGCTCCAGCCCATGCCCGCGACAGACGCCAATAACGCCCAGCAAAAGGCGCGACGATCAGCGATCAGCAAACCCACGGCAATCATCGCCCCGGCCAGCGGATGACCGAGGAACATCACCTGGCCGAAGCCTTTGAGCGGTGCGGCGAGCATGTTCAGCGTGTTGATTTCGATCAGATGCGCTTTTGTCGAGGGAGTGGCGAAGCACAGAAGCACCCAGCCCAACCCAACGAAGGGCGCCGTATAGGCAGGCAGGTAATGGCTGACCCGGACGCGTTTGAGCCATTGCTGGGTAAGCATCGCACTCAGTCCGCCCGCAGCAATGATCAGCGGCGGCAACAGTGCTGACCAAGGGAAATACAGGCTCAGCAAAAGACCGAGCAAGACACCGTTGTAACTGAACAGTCCGGCCTGACGATCGGCTTTGGCGTAACCGCGTCGTTGCGCGGTGAGCAACCCGGCGACGCCGCCCAGCAGCGCACCGCCGAGCAGGGTAGGTGCGGTGAAAAGAATCGCCAACAGGCACAGCAGACCAAACAGCGGATGGCGCTGGAGGAAGATCTGGCTGAAACCATTGAGCAGGGCAGTCGCCCAATCGGGGCAGTGGGTGTTGAAGTGGTTGGCAGGCATTTTTTTGTGAGTCAGGAGGAGCGAGTAATCGTTCTTCGCGGGCAAGCCTCGCTCCTACAGGGTTTGCATCGTGCCAAATATCGGGATCACGCAAATCCTGTAGGAGCGAGGCTTGCCCGCGAAAAGGCCGGTAAGGACGCTAAATCAAGGTCTCGATACGCAACGAGTTAGTCGACCCCGGTTGCCCAAACGGCACACCGGCCGTGATCAACAAGGTATCCCCGCGTTGCGCCATGCCTTGGGCCTGCGCGATCTCTAGCGCCGTCGAACACACTTCGTCCACTTGCCGCAGCCTGTCATTGACCACCGAGTGCACCCCCCACGCCACCGTCAAGCGGCGCGCCGTTTGCAGGTTCGGCGTCAGGTTCAGGATCGGCACCGTCGGCCGTTCCCGCGCCGCACGCAGGCTCGACGTCCCGGACTCGCTGTAGTTCACCAGCACCGCCACCGGCAGCACGTTACTGATGCGACGAATCGCACAGCTGATCGCATCGGAAACCGTCGCCTCGGCCTTCGGCCGGCTCACGTCCAGTTGCGCCTGATAATCCGGGCCGTTTTCCACTTGGCGAATGATCTTGCTCATCATTTGCACGGCTTCCAGCGGGTACTCGCCCGAGGCGGTTTCCGCCGACAGCATCACCGCATCGGCCCCTTCAGCCACGGCGTTGGCCACATCCGTGACTTCGGCGCGGGTCGGGGCCGGGGAGAAACGCATCGATTCGAGCATCTGCGTCGCCACCACCACCGGTTTGCCGAGTTCGCGGCAGAGGCTGATGATGTTTTTCTGAATCTGCGGCACGCTTTCCGCCGGCACTTCCACGCCCAGGTCACCGCGAGCGACCATGATCGCATCGCTCAACTCGGCGATTTCCCGCAGCTGAGTCACCGCCGATGGCTTCTCGATCTTGGCCATCAAGAACGCCTTGTCGCCGATCAGTTCGCGGGCTTCGCGGATGTCTTCAGGACGCTGCACGAACGACAGCGCAACCCAGTCCACACCCAGCTCCAGACCGAAGCTCAAATCGCGGCGATCCTTGGCGGTCAGCGGGCTCAGTTCCAGCACCGCTTGGGGCACGTTCACGCCTTTGCGGTCCGAGAGTTCGCCGCCGTTGAGCACCGTGGTGTCAATGGCGTCGGCGTACTTGGTGACCACGCGCAGACGCAGCTTGCCGTCGTCCAGCAGCAGGTCCATGCCGGGCTCGAGTGCGGCGATGATTTCCGGATGCGGCAGGTTGACCCGGCGCTGATCGCCCGGCGTCGGGTCGAGGTCCAGGCGCAGGGCCTGGCCGCGATGCAGTTGCACCTTGCCCTCGGCGAATTTGCCGACCCGCAGCTTCGGGCCTTGCAGGTCCATCAGAATGCCCAAGGGGTAATTGAGCTGGCGCTCGACTTCACGAATCCACTGGTATCGCTGCGCGTGGTCAGCGTGATCGCCGTGGCTGAAGTTCAGGCGAAAGATGTTGACCCCGGCCTGCACCAGCTCACGGATGTCATCGATCCCGTCGGTGGCTGGGCCAAGGGTGGCGAGGATTTTGACCTTTTTATCAGGCGTCATTGTTAGGGCTCTCGAGGATCAGGATGGCGCGGAAGTCGTTGACGTTGGTGCGGGTCGGTTCGGTGACGATCAATGCGTCCAGCGCCTCGAAATAGCCGTAGCCATTGTTGTTGTCCAACTCGTCGCTGGCGCTCAGGCCGGAAGCGGCGGCGCGGGCGTAGCTGTCCGGGGTCATGATCGCGCCGGCGTTGTCTTCGGAACCGTCGATGCCGTCGGTGTCACCGGCCAGGGCGTAGACACCGGGCAGGCCTTTGAGGCTGTCGGTCAGGCTCAGCAGGAATTCGGCGTTGCGCCCGCCACGGCCATTGCCGCGCACGGTGACGGTGGTTTCGCCGCCCGACAAAATCACGCAGGGCGCCGCCAATGGTTGGCCATGCAAGACCACTTGCCGGGCGATGCCTGCGTGAACCTTGGCCACTTCGCGGGATTCGCCTTCCAGGTCGCCGAGGATCAGCGGGCTGAAACCGGCCTGGCGCGCTTTCACGGCCGCCGCTTCAAGCGATTGCTGGGGGCGGGCGATCAGTTGGAAATGGCTGCGCGCCAGGCTCGGATCGCCGGGCTTGACCGTCTCCGATTCCGGGCTCTGCAGCCAGGTTCGGACCGAGGCAGGGACGTCGATGCCGTAGCGTTTGAGGATCGCCAGGGCTTCGGCCGAAGTGCTCGGGTCGGCCACGGTGGGGCCGGACGCGATGACGGTGGCGAGGTCGCCCGGCACATCGGAAATCGCGTAGGTATGAACAGTGGCCGGCCAGCAGGCTTTGCCGAGGCGGCCGCCTTTGATCGCCGAGAGGTGCTTGCGCACGCAATTCATCTCGCCGATGGTCGCGCCAGATTTGAGCAGGGCTTTGTTGATCGACTGCTTGTCGGCGAGGGTGATGCCGGCGGCCGGCAAGGCCAGCAGGGCAGAACCGCCGCCCGAGAGCAGGAAGATCACGCGGTCGTCTTCGCTCAGGTTACTGACCAGTTCAAACACGCGCTTGGCGACCGCTTGACCGGCTGCGTCCGGCACCGGGTGAGCCGCTTCGACGACTTCGATTTTTTCGCATGGGGCGCCGTGGCCGTAACGGGTGACCACCAGACCGCTGACTTCACCCTGCCAGCAACGCTCGACCACCTGCGCCATGGCGGCCGCGGCTTTGCCGGCGCCAATGACAATCACCCGACCGCTGCGATCTTTGGGCAAATGGGCTTCGAGGACTTGCTGCGGATGGGCGGCGTCGATGGCTGTGGCGAACAGGTCGCGCAGGAATTGTTGCGGATCGACCGACATGGCGGGCTCCCGGAATTCTTGTTATTTGAAGGTGCAACTCAGATCCCTGTGGGAGCTAACCTGCTAGCGAATGCGGTGTGTCAGCCAACATAGATGTTGAATGTGAAACCGCTTTCGCGAGCAGGCTCGCTCCCACAGGGTTTTGGGCAGGGCTTACTTATCGCGAATCGAGAAGTTCGCCATGTGTTCCAGGCCCTTGATCAGCGCCGAGTGGTCCCAGTTGCTGCCGCCGATGGCTGCGCAGGTGCTGAACACTTGCTGGGCGTTGGCGGTGTTCGGCAGGTTGATGTTCAGCTCTTTGGCGCCTTGCAGAGCCAGGTTCAGGTCCTTCTGGTGCAGGCTGATGCGGAAGCCCGGGTCGAAGGTGCCTTTGATCATGCGCTCGCCGTGCACTTCGAGGATCTTCGAGGAGGCGAAACCCCCCATCAGCGCTTCACGGACCTTGGCGGGATCGGCACCGTTTTTCGCGGCAAACAGCAGTGCTTCGGCCACGGCCTGAATGTTCAGCGCGACGATGATCTGGTTCGCCACTTTCGCGGTCTGACCGTCGCCGTTACCACCGACCAGGGTGATGTTCTTGCCCATGGCCTGGAACAGCGGCAGTGCGCGTTCGAAGGCATCGGCATCACCGCCGACCATGATGCTCAGGGTCGCGGCCTTGGCGCCGACTTCACCGCCGGACACTGGCGCGTCGAGGTATTGAGCGCCTTTTTCGTTGACCTTGGCCGCGAAGGCCTTGGTAGCCGTCGGCGAGATCGAGCTCATGTCGATAACGATTTTGCCTTTGCCCACGCCGGCCGCAACGCCATCGGCGCGGAACAGCACGTCGTCGACCTGCGGGGTATCCGGCACCATGATGATGATGACTTCAGCTTCCTGGGCGACTTCTTTCGGGTTCGCCAGGGCGACGGCGCCACCGGCAATCAGGTCGGCCGGGGCGGCATCGTGGTGCGCCGACAGGAACAGGCTGTGACCGGCTTTCTGCAGGTTCAACGCCATTGGGTGGCCCATGATGCCGGTGCCGATAAATCCGATTTTAGCCATGAGAAATTCCTCTTGTTTTTATTGCTCTATTCGCAAAATTCTTGGGTGTCGGCGAGGACGCCTTCGCGGGCGAGCCTCGCTCCTACGGGTACGTGTCTGTCGCCCTGTTGCGTATCAACCTGATCCTGTAGGAGCGAGGCTTGCCCGCGAAGAACGATGACGCGGTATCAGATCGCGTTGTGGGTTTTCAGCCAGCCCAGGCCCGCTTCAGTGGTGGTCAGCGGTTTGTATTCACAACCAACCCAACCCTGATAACCGATGCGGTCCAAGTGTTCGAACAGGAAGCGGTAGTTGATTTCACCGGTGCCCGGTTCGTTGCGCCCCGGGTTATCGGCCAACTGGATGTGGTTGATCTCGCCCAGATGCGCAGCCATGGTGCGGGCCAGGTCGCCCTCCATGATTTGCATGTGATAGATGTCGTATTGCAGGAACAGATTGGCGCTGCCGACCTGTTCGCGAATCGACAGGGCTTGCGCCGTGTTGTTCAGGTAGAAACCCGGGATGTCGCGGGTGTTGATCGCTTCCATCACCAGTTTGATGCCCGCCGCTTGCAGCTTGTCGGCGGCGTACTTGAGGTTGGCGACGAAGGTTTTTTCCACGGTGGCATCGTCGACACCTTGTGGACGAATACCCGCCAGGCAGTTGACCTGGGTGTTGCCCAACACTTTCGCGTAAGCGATTGCCAGATCGACACCGGCGCGGAACTCTTCAACCCGGTCCGGCAGGCACGCGATACCGCGTTCGCCCTTTGCCCACTCACCGGCCGGCAGGTTGAACAGCACTTGGGTCAGGCCGTTGGCGTCGAGCTTGGCCTTGATCTCGGCAGAGCTGAAGTCGTAGGGGAACAGGTACTCGACACCACTGAAGCCGGCCTTGGCGGCCGCTTCGAAACGGGCAAGAAAATCCTGCTCAGTGAACAGCATGGACAGGTTGGCTGCGAAACGCGGCATGGTGGTCTCCCGTAAATTTGTGCAGTCCCCTGTGGGTGCGAGCCTGTGTGGCGAGGGAGCTTGCTCCCGCTCGGCTGCGAAGCAGTCGCAAAGCTTTTGGGGCCGCTTCGCGACCCAGCGGGAGCAAGCTCCCTCGCCACACAGGCGCGCTCCCACAGTGGGAACGATCAGCAGTTAATCGAGCAGCGAAATCGCCGTTGGCGCGTCGTTGCCGACCAGCGCCAGGTCTTCGAATTCATTGACGGCGTTGATCTCGGTGCCCATGGAAATGTTGGTCACGCGCTCCAGAATAATCTCGACGATCACCGGCACCTTGAACTCTTCGATCAGCTCTTGAGCCTTGCGCAGGGCAGGCTGGATCTGACCCGGTTCGAACACCCGCAGCGCCTTGCAACCGAGGCCCTCGGCCACCGCGACGTGGTCGACACCGTAACCGTTGAGTTCCGGGGCGTTCAGGTTATCGAAGGACAGCTGTACGCAGTAGTCCATGTCGAAACCGCGCTGGGCCTGACGAATCAGCCCCAGGTACGAATTGTTGACCACAACGTGGATGTACGGCAGCTTGAACTGCGCGCCCACCGCCAATTCCTCGATCATGAACTGGAAATCATAGTCGCCCGACAGCGCCACGACCTTACGGGTCGGATCGGCCTTGACCACGCCCAGTGCTGCCGGAATGGTCCAGCCCAACGGGCCGGCCTGGCCGCAGTTGATCCAGTGACGAGGCTTGTAGACGTGCAGGAACTGCGCGCCGGCAATCTGCGACAGGCCGATGGTGCTGACGTAACAGGTGTCTTTGCCGAACACCTGGTTCATCTCTTCGTAAACCCGTTGCGGCTTGACCGGCACGTTGTCGAAGTGAGTCTTGCGCTGCAGGCTGGCTTTGCGCTGCTGGCAGTCTTGCAGCCAGGCGCTGCGGTTTTTCAGCTTGCCGGCGGCTTGCCATTCGCGAGCGACTTCGATGAACACGGTCAACGCGGCCGCGGCGTCGGAGACGATGCCCAGGTCCGGGTTGAATACGCGGCCGATTTGCGTCGGCTCGATGTCGACGTGAATGAACTTGCGGCCTTCGGTGTACACATCGATCGAACCGGTGTGGCGGTTGGCCCAACGGTTACCGACGCCCAACACCACGTCGGACTTGAGCAGGGTGGCGTTGCCGTAACGGTGCGACGTCTGCAAACCGACCATGCCGACCATCAGCGGGTGATCGTCCGGGATGGTGCCCCAGCCCATCAGGGTCGGGATCACCGGGATACCGGTCAGCTCGGCGAATTCCACCAGCAACTCGCTGGCATCGGCATTGATGATGCCGCCACCGGCCACCAGCAATGGACGCTCGGCCTGATCGAGCATGGCCAAGGCCTTCTCGATTTGCACACGGTTAGCGGTTGGCTTGGCCAGCGGCAGTGGTTGGTAGGCATCGATGTCGAATTCGATTTCAGCCATCTGCACGTCGAACGGCAAGTCGATCAGCACCGGGCCTGGACGGCCGGAGCGCATTTCATAGAAGGCTTTCTGAAACGCGTAAGGCACCTGGCCCGGTTCCATGACGGTGGTTGCCCACTTGGTCACTGGTTTGACGATCGCGGTGATGTCGACAGCCTGGAAGTCTTCCTTGTGCATACGGGCGCGGGGGGCCTGGCCGGTAATGCAAAGAATCGGGATCGAGTCGGCCGAGGCGCTGTAGAGCCCGGTGACCATGTCGGTGCCGGCCGGGCCGGAGGTGCCGATGCACACGCCGATGTTGCCGGCCTTGGTGCGGGTGTAGCCCTCGGCCATGTGCGAGGCACCTTCAACGTGGCGCGCGAGGACGTGATCGATGCCACCAACCTTCTGCAAGGCGGAGTACAGCGGGTTGATCGCGGCGCCCGGGATGCCAAAAGCGGTATCAACCCCTTCACGGCGCATCACCAGAACGGCGGCTTCGATTGCTCTCATTTTGCTCATGGTTTTGTGCCTCTTACGTTTTGTAATTGTATACAAGTGGCTTTGCGCAGAGTGTATTCACGGCGGACGGCGCAGGTCAATCCATTTTCGCAAGCGACTGTTTCATTCGTCGGAAGCCCGTTCTGCTGTGGCTTTTCGTCGCATGTGGCGCTTTTCGATAATTATTGTATACAAAAAAATAACTCATTGTGTTCTATTTGTTGCATCGGACTGCGACGCAAGCGCGCAGTCCACTGGCTTTCCCTATAACAAAATGAGGACGGCACCATGAGCGCTTTAACCTTGAAAGTTGCAGTCAACCTGATCGATCAGGCCATCACCGCTGGGCGTGCTATCTCCGCGGCTCCACTGACCATCGCGGTGCTGGATGCCGGCGGGCACTTGATTGCCTTGCAGCGCGAAGACGGCGCCAGCCTGCTGCGCCCGCAAGTCGCCATCGGCAAAGCCTGGGGCGCCATCGCCCTCGGCAAAGGCTCACGCCTGCTGGCGCTGGACGCCCAACAACGACCGACGTTCTTCGCCGCGCTGAACAGCCTGGGGCAAGGCAGCGTCGTGCCGGCACCGGGCGGCGTGTTGATTCGGGATCAGGACGGGAATGTGCTGGGGGCGGTGGGGGTCAGCGGGGATCTGTCGGACGTTGACGAGCAGTGCGCGATCAGTGCGATCGAGGCGGTGGGGTGGAGGGCGGATGCGGGGGTTACGGCATGATTAATGGGTGATTGATACACCGCTTTCGCGAGCACGCCCGCTCCCACACCGGATTTGAGTACGCCACAGATTCACTGTGGGAGCGAGCCTGCTCGCGAAGGCAATCTATCAGACACATCCAGCTAAACGTCTGCCACTCCCTCTAGCATTTTAAGGTCTAGCCTTCTGATGCCATCAATTTGAGAGAGGCAAAGGAATGCCTGATCTATCCGCTTCACATCGCTTACGCCTTGGTCGCTTTGCCGAGCCCAACCGAATTTACCTGCTGACCACCAACACACTTGGAAGACAACCTGTATTCAACGATGTCGCATTGGGCAGATTGGTCGTAGCGCAGTTTCGCGCCGCTCAAGATCAAGATTGTGCCAACTCATTGGCCTGGGTTGTCATGCCTGACCATTTCCATTGGTTGATCGAGTTGCAGCGCGGATCGCTGAGTGGGCTGATGCAACGGACTAAATCATTGAGTACTAAATCGGTAAACCGTTGCACCGGTCGTAAGATCAGCCTTTGGCAGCAAGGCTTTCATGATCGAGCACTGCGCCGGGAGGAGGATTTGGTGAAGTTGGCCCGGTACATCGTGGCCAACCCGTTGCGGGCCGGGTTGGTAGAGCGGCTTGGCGACTACCCGCTGTGGGATGCGATCTGGGTTTGATTTGAAATCAGGTTGCCCCTTTCGCGAGCAGGCTCGCTCCCACAGGGATTTGCGTTAATCGCAGATTTAGTGATCGCTGAGGATTCACTGTGAGAGCGGGCTTGCTCGCGAAGGCGGCGCACCGCGGTCTATCAGTCGGGCTCACACCCCTTCAGCACCAGCCGAATTATCGTCTGCGCCGCCGCTTCATAGTCCTCTTCATCCAGCTTGGCCTTGCCAGTAATGGCCGTGATCTGCCAGTCAAAGTCAGCATAGGTCTGCGTCGCGGCCCAGATGCTGAACATCAGGTGGTTAGGGTCGATCGGGGCGATCTGGCCGCGGTCGATCCAGGTCTGGATGCAGTCGATGTTGTGCTTGGCCTGGCCGTTGAGCTGTTCGACCAGGTCGGCACTCAGGTGCGGGGCGCCGTGCATGATTTCGCTGGCGAATACCTTGGAGGCGAAAGGCAAGTCGCGGGAGATGCGGATTTTCGAGCGAATGTAGCCACTCAGCACTTCGCTGGGCACACCGTCGGCGTTGAACGGCGTCGACGCCTGCAGAATCGGCTCGATGATGCTTTCCAGGACCTCGCGGTAGAGGTTTTCCTTGGATTTGAAGTAGTAATAGACGTTGGGCTTGGGCAATCCCGCCTTGGCTGCGATATCACTGGTTTTGGTCGCTGCGAAGCCCTTGTCGGCAAATTCTTCACTGGCGGCACGCAGGATCAGTTCTTTGTTGCGCTCGCGGATAGTGCTCATAAACCAGGGGGTTCCTTGCCTGTTCTGGCGGTTGCGCATGGTATCACCGGCCTCGCGCGGCGCTCAAGAATGCCCCGTGTGGCGCTCGGTCGCGCTATGCTGCGCGGCATTCATTCAAGAAGGAAACCTGATTTATGGCAGGAAGCAGTTTGCTGATGCTGATCGACGACATCGCCGCCGTTCTCGACGATGTGGCGTTGATGACCAAAATGGCCGCCAAGAAGACCGCCGGCGTGCTCGGTGACGATCTGGCGCTCAATGCCCAGCAGGTCAGCGGCGTGCGTGCCGAACGGGAAATACCGGTCGTTTGGGCCGTGGCCAAGGGCTCGTTTCTCAACAAACTGATCCTGGTACCGTCCGCGCTGGCGATCAGCGTGTTCATCCCGTGGCTGGTCACCCCACTGTTGATGGTCGGTGGCGCCTACCTGTGTTTCGAAGGTTTCGAGAAACTCGCCCACAAATTCCTGCACAGCAAGGCTGAAGATCAGGCCGAACATGCCGAGCTGGTCGAAGCCGTGGCCGATCCGGCCGTTGATCTGGTGGCGTTCGAGAAAGACAAGATCAAGGGCGCTATCCGCACCGACTTCATCCTGTCGGCGGAAATCATCGCCATCACCCTCGGCACCGTGGCAGATGCGTCGTTGACTCAGCAGGTTATCGTGCTGTCGGGTATTGCCATCGTCATGACTATCGGTGTCTATGGCCTGGTGGCGGGTATCGTCAAGCTTGATGATCTCGGCCTGTGGCTGACCCAGAAGCCCGGGCAGATGGCCAAAAGCATCGGCGGCGGGATTCTGCGCGCAGCGCCGTACATGATGAAAGGCCTGTCGGTGATCGGCACGGCAGCAATGTTCCTGGTGGGCGGCGGGATTCTGACCCATGGCGTGCCGGTGGTTCATCACTGGATTGAAAGCGTCAGTGCAGGGGCTGGCGGTGCCGGGTTTATCGTGCCGACGTTGCTGAATGCGGTGGCGGGGATTGTGGCCGGAGCTGTGGTGCTGGCGGGTGTTATGGTCGCCAGCAAAATCTGGAAAACACTGAAAGGCTAGAAGCTGGGCACTTTCCAAGTGTGGGAGCGAGCCTGCTCGCGATAGCGGTGTTTCAGTCAGCATAGATGTTGACTGTGCTGGCCCCATCGCGAGCAGGCTCGCTTGTATGTTTAGACTTGAAGGGGTGGGTGGGACTAAAGCTCGTCATCTGACTCTAACCAGTACAGACCGTGGGAGACTTCGTCCCACCCCTTCACCTAATGCGCCGATAAGGAATGCATCGGCTCGGACCGACGATAGAAACAAGCCAGCGCAACGGTGAACCCCGTCAAGTATCTAAACCCTAGCTCGGAGGGTGTGCCATGACAATCCTGGATTCGCAGGTGGTCGTCGGTGTGGATGTGGCGAAGGACGAGATCGTTATCTATCGATCCGACCTGGAAAAGACCCTAAATATCGCGAACAAGCGATCAACCTTGAAGCAATGGCTCAAGACGCTGCCAGCGCACAGCGCTATCGCGCTAGAAGCGACCAATATCTATCACCTTGATACAACGGAAATGGCCCATGAAATGGGCCATGACGTTTACGTCATCGATGGCAGTCGCCTCAACAAATACCGCGATGGAATAGGCATGAGGGCGAAAACAGATACGTTGGATGCCGAACTGCTGGCCCGTTACTTGAGCCGCGAATCCGACAGATTGAGGATCTGGAATCCGCCACCGAAGGCTTACACACAAATGAAAAGCCTGCTTCGCCGTCGGGCTCAGTTGGTCCGGGCCTGTGTTGCACTCAAGCAGAGCTGGAAAAACGAATCCTTGCTGAAAGAGCACTTCAACCAGCTTCTGGCCGCCATTGCCCAGTTCGAAAAGATGATTCAGAAAACGCTCAAGGAAATTGCTGAGGAAGGTGGGATTGATGATCAGGTGAAGCGTTGCCAGGCCATCGAGGGCGTAGGGCTCCTGACGGCCACCGCAGCGGCCACTGCTTTTATGCGTGGGGAATTTGCCAACAGCGACGAGTACGTCGCCTTCCTCGGCATGGATCCGCGTGTGAGGCAGTCAGGACAAAAGGATCAAAAGCGCCGACTCTCTAAACGAGGGGACTCGGAGTTCCGGCGCTTGTTTCACAATAGCGCTATGGCTGCCAGCCGTTCGCCGACCTGGAAGCCGTACTACGAACGCTATCTGGACAGAGGTCTAAAAGGCACTCAGGCCTTGGTTATCCTGGCACGCAAGCTGGCCAGAGTGATGTTTGCCCTGATGAAAAACCAAACCGAATACAAGCCAAATTCTATGTTTGGGTGTTCCCCCCAAACATAGAATCTCCCACATTGGTTTTTTGGTGCTTGAGAGACCTCATAAAAAAGGCCATTCGACGCGAATCGAATGGCCTTTTTTGTTGCCGATGAAATTACTCGGCGATCTGCAACTTGCGTGACTCGGTGTACACGTAGCGCACCTTCTCATACTCGAACGGCGAGTTCAGCTGGCCGTAGCGGAAGCTGTTCTGGTAGCGCTTGTCGACGCCGCGCAGGGCCCAGACCTCAGGATGGTTGGAGCTGACTTCCGAGACGTTCAGGAAGTTGATCGCCGATTCGGCGCTGAAGTCCACCACCAGGCCGCCGGTGTCGCGGATGTTCGACGGGCCGAGGATCGGCAACACGAAATAAGCGCCGCCCGGTACACCGTAGAAGCCCAGGGTCTGGCCGAAGTCTTCGCTCTGGCGCGGCAGGCCCATGGCCGTGGCCGGGTCCCACAGGCCGGCGATGCCGATGGTGGTGTTGAGCAACAGGCGTGCGGTGGTTTCCATCGAACGCTTGCCCTTGAACTGCAGCAGGCTGTTCATCAGGTTCGGCACATCGCCGATGTTATTGAAGAAGTTGCTCACGCCGGTGCGCAGGAAACTCGGGGTGATGTAGCGATAACCGTCGACTACCGGCAGGAACACCCATTGGTCGAAGCGGTAGTTGAAGTGATAAACCCGGCGGTTCCACTCTTCCAGCGGATCGTAGACGTTCAGCGCATTGAGCGTGGAACGTTCGAACTCGCGCTGATCCAGCCCCGGGTTGAACTTGAGTTTGCTCAGCGGTTCCTTGAAACCGTCACTGTCGACCACGACAGGTGCGTTGGCTTTGCTGTTGTCGGCATTGGCGACGCCTGCACAGAGTAACGCAGCGATAAGCAGGAGGTATTTAGCCACGGAAGAACTCCAGCATAGCGTCGCTGTTGACGCGGTAATTTAGGTTGCCGCAATGGCCGCCCAGTGGATAAACGGTCAAGCGGTCGCCGAAAGTCTTGCGCAGGAAACCGAGGTCGCCAGGGCCGAGGATCACGTCGTCGGCGTTGTGCATGACGGCGATTTTCGGGCTGTCGTGCAGGTAATCCTTGAGCGCATACAGGCTGACCTGGTCGATCAGTTGCAGCAGGCTGCCGCCGTCGGTGCGGGCGCGCCACATCGGGATCACTTGCTCGGTGATGTAGCAGTCGAAGTCGCATTGCAGCGCACGCTTGAGGAACGGCGTGAGGCTGGTGCCTTCGGTGATCGGGTATTTCGGCGGGGTGATCAGGCCGCGACGATTGATCAGGTCCGAGGTGAAGGCAATGTCGGCCGCCGAAAAGCGGAACGAAGTGCCGATCAGCATGGCCATCTGCTCGTTGGTCAGGTGCTGCTTGGACTGCTGGAAGTCGTAGAGCAGGGCATCGTTGAGGTCGATGTAGCCTTTTTGCTGGAAGTAGCGAGTCAGTTTGTTCAGCACCAGTTCATAAAACGTGGTGCTGTTGTTGATGCCCTTGACCTCGGTCTGGACCAGCTTGTCCAGGTTGGTTATCGAGGTGTAGAGGTTGACCGGCGGGTTGAGCAGCAAGACTTTCTTGAAGTTGAAGCTGCGACGGGTTTCGTCCAGGTGCGCGACGAAGGCCGCGTCCAGCGCGCCCAGGCTGTAACCGGTCAGGTAGTAATCGGTGACGGCAACGTGCGGGTTTTGCGCCCGCACGGCCTGCATCACCCGGTACATGTCTTCGGCGTCTTCCTTGGTGATACCCGGTGTGGCAAAGCGTGAGGCCGCGCTCATAAAGTCGAAACTGGTGGGCGACGACAGTTGCACCACGTGATAACCGGCCTTGTAGTAGAGCTTTTTCAGGTATTCATTGAGGCTGCTGTCATAACGCGCACCGGTGCCGGCGATCAGGAAGATCAGCGGCGCAGCCTTGTCCTGGGTGGCAATACGATAGGTCAGCTTTTTGACCGGCCAGAAATTGTCTGGCAGTTCGAATGCACGCTCCGGGCGCAGAGTCACGCTGCGAGTCTGCTGATCGATGTCGTCGTCCAGCGGTAACTCCGGGCGCAGGTCCGGCGGAGTCGTGGCAATGGTCGCCTCGAACGGGTTGGTCAAGGGGTAGCCATAACTGGCGGCGTCGATATCGACCGCCAGTGCGGACGCACTCAAAATAAGGCCGCCAAACAGGGCGGCGAAGCGCAAGGAACGGAGCATGACTAGATCCCTTAGAGGAAGGTGCCGAATGAAGTTCGCAGGCTATGACCACGGGGTTTGCGCCAAAGTGCCATGCTGCGGCACCAATCTGGGCGAATTTCGGATCAATAGTAGCTGGACGATACACTTTGCAGCTATTTCGTGACTAATTATCTGTTACGCGCGTTTGCTTAGCGCTGCCGGAGGATTAAGCTGGCCGCCGTTTTCGTTTATTGGAGTGCTTCATGTCCCGCCGTCTGCCCGTGATTCTGCTACTCGTTCTGCTGCCATTATGGCTGGCCGCCAGTTATGGCGCGCGTTATGGCTTTATGGAGGATGCGCAGTGGGTTGGCATCTGCGTGGACGAGGCGAGCCGCTGGGAATGCCAGATTCGTTCGAACCTGGGCTTGATGATTCACTTCA
The DNA here is from genome assembly GCF_005930655.1 of Pseudomonas sp. FSL W5-0299. Classification (NCBI taxonomy): domain Bacteria; kingdom Pseudomonadati; phylum Pseudomonadota; class Gammaproteobacteria; order Pseudomonadales; family Pseudomonadaceae; genus Pseudomonas; species Pseudomonas sp. FSL W5-0299. The sequence continues at coordinate 196,883 of NZ_RXHX01000010.1, forward strand.
AGGTGTTGGGCTTTGCTGCACTGGCCGCTGCGATCATCGGGTTTGTGGTGCCGGGCCGGGCAGGGTGGTGGCTGGCAGTGCTGGCGCTGGTGTTCGGGTTTCCGGCGCTGGCGTTGTACAACACGACCTTGGCCGTTTTTGCGGTAGTGATTGCCGGGTTGCGGCTGGTCCGGGCCTCCCGTAGCGCCTGATAGTCCGTCTTCGCGGGCAAGCCTCGCTCCTGCAGGATCTTCGTCGTACACAACATCTGTATTCGCCGAACCTGTGGGAGCGTGGCTTGCGCGCGAAGAGGCCACCAGCTGCGCTGAAGATTACGCCTTGCGAACCCGCAAACAGCGCCACAACATCGCCACCATCAAAACACTCACCAGCGCCCAACCCCAGGCTTGCTGGTTCTGCAACCCTTCACGGAACAGCTGCGGTGCAATGCCGGCGCCAATGATGAAGGTCAGCAGGGCGATTTCACGGCGCGCCGCGCTCACTGGGCGGCACAGGTAAACCAGCGCCGGCAGTATGAAGGCGACACTTGGAAAGCTGCGATAACGCGGGTCGATCACCAGTTCAAGCATCATCACCGCCGCCGCAAAACCTGCTCCGGCGACCAGCCAGCCTGCTCGACGCTCCAGTGCATTGAACGCCCGCTCACGCCAACCGGTACGAGCGCTCAGCGTCAATGCGGCATGCGCCAGCACCAACAGATTCAACCCCGTCAGCAACGCCACCCACAACCATTCACTGGCAAAGCGCGTCGTGACTCGCGCCAGATCACCCCAGGCGCCAATCGAGCACGCCGCCAGTGCGCCGAGCAGCGGCAGCACCAGTGCAGCGCGGGTGGTGCGTACACGCCCGCCAAGGATCAGCGTGCCAAGAAAAATCAAGCCGCCAACGGCCAGCCACTGCGACCAGTACGGCACGTTCGACACGGGACCGGCCAGCACGCCTTTGTCCTGGCGATTGGCATCGAACAACCCCCAGTAACCACCGACCGCACCTTCGCTGGCGCGCTTCCAGGGCTGGTCGAAAGCTTCGATCAGGTTGTAATGCCAGCCTTGCTGCTCGGCCATGATGACAAAACCGCGAATGAACTTGGCTTCGTTAACCCGGCTCGGCAGGGCGGTTTCGCGCTGACGGCCTTCGCTCGGCCAGCCGGTTTCGCCAATCACCACGTCCTTGGGCGCGAATTTGTTGCCGAACACCTGACGCACTTCGGCCACATGCTGCAGCGCGGCATCGATGTTCGAGGGATCATCTTCCCAGTACGGCAGCAAATGGATGGTCAGGAAATCCACTGCCGGGGCGATTTCCGGGTGCTTGAGCCAAAACTCCCAGACATCGGCGTAAGTCACCGGTTGCTTGACCTGGCTTTTGACTTTATTGATCAGCTTTGCCAACTGCGCACCCGTGACTTCCTTGCGCAGCAGGGTTTCGTTGCCGACGATCACCGAGGTCACCACGTCCGCGTTGGCGTTGGCCGAGGCGATCAGCAGGTCGACTTCTTTCTCGGTGTCCACCGGGTTGCTGTTGACCCAGGCGCCAATCATCAGTTTCAAACCATGCTTGCGCGCCAGGTCGGGCAACGCCTCGAGGCCGGTCATGGAATAGGTGCGGATGCACTCGAAGCTTTTGGCCAGCAGCGCGAGGTCGGCGTCCATGCGCTCGGGGCGCAACTTGAACGGCACGTCGAACGGCGACTGGTCCTTGTCGAACGGGGTGTAGGAGGCGCATTGCAGCTTGTGCGTCGCGCTGGCCACGTCCGGCAGAATCACCGGTTTGCCAAGGCCGTACCAAAAGCCGCCAAGGGCAAACAGCCCCAGCAGGCAAGCGAAGAGATAAGCCAGAAAAGGAAAGCGGGAGGTCGCGGGCATGGTCAGGCCGTCTGGGAGCAAAGCCGCGCATGTTACCTTCATTTGCCCCGCGCTAGGGGGCTTGCATGATTTTGACATGCAAAGTTCGGGCGGATTGGTCGGCGCACTCCAGGCGGTCGTGATTAATGGCGTTCTGATGTCGTTTCTCGATGCCTTGAGGTCGCTGACAGCACAGGTTCCGGTTGTCGTCAGGTTGATTATCGAGGCATCAGTGCTCCCATGGAAAATCACGCTGATGTTCGAACGAGTTTGCGGTGGGCGTGATGGGGGCGCTGTGCACCATAACAATACGTTGACGCGACTCGGCACCCGTCGAGCGCAGCACTTTCGGGGAAGTAACGATGAAGATGCGACGACTTTTAGGCGCAGGTGCCGCTCTGGTGCTCGCGATTGGCTCCACAATGGCCAATGCCGAGAGCAAAACCCTGAGCATCGGTTACGTTGACGGTTGGTCCGACAGCGTCGCGACCACGCATGTGGCCGCCGAAGTGATCAAGCAAAAGCTGGGTTATGACGTGAAACTGCAAGCCGTCGCCACCGGGATCATGTGGCAGGGTGTGGCCACCGGCAAACTCGACGCCATGTTGTCCGCCTGGCTGCCGGTGACTCACGGCGAATACTGGACCAAGAACAAGGATCAAGTCGTCGATTACGGTCCGAACTTCAAGGATGCAAAAATCGGCTTGATCGTGCCGGAGTACGTCAAGGCTAAAACCATCGATGACCTGAAAACTGACGACACCTTCAAAAAACGCATCGTCGGCATCGACGCCGGTTCGGGCGTGATGCTTAAAACCGAGCAGGCGATCAAGGATTACGATCTGACCGGGTATCAACTCAAGGCCAGTTCCGGCGCCGGCATGATTGCCGAGCTGACCCGTGCCGAGAAGAAAAACGAATCCATCGCTGTGACCGGTTGGGTACCGCACTGGATGTTCGCCAAGTGGAAACTGCGCTTCCTGGACGACCCGAAAGGCGTTTATGGCGCGGCTGAAACCGTGAACAACATCGGCAGCAAAGAACTGGCCACCAAGGCGCCGGAAGTTGCCAAGTTCCTGAAGAACTTCCAGTGGGCCTCGAAAGACGAAATCGGCGAAGTCATGTTGGCGATTCAAGACGGCGCCAAGCCTGACGCCGCGGCGAAAGATTGGGTGGCCAAACACCCTGAGCGCGTTGCAGACTGGATCAAGTGATTTGAGCTGACGGCTCTAGTCAGCACCTATCAAGGCCCCTTGGCATATTGCCAACGGGCCTTTTGTTTTTTTTTGTAGGAGCCAGGCTTGCCGGCGAAAGCGATCGTGAGGACGCCTTCGCCGGCAAGCCTGGCTCCTACAAAAGTTGCGTCACACCAGAAAATGGCGATTCTGTCATGTCGTTCTAATACTAAGGTCGTCTGGAACCTGCCCCGCAGCCGCATAGAGTGGATAACGTTCCAACTTTAATCTGTGCTGCGAGGATAAAAACAATGAACGACAGCATTTACCTCTCGATTCAAAACAGCCCGCGCTTCAAGGAGCTGGTTAGTAAGCGAGAAAGGTTCGCCTGGATTCTTTCGGCGATCATGCTTGGGCTTTACTCCGGATTCATCCTTTTGATTGCTTACGGGCCGCATATTCTGGGAGCGAAAATCAGCCCCGATTCTTCGATTACCTGGGGGATACCGATTGGTGTCGGGCTGATTCTCTCGGCCTTTATCCTGACAGCGATCTATGTACGACGCGCCAATGGCGAATTCGACGACCTGAACAATCTGATTCTCAAGGAGGCTCAGCAATGATCCGGCGTCTATTGGCTCTATTGAGCGTTGCAGCATTCGCACCGGGTGCCTGGGCGGCTGAAGCCCTGACCGGCGCGGTTCAGAAACAACCGCTGAACGTCGCCGCGATTCTGATGTTCGTGGCGTTCGTCGGCGCGACTTTGTATATCACCTACTGGGCTTCCAAGAAAAATAACTCGGCGGCCGACTACTATGCGGCCGGCGGCAAGATCACCGGTTTCCAGAATGGTCTGGCGATTGCCGGTGACTACATGTCGGCGGCGTCCTTCCTGGGTATTTCCGCCCTGGTGTTCACTTCCGGCTACGATGGCCTGATCTACTCGATCGGCTTCCTGGTGGGCTGGCCGATCATTCTGTTTCTGATCGCCGAGCGCCTGCGTAACCTGGGTAAGTACACCTTTGCCGATGTGGCGTCCTACCGCCTTGGGCAAACCCAGATTCGCTCGCTGTCCGCTTGCGGTTCGCTGGTGGTGGTGGCGTTCTACCTGATCGCGCAAATGGTCGGGGCCGGCAAGCTGATCCAGTTGCTGTTCGGTCTGGATTACCACGTAGCAGTGATCCTGGTCGGCGTCCTGATGTGCATGTACGTGCTGTTTGGCGGCATGCTGGCGACCACTTGGGTGCAGATCATCAAGGCTGTGCTGTTGCTGTCCGGTGCCTCGTTCATGGCGCTGATGGTGATGAAGCACGTCAACTTTGACTTCAGCACACTGTTCTCCGAGGCGATCAAGGTTCACGCCAAAGGCGAAGCGATCATGAGCCCCGGCGGTCTGGTGAAAGACCCGGTCTCGGCGTTCTCCCTTGGCCTGGCATTGATGTTCGGTACCGCTGGCCTGCCGCACATCCTGATGCGCTTCTTCACCGTGAGTGACGCAAAAGAAGCTCGCAAGAGCGTGCTGTATGCAACCGGCTTCATTGGCTACTTCTACATCCTGACTTTCATCATCGGCTTCGGCGCGATCCTGCTGGTCAGCACCAACCCGGCCTTTAAAGATGCTGCTGGCGCGCTGTTGGGTGGCAACAACATGGCGGCGGTGCACCTGGCCAACGCGGTGGGTGGCAGTATTTTCCTGGGCTTTATCTCGGCGGTAGCGTTTGCGACCATTCTGGCGGTGGTTGCCGGTTTGACCCTGGCCGGTGCTTCGGCGGTGTCTCACGACCTGTATGCCAGCGTGATCAAGAAAGGCAAGGCCAACGAGAAGGACGAGATCCGTGTCTCGAAAATCACCACCATCGCTTTGGCAGTGCTGGCGATCGGCTTGGGCATTCTGTTCGAAAGCCAGAACATCGCGTTCATGGTGGGCCTGGCGTTCTCCATCGCAGCGAGCTGTAACTTCCCGGTGCTGCTGCTTTCCATGTACTGGAAGAAGCTGACCACTCGCGGTGCAATGATCGGCGGCTGGTTGGGTCTGGTGAGTGCGGTTGGTTTGATGGTGCTGGGTCCAACCATCTGGGTGCAGATCCTGCATCACGAGAAGGCTATCTTCCCGTATGAGTACCCGGCGCTGTTCTCGATGGCCATTGCGTTTATCGGGATCTGGTTCTTCTCGATCACTGACAAGTCGGCGGCTGGCGTTAATGAGCGTGCGCTGTTCTTCCCGCAGTTTGTTCGTTCGCAGACCGGTTTGGGGGCGAGTGGGGCGGTTTCTCACTAAGGCTTCGGGTTTGTCTGTGTAAGTTGCGTTAAACGAAAAATGCCCTGGTCGAGAGATCGGGGCATTTTTTTTGTTGGCGATGGTATTTGGTGTAGGAGCGAGGCTTGCCCGCGAAGGCGGCCTGACAGCCGACCTGTCTCTCTCAGGTGTATATATCCATTCCTGCGGTAACGGCGGCTGGCGGTTTCGCCCTTACGGCGAGTCCCTTTTGTCAAACGCCCGGAGTGCCGGCCCAGCCAAAAGGAACCAAAAAG